>NZ_JBFAGB010000044.1:0-79263 GCF_040639875.1 Actinomadura sp. NPDC023710
CCGCTGGCGGTCGAGGGATACGGGCTGCCCTTCCACCGGGCCCTGCTGAAGCAGGCCGGTACGTTCACCCCGCGGTTCCGAGAACCGCGGGGCCGCCCCTTTGAGCTTCGGCGCTCAGCCGGCGCGCTTGGTGCGGGCGCGCGTGCGCTCGCGCTCCTTGGCGTCCAGGACGACCTTGCGGATGCGGACGGCGGTCGGGGTGACCTCGACGCACTCGTCCTCGCGGCAGAACTCCAGGGCCTCCTCCAGCGACAGGAGACGGGGCGGGGTGAGCCGCTCCAGCTCGTCGCCGGTGGACGACCGCATGTTCGTGAGCTTCTTCTCCTTGGTGATGTTGACGTCCATGTCGTCGGCGCGGGAGTTCTCCCCCACGATCATGCCCTCGTACACCTCGGTGGTCGGGCCGACGAAGAACGTCCCGCGCTCCTGGAGGTTGGTGATCGCGTAGGCGGTGGCGGCGCCGGACCGGTCGGCCACGAGCGAACCCGAGGGACGGGTGCGCAGCTCACCGAACCAGGGCTCGTAGTCCTCGAAGACGTGGTGCGCCATGCCGGTGCCGCGCGTCTCGGTCATGAACTCGGTGCGGAACCCGATCAGGGCGCGGGCCGGGACGAGGAACTCCATCCGGATCCAGCCGGTGCCGTGGTTGGTCATGTGCTCCATGCGGCCCTTGCGGACCGCCATCAGCTGCGTGACCGCGCCGAGGTACTCCTCGGGGATGTCGACGGTGAGCCGCTCGACCGGCTCGTGCTTCCTGCCGTCGATCTCCCGCGTGACGACCTGCGGCTTGCCGACGGTCAGCTCGTAGCCCTCGCGGCGCATGTTCTCCACCAGGATCGCCAGGGCGAGCTCGCCGCGGCCCTGCACCTCCCAGGCGTCGGGACGCTCGGTCGGCAGCACCCGGATCGACACGTTGCCGACGAGCTCGCGTTCGAGCCGGTCCTTGACCATCCGGGCGGTGACCTTGGTGCCCTTCTCGCGGCCCGCCATCGGCCCGGTGTTGGTGCCGATCGTCATGGAGATCGCGGGCTCGTCCACCGTGATCAGCGGCAGCGGGCGCGGGTCCTCCGGATCGGCGATGGTGTCGCCGATCATGATGTCGGGGATGCCGGCGATGGCGATGATGTCGCCGGGCCCGGCGTCGTCCGCGGGCTTGCGGGTGAGCGCCTCCGTCATCAGCAGCTCGGTGATCTTCACCCGGTCGACGCTGCCGTCGTGCCGGCACCAGGCGACCTGCTGGCCCTTCTTGATCGTGCCGGCGTGCACCCGGCACAGCGCGATCCGGCCGAGGTAGCTGGAGGCGTCCAGGTTCGTCACGTGCGCCTGGAGCGGGGCGTCCGGGTCGTAGGCCGGCGCGGGGATCGTCTCGGTGATGACCTTGAACAGCGGCTCCAGGTCGTCGCTGCCGGGCATCGTGCCGTCCGCGGGCTTGTCGAGCGAGGCCCGCCCGGCGCGGCCGGACGCGAACACGATCGGGAAGTCGATCTGCTCCTCGTCGGCGTCGAGGTCCATGAAGAGCTCGTAGGTCTCGTCCACGACCTCGTCGATGCGCGCGTCGGGACGGTCGGTCTTGTTCACGACAAGGATCACCGGCAGCCGCGCCTCGAGCGCCTTGCGCAGCACGAACCGGGTCTGCGGGAGCGGGCCCTCGCTGGCGTCCACCAGGAGCACGACGCCGTCCACCATGGACAGGCCGCGCTCGACCTCGCCGCCGAAGTCGGCGTGCCCCGGAGTGTCGATGATGTTGATGGTCAGCCCGTTGTGCAGGACCGCGGTGTTCTTCGCGAGGATGGTGATCCCCTTCTCGCGCTCCAGGTCGTTGGAGTCGAGCACCCGGTCGTCGACGTCCTGGTTCTCGCGGAAGGCGCCGGACTGCCAGAGCATGGCGTCGACCAGCGTCGTCTTGCCATGGTCGACGTGGGCGACGATCGCAACGTTACGGAGGTCGTCGCGCGTGGAGATGGGCATGCGGGTTCGCCTTGCGTGAGAGTTCGGGAGTCACCGCAGACACGCGGCAGTACCCATTCTACTTGGCCGGGCGTACCACCCACTCCGAGCCGTTCGTCCCACCGGTCGCACGGGCCTCGATTGGCCAACTTTGCGCATCCTTTGTAATCTGCCCGAGATCCGGTCGTCCGGAGTCCCACCCCCCGGGACTGCGGCCGGAACGCCGAATCTCCCGCGGGAGAACCGGGGACCCACCACCCTCGGGGTGAATCGACGCTCGTCGTAGGGCGACTCCGGCCCGAACCCGTCAGCTAACCCGGTAGGCGTACGAGGAGAGGAGAACACCGGCTTGGCTCCGGATTCCCACCGGCGGCGTCGCGTTCTGCCCACCGCCACCGCCACCCTGCTCCTGATCGGCCTCGGCGCCACCGCGCCGAACCTCGCCCACGCCGCGCAGCCGTTCCGGCCCGCCTCCGCGCCGTCGGCTCCGAGCCCCACGCCGACGACCGAGAAGGGCCTGCGCAAGAGCCTCGACGCGCTGAACGAAGAGGCCGAGATCCTCACGGAGAAGTTCAACAAGGCCCGTGTGGAGTTCAACAAGGCCCGCAAGGCCGAGCAGGACGCCACCAAGGAGGCCGAGCGGCTCCGCGCCCTCGCCGAGCCCGCCCGCCGGCGGCTCGGCGCCCTGGCCGCCGCGAACTACATGGCCGGCAGCCCCGACGTCCTCTTCGGCTCCGGCGCCTCCCCCGAGGGGCTGTCCGACCGCGCCTACCTCGCGCAGAGCCAGGCCACCGCCGTCCTCGCCCTGAAGAAGCAGATCGACCAGGCCGACGCCGCGGAGCGCACCGCGAAGGCGAAGACCGCGCAGGTCAAGAAGGCCTGGGACGACGCCAAGAAGGCGCGCGAGGCGGCCAGGACCAAGGTCTCCGAGGTGATGAAGCGCCTCGACAAGCTGACCACCACCCACGCGAGCGACCCGCGCACCGGCCTCAGCGCCACCGTCAAGGGCTCCGGCCTGCCCGCGAAGATGGCCCGCAAGGCGCTCACCAAGCTCGGCTCCCCGTACGTGTGGGCCGCCGCCGGACCGAGCAGCTTCGACTGCTCCGGCCTCGTCGTCTGGGCTTACGGCCAGGTCGGCAAGCCCGGCCTCCCGCACTACACCGGCGACCTGTTCGCCATGGGAACGAAGGTCTCGCGCGGCGCGCTCCGCTCCGGCGACCTCGTGTACTTCGGCGGCAACCTGCACCACATGGGCATCTACCTGGGCGACGGCAAGTACCTCCACGCCCCCCAGACCGGCGATGTGGTCAAAATCTCCAAACTCTCCGACCGCTCCGACTTCGCAGGCGCGAACCGTATTTCTTAGCGTTTTTCTCCTCCTTCGGGCCTGGCGGCCCTCCATCGTCGATAAACGCGGGCGATCGCTGGCATCGCTTCGTCTCGCCTTGCGGCTCGCTGCGCGATCAGGTTCTCGCTTCGCTTGAACCTGCCTTCGGACGCGATCGCGGCCCTTGGGGTTGTTGCGGGGTTGCTGTGGCGGCTGAGGTCGGTCGTGAACGGCTTGGGTGCTCGGCCGATCTCGATCAGATTCACGCTTCGCTCGAACCTGCCTCCGGACGCGATCGCGGTCCTTCAGGTTGTTGCTTGGTTTCGGCCGTGGCCAGGGTCGGCGCGTTCGGGCTTGGGCGCCCGGGTGGATCCCCGCGGGGCGGGCCCGGGTTCAGGAGGTTCTAGGTGAGGCCCTGGGCGGCCAGGAGGTCTATCACTGGGCGGTCGCCGGGGAGCCAGTCGACGTCGTAGAGCTCGGGCGGGGTCAGCCAGCGGAGTTCCAGGTGTTCTAGAGGCTGGGGCTCGCCTTCTACCAGCTCGGCCGTCCAGACGCGCAGGACGGCGCGCTCGCTCAGGCGCCAGTCGCCGCCGACGCGGCGGACGAGGCGCACCTTCACGGCCAGTTCCTCGTGGCACTCGCGTACCAGGGCGTCCTCGTCCGACTCTCCGGGGTCGACCTTGCCGCCGGGGAGCTCCCAGCCGCCCGCCATGTGCGGCGGCTCGGCGCGCTGGGCGGCCAGCAGCCGCCCGTCCGCGAGGATCGCCGCCCCCACCACCACCACGAGATCGATCGCGACCAGCTCCTCTCCGTCTTCGTGATCAGACCGCGGCGCCGGTCCGTCCGGTTCCGTTCCCCCGGAGGGAGTCGACCAGACGCGTCGCGTCGCGGACGATCTCCTCAAGGTGGTCGCCGTGTGCCCCGCGCCAGTAGACCTGCCCGCACCCGGCGCAGCGGCCGTAGACGTCGTAGCTGCGGCGCGTGCCAGCCCGCAGCTCGCGCTCGACCTCCTCCTTGTCGACCGGGACGAGCTCGCCGTTGCAGGCGGTGCAGCGCGTCCACGGCCGCAGGACGGGCGCGAAACGGTCGAGCAGGTCGCGGAGCTGGTCGTCCGGCCGCGAGCCGCGGACGTAGGCGCCGAACCACAGGGCGCGGCGGCGCAGGAGGCCGCGGTCCTGGGTGAGCAGGACGCGGCGCTCCTCGTTGGCCTGGACGACGAGCGCCGGGTCGTCCATGTCGTTGTGGTAGGCGGTGTCGAGGCCGAGCAGGCGCATGCGCCGGGCCAGCGTGCCGAGGTGCACGTCGAGGAGGAAGCGGGGGGCGACCTGGCCCGGCTCCAGCGGCACGGGCTGGGGGCGCGGCACCGCCGCCACGCGGACCTCGGCCCCGGCTTCCGGACGGGTGGCGGGGCCTGCGGGCTCGCCGTCGGCGGTCATCGGGCCCGCCTCGGGCAGCGGCACGCCCAGCGACTCCACGAGGTGCCCCAGCGTCGAGGTTCCGTCGTAGGGCACCCGCGCCGGGGACTCCCGCCGGGTGGCGGGCAGGAACATCAGCAGCTCGTCGGCGACGCGGATCGTGATCTCGGACTCCACGCCGATCAGCATGCCACGCGGGGCCGACGATTCCCGCGGTTCAGGCCGCCGTCACATGCGCGGCGGAGTCCGACAGGCGCGCCAGGAGGGCGGGGACGTCGTGTCCGCGCAGCACTCCCCCGCGCTTGACCACCCGTCCGCCGACCAGGACGGTGTCGACGTTGCGGGTGTCCGCCGCCAGGACCACGGCCGCGATGGGGTCGTGGGCCGCCGCGAGGCCGAAGGTGTCGGTGCGCAGGACGAGGAGGTCGGCCTGCTTGCCCGGGGTCAGCGATCCGGTGACGTCCGCGAGCCCCGCGACCTCGGCGCCCTCGATCGTGGCCGTCCGCAGGGCGTCGGCTGTGGTGAAGCCGAGGCCGGCGCCGTCCGGGCGTCCCCGTTCGAGGACGTAGGCGGCGCGCATCACGCTGAACATGTCGCCGGGGCCGGAGGCGACCGTGTCGGCGCCGAGCCCGGTCGGGGCGCCGGCGCCGCGGGCGCGTCCGGTGGGCGGGGCGCCGATGTCCAGTGCGGCCTCGATGGCGGGGGCGACGGAGACCGTCCCGCCGCTTCCGGCGATCCGCTTCAGGTCCTCGTCGGTGTAGAAGTTGGCGTGGACGTACGTGGCCGGGTGGTCCATCAGCCGGTGGGCGTCGAGGAACGCCAGGCCGCGAGCGGCGCTCTCGGCGCCGTGGCCGCCCATGTGCACGGTGACCGGCAGCCCGAACTCGCGGGCCGTGCGCCACTCGGCGAGGGCGCGCTCGTCGCCCGCGATCTCGGGGCCGAGCGCGGCCATCGCCATCGTGACGGGGCCGCCCGGGGCGGCGAAGTGCTCGCGGTGGACGCGGCCGGTCTCGGCGGCGAGCGCGCCGAGGTCGCCGTCGCCGCCGTAGCAGTACCCGAAAACCGCCCTGATGCCGGCGGCCCGCAGCGCCGCGATGTTCGCCTCGGTGTGGTCCGGGCTCAGCTGGATGTGCGACCAGTCGACCAGCGTCGTGATGCCGGAGTCGAGGCACTCCAGGGCCCCGGCGAGCGTCCCGGCGAACACGTCGTCCGGGCGGTACCGGGGCGCCATCTCGCCGAGGACGCGGCGCAGGTAGGCGGGGAGCGTGCCGTCCGGCAGGGCGGCGCGGATCCCGGCCTGCCAGGTGTGCCGGTGGGTGTCGACGAAGCCCGGCATGACGATGTGCCCGGTCGCGTCGATGGTCTCGGCGCCGGCCGGCACGGCCAGGTCCGGACCGACCGCGGCGATGCGGCCGTCCTCGACGAGCACGTCGGCGGTCCCCAGCACGGTCGGTTCGGGGGCGGTGTCGATGACGAGGCCGTTGGTGATCAGGAGAGTCGTTGTCATACTCAAAAGCTTAAGAGTTAGCTTTCTAAAAAGCAACCAGTGGAGCGAGTACGCTCGGGGCGTGCAGGACGAGATCGATGACGTGGCCGCCGCGTGGCGGCGGGACGGGCTCCCGGAGCCGCTCGTCGCGATGCTGGAGCTGAGCAAGCGCGCCGGGCGCGTCGCCCTGCTGGTCCAGCAGGCCCTCCGGGGCCCCCTGGCCGAGCTCGGCCTCACCTACGCCGAGTTCGAGGTGCTGACCGTGCTGCGCCGGGAGGGCGAGCCGTACCGGTTGAGGCCGAGCGAGCTCACGCGCTCGGCGTTCCTCACCTCGGGCGGGACGAGCAACGTCCTGCAGCGGCTGCAGAAGGCGGGCTACGTGGAGCGCGAGGCCAACGCCGGCGACGCGCGCAGCCGCTTCGTCCAGCTGACCGCGGACGGGCTGCGCGTCACCGAGCAGGCCCTGGCCGCGTCGGGGACGGCGCACGAGGAGGTCATGGCCCGGGTGCCGCCGGAGGACGTCCGGGCCGCCGCCGACGCGCTGCGCGAGGTCCTGCTCGTCGTGGGCAGGCGCCGGTTCCGCTGAAGCCGCCGGGCGGCTACTGCCGCGCGGCCAGCTCGGACACCTTCTTCTTGAAGTCCGGCCGCGCGAGCGGGCGGGTCACCCCGATCCAGTTCGCCTTCTTGTAGGTCTTCACGCCGATCGCGGGCACGCACGCCGAGCAGCTCGCCACGATCATCTTGCCGCCGCCGATGACCATCCCGACGTGGCCGGGGTTGTCGGCCGACGTCCCAGGGCCGGAGTTGAAGAACACCAGGTCGCCGGGCTGCTCCTTGCCCTTGGCGATCTTCACGCCGAACGGCCACTGCTCGAACGTCGTGCGCGGGAGGTTGAGCCCGACCTGCCGGTAGGCGGCCTGGATCAGGCTGGAGCAGTCATAGGCGTCCGGCCCGTTCGCGCCGAACACGTACGGCTTGCCGCGCTGCGCCATCGCGAACGCGATGATCGTCTTGACGAGGGCGCCGACGTTGGCGGGCAGCTCGTTGTCCTCGCAGTTGATCCCGTTCGCCTGGACGGCCTCGAACTCGCCGCCGGCGTAGCGCTTCGCCCAGTCCAGGACGAGGTCCACGTAGTCCCACGAGTGGTTGTACTGGAAGATCGCGGTGCGCATGCGCTCGGGGGCGCCGTTGTGCTTGAGGTAGGCGGCGGCCGTCGGGATGGCGTCCTCCGGGTCGTAGCGGTCCTTCTTGCCGTCCTTGTCGCCGTCCACCGCGAACGCCTTGAACGTCGCGGCCAGGAACTGCATGGGACCGCCCGCGCCCGCGTAGTTCTCCCCGCTGGAGACGCCCGGCATCGTCGACCTGCCGTGGTCGGTCTCGACCTTGCCGACGCCCGCCAGGAGGTTCCAGGGGATGCCGTACTTCTTGCCGGCCTCCTGGTACAGCTTCAGGTAGTCGGCGGGGACGGACTTCGCGTCGGTGGCCGCCGCGGGCTGCGCGCCGGCGCCGGCGACGTTCACGCAGCCGCCGCCACCGCCGATCCCGCCGCCGAACAGGAACTGGCTCGCGCCGAACAGGATCGGGACGAAGACCAGCGCCGCGAACATCACCGCTGCGACGCCGAGAGCGCCGACGAGCAGCAGCCTTCGCGGGCTCATCCCGTGTCCCCCGCCTGTCCGGCGTCGGCCGGCTCGAACGAGTAGACCTTCAGCGAGCCGCCGTCCCTCGTCACGGTCACCGCGTACCGCTTGCTGTCGCTGCTGGTCCGCCCGTTCCTGGTGACCTGCTGCCGGCCGGTCACCAGGAAGATGATCGAGTTGTTCTCGATGTCGCGGATCTGGTCGAGGGACGCCGCGCCCTGCGCGACGAGCTGCTCGCGGCGGCGCTCCTCCACCATCCCGGGCGTCGCCACGCCCTGGCCGAGCCGCTGCCCGAGGTCGGTGGTGGTCAGGCCGGCGAAGCGCGCCATGTAGGCCTGGGGGGCCTCGTCGTAGCGGTACGTCCCGTAGGCGGCGACGAACCGCTGCGCCATGTCGGCCGCCGTGGCGAACTCCTGCCGGGAGAACGGCAGCAGCCGGTACACGTCGAAGTCGTTCGGGTCGACGGCGTTCTGGATCCCGGGCGGCGGGGACGCGGGGGCCTGCGGCCCCTGCGTCGCGGTCGCGCTCGGGCGGGCCTTCGGCTCATCGCCGGACCCGCCCGAGGGAGAGGCCACCGTCAGGTAGACGCCGACCGCCGCGAGCAGCACGACGAGACCCGCGAACAGCAGCTTGCGCCGCCGGTCGTTCAGGTTCATCACTCGTCCCGATTCGGCTCACCGGACCGGCGATCCACCGGACGCAACCAGAACGGGATCGGCGGGCTGGCGTTGGAGCCGCCCCTGCCCCACAGCGGCGGGGGCGCCTGCCGCCCGCCGGGCTCGGGCCGCGAGGGCCTTCCGCCCCCGGCACCGCCGCCGCGGCCGCGTTGCCGGGGGACGTTCCCGGACCCGCCGCCCGAACCGCCCGAACCGCCGCCGCCGTTGCCGCCGCCGTTGCCGCCGCCGGAGAACCAGCCGCCGCCACCGGAGCCACCCGAACCACCGGAGCCACCGGACCCGCCAGAACCACCGGAGCCACCGCCCGAGCGCCCGCGGCCGCGCCCGGAACCGGACGACCGGCCGCCACCGCCGCCGCCGAACCAGCCTCCGCCGCCACCGCCGGAACCGCCCGAGCCGCCGCCGGAACCGCCGCTGCCGCCCGAACCGCCGCCATCGGACACGCCGCCGCCGGTTCCGCCGCGGCCCGCCCAGGAGGTCGGACGGACGGTGCCCTTGCCCGACCCTCCTCCGCCGCCGGAGTCCTCACCGTCGCCCTTCGCGACGGTGACGCCGCCGGGCTTGACGGCCGCCGCCCTGGCGCCGTCCGTGCGGCGGTCGCCGAGGGCGCCCGCCCTGGTCGGCAGGTTCAGCGGTGGAGCACCGCGCCTGGAGCGCCCCTGGGCCGCCGCGGCGCCCGCGCCGCGCGGCTTGGCCGCGAGCACCGGCGCGTCCTCGGGCGACTGCTCCGTGCCCGCGCCGGGCGCCGACCGGTCGGCCGCGGCCACCGTTCCGGCCACCGCGCCGCCGCCCGTCACGCCGCCGGCGACGGCGGCCGCCATCGCCGGGTCGTTCTTGGCCTTGCGGAACATCTGGTAGGCGGCCACCGGCGGCATCGCCTCGGTGCTCTTGCGGGCCGCCGCGATCGACTTGCCGAGTTCCGCCTCGCCCTTGCCCCGCGCCCCGACCGCCGAGTAGCCGACGGAGGAGAACAGGTGCTGGAACGGCTTGCGGTACACGAACGCCGCGAACGTCACCAGCGCGATCAGCACCACCTGCAGGCCCCAGGGCAGCGTCTCGCCGAGGATCAGGCTGTACGCCCACAGCAGCAGCGAGAGCACCCCGATGAGCGCGGCCTGCTTCAGCAGCATGGACAGCAGCAGTTCGAGCCAGCGGACGGCGATGACGCGCCCGACGCCCGGATGGATGCCGATCCCGAGGAAGATCGGCCCCGCGACGAGGAGCAGCAGGAACGCGATCTTCACGACGATCAGCGCGAGCGCGATGACCAGGATGAGCAGGCCCGCGACCAGCGCCGCGAACAGCGCGATGAGCGACACTCCCAGCCGGTTCTGCCAGTCCTTGCCCTGGAAGAGCGCGTAGTTCTGGGGATGGTTGTCGTGGATGTCCTTCGTGACGTCCTTGTAGGCGTCGCCCTTCTTGCCCAGGTCGACCTTGTTCGTGCCGTAGGTCTCCGGAAGGTCGACCGCCTGCGCCCAGAGCAGCTTGTCGGCGTTCTGCTTGATGATCTTCGCGTTGGGGTCGCTGGTGCCGAACTCGCCCTGCAGCCACGGCTTGCAGACCAGCGCGACCCACAGCGCGTTGGCGTTGCGGGACGTCGCGTCCATGCTCTCCGACGTCGCCGGGTCGGGCTTGCCCTCGGGGACGGGAACGCACGTCCCGCCCTTGGTGTCGCTCGGTGGCAGCGCGGCGCTGAACGCGGCGCTGGTCGCCTCGGACACCTTCGTCCCGAGCGTGGTGAAGTCCGCGGGCCGCGCGATCAGCCAGACCAGCGCCACCATCGCGGCGACCATCCAGATCACGCCCTCGGTGACCTTGCTCGCGCGCTTGCGGACGAGACCCCACCAGGCCAGCCACATCGCGCCGAGGATGACCACCCACGACCAGTAGCGGGCGTTGAACGTCTTGCCGACGTTGGTGATGACCCCGTCGACGGTGTCCTTCAGCCAGCTCAGCAGCGACTCCGACGCGGCCGCCTGGTAGACGCTGATCGTCGTCCGGTCCACCGTCCGGACGAGGGTGAACACGGTGTTCGCGATCGCGTTGCCCATCATCGACATCGCGTCCGAGCAACCCATGTCGACCGCGTACCAGGTCTGCCCGGCGGTGCCGTACCGGTCGTAGTACGTGAGCTTCTCGACGGGCGTCTTCCGCAGCTTCTCGTCCGGGTAGTCGGGCGGCTTGATCATGCCGTCCGTCCCGGATCCGTACTGCTCGGGCGCCGGATGGTCGGCCGGGCTGCACGCGTCGTTCAGCGGGTTCGGCAGCTGCGGGACCGACGCGGACGCCGGCGACAGCGGCCCCAGCATGAACAGCGCCATGACGACCAGCAGCATCACCGAGCGGCGGGTGCGCGGCGCGCGGCGGCGCCTTGGGCGCCGGGGGCGCCGCAGGGCCTTGCGGTCGAGTCCTTCGCCGGGCGAGCGCTGCAGGCGCGCCGTCCCGTCGCGGGAACCCATCATCGGGAGACCTCCTCGGCCTCGGCCCCCGCGGCGGTGAGTTCGGACGTGCCCGGACGGGACCGGGTCGGGTTGGTGTCGAGCCAACGCTGCAGTTCCTCGGAGATCAGGTCGACGCCGATGCGCCCCGCTCGGCCGTCGAGGTCACGGAAGATGCATTCGCCGTTGCCGAGGTTGCGCAGCACGGCCTTGTGCTCGTCGGACGCCTCGACCCCGAGTAGGGACATGACGTTTCCGACCTCGACCCGCTCGGTGGAGCGGAACGAGAACACCGAGGACAGGCAGTTCGTCACCTGCTCGTTCAGCAGGTCCCCCGCGTTCTGGGAGACCAGGATCAGCGCGGTGTTGCGGGAGCGTCCCATCCGCGACACCTCGGGCACCAGCTTGGCGCCCTCGGGCGTCGAGGTGATCGCCCACGCCTCGTCCAGGAAGATGGCCTTCGGGACCCGCCGGTCGAGGCCGTGCATCAGCCGCCGCGCGAACTGCGACACCAGGTACATCAGCGCGACCGACAGCCGCTGCTCGTAGGAGTAGTCCTCCCGCGAGATCGTGACGTCCGGCAGGGTGAGCCCGCCGAGGGTGAACACGGTCGTCCAGCCGGCGGTGTCGATGCGCTCGCCGCCGGACGGGTCGAAGCACAGCCGCGCGAGCCGCATCTCCGACATCGAGCGCAGCACCGCGCCGAGGTTCTTGGAGGCCGGATCGTCGGCGGCCTCCAGGTGGTCGACGACGCGGCCGAGCGAGGGACGCTCGGCGTTGGCGACCGCGCCGACCGCCTGGATCATCGCGGACTCGCGCTCCTCCGACATCCGCGGCAGCAGCAGCCGCAGCGTCTCGGTCGCCATCGTCTTCATGGTGGCGAGGTCGTCGCCGAAGGAGAACGGGTCGAGCAGGCCGGGCGCCGCCGAGCCGAGCGGCAGGATGCGCGCCTTCCTGCCCCGCGCCTTGAGCAGCTCCACGAGCGACTCGGCGTCGCCCTTCGGGTCGATCGCCGCGATGGTGACGCCGCGCAGCGCCATCTGGTAGATCAGCAGCAGTGCGAGCGTGGTCTTGCCGCCGCCGGGCTCGCCGGTGATCGCCACGGCCGTGGGGCGGTTGCGCGCCGCGGCGACGAGCGGGTCGAAGTGCACGATGGCGCGGGCCCGGCCGAGCGACTCGCCGATGTAGGGGCCGACCCAGCCCTCGCCCTCGTCGTCGGAGCGGTCGCCGAGGTCTACGGTCGCGACCGGCATGCCGCCCGCGATGGTGCGCAGCGGCTGGCGCTGCGCGTAGGCGTTCAGCCGGATCTGGTCGCCGGGCAGCGACTCCAGGAACAGCGAGAACTGGTCGCCGGTCGAGTTGACGACGTCGATGCCGATGTCGCGGTAGTGCTCCACGACGGCGTCCACGCGCTGCGCGAGGAGTTCCTCGGTCGGCGCCGACACGATCAGCCGGTGCCACCCGTAGACGAACGGCAGCCGCTCCTTGGTGATGCCGTGCTCCAGCATCCGGGCGGCGTCGATCTGCTCCGCGAGCGCGATCGGCGCCTCCGCGCCCGCCTCCCGGATGTGCTGGTCCATGTCGCGGGCGTGCGCGAGCTTGCGCGAGACGTCCTTGGACGCCTTCGCCGGGGGGATCAGCTTCATCCGCGCGCTGATCTCGACGGGGAACGGCAGCGCGTCGGCGTAGTGGAGCCAGGGCTCGCCGTCGGGGAACGGCATCATGTCGGGGAACCGCGCGAACGACAGGTACGCGACGTACGACGCGGCGGTGGCGCCGCCGCCCGCCCCGGTGAAGTTGGGCTGCTCGATCCGCAGGTAGGAGCGCCCGTTGTGGATGGCGCCCTCCACCAGCGCCTCGATCTCGCCCTTGCCCCACGTCCGGCGCGCGACGGCGGACGGCGGCGGATCGGCCAGGGACCCGGTCACCGCGTGCTGGAACAGCCACGCGACCTCGGTGGAGGTGGCGTGCCTGGCGTACAGGGCGGAGCCGCCGAGCGCGCGGCCGATCCGGTCGGCCTGCTCGGTCCAGCGCGCGATCTCCTTCTTGTCGACCGCGTCGTCGTGCACGCCGAGGACGCTCTCGCTGCGCTTGTAGGCCCTGAGGAGCTGGGGCAGGACGCCGCCCGAAAGCTGCGCGCCCATGCCGCGCGGACCGAGCCGCACCCCGAGGTAGACCTCCTTGGTCCAGAAGTCCTTCGCCCACACGTGGGCGTAGGTCTCCTCCAGGTACTCACGCCACCCGGAGCCGCCGTCGGACGTCCCGTCCAGCGCCAGCGCCCACTCCGCCGCCGGATACGTCCGGTGCCCGATCCGCAGGTGGACCTCGGCGTCCTGCATGCGGATGCCCGCCAGCGCGATGGTGATGTTGGTGGCGAGCGCCTCGCGCTCCTCACCGGTCGTGAACTCGTAGGACACCGTGGGGAGCCGGAAGTACGCCCACGCGGCGCTGTCGGTCAGCAGGACGCGGTCGTCGAAGTACCGCACGGCCAGCCGGCTCGACTTGCTCATGCCGTCCTCCCGACGCCGGTTCCGATCAACGATTCTCTCCAGCGCCGGGCGGCCGCACAGGGCTGCCCGGGAAAGTGTTCGCCATCCGGACGGTCATGAACGTCAGGCGCGTCCGCCAGCAATGCCCGGTTCACCTCGGTCTCCGCTCGATGCCCGCGAGGGGCGCTCATCGGGTGGCCTCCTGCTCCTGCTGAAGCTCCTGGTAACGCTCGGGCATGACGGTGAAGCCGCCGGCCACGACGCCGGCGAGGGCAAGATAGGCACGCCGCGTCGGCGTGCGCAACGACTTCAGCTCGTTGCGCGGCGCGCGGTCCATGCTCAGGTGATCATCCCACGGGATGCGCACCAGCGCCCGGCAGCGGCCCCGCGCCACGGCCTCGGCCTGCTCGACGTCGTCCATGCTGCGGCGGCTCACCCCGTTGATGACCGTCACCGCGCGGGACCGCAGCTCCTCGTAGCCGTGGCCGTCCAGCCACTCGAACGTCATCGCGACGGCGCGGGGCGCGTCGGCGCTCGCCGGGGCGACGAGGACGATCTGGTCGGCGTACGGCAGGACGCGCGCCACCACGGCGGCGGCCGCGTCGAGCAGCGTCACCGAGTAGAACTTGTCGATCGTGCGGATCGCGAGGGCGTAGTCGCGGTCGTCGAGCGCCTGCAGCGGGTTCTTGCCCGCCGCGATGACGTCGAGGCCGGACTTGGCCTGCGAGGTGTACCGGCGCATCGCGGTGAGGCTGGAGACCTGGTCGGCGCGCGTGATGAGCCCGGTCAGCGTCTCGTTGGTGTCGCTGCGGGTGCGCCGCGCGAGCGCGCCCGGCCCGGGGTTGACGTCGATCGCCACGACCGGCTCGCCGTTGTGCTGCGCGAACGTGTGCCCCAGCATCAGCGCCGTGACGGTCTGCCCGGCGCCGCCGGTGCAGCCGAGCACGACGACGTGCCGCGTCCCGTGGAACGGCTGCTGGATCCGCTGCTGGTAGTCGGCGTCGACCTCGCCGTGCCCGCCGCCCACCGCGTGGATGAGCCGCCGCAGCCCGCCGGACGTCACCTCGTGCTCGGGACCGGGCGGCGTGATCGCCGGACCCGACGGCGGGGGCGAAGGCGGCGGCGGCAGCGGGCGGGGGCGGACGGGCGACGCGGGCTGCGACCGCACCTCCCGCGGCGGCGCCTCCTCCTCCACCGGGCGCGGGGGCTCCAGCAGACGCGGCGGCTCCACCAGACGGGGCGGCTCCACGGGCGGCACGTCCTGCGCGGGCGGCGCCACCGGCTCGGGAGCCTGCGGCCGCTGCGGCTTGGACAGCCCCTTCGACCAGGGCCTGGGCGGCTCCCGCAGGACCCCGGGCTGCTCCGGCGGCGCGGCGGGACGCGCCGGCGGCACCTGCGGCGGCGGCACGGGCCGCGGCGCCGGCGGCGCGGCGGCCTGCTCGGCCGACGCGGCGGGCAGCTCGGGCCGCGCGGTCTCCCGCTCCGGAGGCGCGGCGGGCGGCCGCACCGTCCACCCGGGACGCGGCTCAGGCGGCATCGGAGGCCGCACCGGCTGCGCGGCGGGCCGCTCTACAGGCGCGTGCGGCTGCTCCGGTGAAGCGGGCCGCTCGGAGTGCGCGGCAGGCTCCTCCGGTCGCGCAGAAGGTCGCTCCGGCGGCGTGGTGCCCTGCTCCGGCCGCGCGGCGGGCAGCTCCAGCGGCGTGGCAGACCGCTCCGACGGGGCGGGCGACTCCGCCTGCGCGGCGGGCTGCTCCGGCTGCGCAGGAGTCTGCTCCGAAGGCGCGTGCGGCTGTTCCGGGGGCGCGGGGGGCGGCACCGGCTCCGCCGCACGCTGTTGCTGGGGCCGGCCGTGGGGCCGGGGAGGCTGGGCGCCGAAGGCGCCGGGGACCATGGGGATGTCCGGGCGGGTGGCCGCGGGGGGTTGGGGGGCCGGGGTCGCTCGTTGCGGGGTGCGCGCGCCGGCGACCTTCCTGTCGCCGGGCTCTCCGTTGAACGCCTGCGTCGCGCGCACGCGCTCGCCCTCGGCGGCGTGGACCTGGTCGGGTTCGGCGGGCGGCTGCCGCGTGACGCCGTCGCCCGGTTCGACGGGGCGCACCCAACAGACGCTCGGCGCCGCGGGGGCCTGCTCGTTCTCGCGCGGGGTCGGTTCGGGGGCGCCCGCGATCTCCTCGGCGGCCCTGCGGTCGTCGGGGCGGGGCTGCTGGGGGATGTCCGGACGGGTGTCGCCGACCGGGACGGCCTGCCAGAACTCGGCCTGCTCGCCCGGCCGGCGGACGCCGGAGGCCAGGGCGCGCTTGCCGGAGCCGGGGGGCGGGCCGGGCGGGGGGACCTCCAGCCGCGGCGTCGCCGGGGGCTGCTCGACGCCGGCGGGGAAGGCCAGGACGTCGTCCTCGTGCGAGATGTCCCGGCTCGTGCGGCGCCACGCCTTGGGCGGGACGACGGGTTCGGGCGCGGCGGGCGGGGCGACGGCGGCCTGCGGGACGGGCTCGGGGGCGACGGCGATCGGAGCGGCGGGGACCGGTTCGCGCTGGGCCGCGTACTCGACCAGGGACGGCGGCGCGGCGGCGACCGCGGGGCGCGGGATCAGGACCGGGGTCGCGGCGGGGGCCGCGGCGGGTTCCTGCTCGGCGGCGCGCCTGCGGCCGCGGCGGCGGGTCTTGATCGCGGCACGTTCCATGGCGGCGGCCGGGGCGGGGCTCCCGGCGCGCCGCCAGACGCGGGCCACGATGACGACCTCGCGGGGCTCCTGGATGGGGGTGAGACGGCACCAGGTGCGGGGTTCGGCGAGGTAGCGGCCCTGGGAGAGCAGCAGTTCGGTGAGCCTCTTGCCCTCGATGACGGGGCGCGTCGCCAGCCAGGTGAGCACGCCCGGCGGGACGATGTAGAGCACGTGCCAGGGGGACGCGAAGGGGATGCCGACCAGCCGGAGCAGCAGGATCCACGGCACGAACACGCCGAGGAAGACGCCGATCTGGACCAGCGGCAGCGGCATCGGAAGCCGCAGGTCGTACAGCTTGTACAGCCGCTTCTCGATGCGCCAGATGTTCGTGTACGTGGGTAGATCCACGCCCCTACTCCCCTAACTGCGCGAGCACCGTGCCGCCTGCCGACCTCCGCCCGAGGTCAGGCGTCCACGCCTAGGGCCTTGGCGATCGCCTTGGCCGTGGTCTCGATGATGTTCGGTACGTAGAAGACCACTCCGATCCCGATCGCCAGGCAGATGAATTGCACGAACCGCGTGATCTCGCGGGTGAACAGGAAGAAGATCGCCACAATGGAGACGATCACGAGGAACAGCGGGCCGAAGATCTGGCGCAGCCAGTCGGCGAGCTGATCGGTCTTGAGTTCGTCGGCCGCAAGGATTTCGTGCGGAATCGACGCCATGACGTGCTGCAGCATCGACTGGCTACCTTCCCTGGTCGGCGGTCGGGCTGGGGGTGGTGGTGTTCACTTCGCGGCCTCTCATGACGCGTTCGGTTGTGTGGTGCCGCGAATGTCCTGGACGAGCCAGGTCGTCCCCTTCTTCACCATGGCGAGCTGGTAGCTCTGCTCGAGCTCACCACCGCCGCCCCCGGCCGGCTGCCACACCACGGTCGCGGTGACGGTGCGCGAGCCACCGGGCCCCTTCGGCGCGACGACCTCCTTGACCTGTACGAAGATGACGGACTTGGCCAGCCCAGCGATGGTCGTCCCGTTGGAGAAGCGGGACAGGGCCGCCTGGTTGCCGTTCGCGTACTCCTGGAAGAAGGTGCCGAGGAAGGGCTGAAGTTCGGTTTCGAGGGAGGTGTCGCGGTCTTGGACCCCGTCCTGGGGAAGCTGCGCCTTGGCCGGTGGGGGGAGCAGGGCGGGACGGGCGGAGACGACCAGCGAGCCGCTCCGGTCGGCGTACACCGGGACGGCGAGGCGGAGCCAGCGGTCGGCGGTGCGGGCGAGGAGCGTCACGGTGGCGTTGCTGGCGTCGCGGGCGTCGACGCCGGCGACCTGGACGGACTGCACCTGCATCCTGCCGACGCCGTTCCAGCCGTACTGGGCGTCGGCGCCGTCGGGCAGGAAGGTCCGCAGCTGCGCCTCGCGGGCGGGCGCGGTCTTCTGGTCGAAGTTGAGGTAGACGTTGGCGAACTGGAGGGCGAACGCGCCCGCTGCGCTGCTGGGGAACCCCGCGTTCTTCGGCGCCTTGGACGTGGCGCCCCCTCCGCTGGGCGTGTCGTCGGCGGTGAAGCGCTCGAACGGGGCGCGGACGCCGTTGACGAGGATGACGAGGATCAGGGCCCACAGCACGGCGCGGCCGACCCAGACCCACCAGCGCCCACCGGATCCGCCCCAGCGGCCACCGCCGCGCGAGCCGCCGCCGCCGGACCGTCCGCGGCCGCGCTCGGGCAGGTCCCACGGGTCGGCGGACGCCGCGAGCGCCCGTCCGGGCGCCGCGGTCTCCTCGACTACGGCGGTGTCACGGCCGCGTCCCACGGCCGACCTGCGAGCCATCCTGCCTCCGCTCGCGCCTCGCCCCCGGTCGGCGCGGTCCTGTTGCCTGGTCATGTCGGTGGCTTTTCTGAACCCACCTCGGGCCCAGGGTAACCACGGGCGTCAATTGTTCCAGCGCATCCCAGCGAAGCACAGCCCCGGCACGCGGTTGCGGATAATGCAATCCACCTCAGCAGGAACGGGGAGGATTGCCAAACGGTGACGTTCTCCTACCCAGGCCTCCGAACGGTGCGCAACCCCAGGTAACGGACAAGCGGGACGCCTCAGAAGTTGCTTGGTCACGGGATGGCGGCGCCGCCCGCAATCCGTTTCCAGAAACAGCAGACACTGTGTCGGAAATGCGACACCCCGCACCAAAACACCCAGCTCACCGGGCACACCGGCCACACGGGCATCCTGTGTCGCCAAAATCACACAGGTCACGGGGTCCGTCCGCCCCTGGCGGGCGCGGTCGGACGGTGAAGCGGTCAGACGTTGAAGCGGAACTCCACGACGTCGCCGTCCTGCATGACGTAGTCCTTGCCCTCCATGCGCACCTTGCCGGCGGTGCGGGCGGCGGCCATCGAGCCCGCCGCGGTCAGGTCGTCGTAGGAGACGATCTCGGCCTTGATGAAGCCGCGCTGGAAGTCGGTGTGGATGACGCCGGCGGCCTCCGGCGCGGTGGCGCCCTTGGGGATCGTCCAGGCGCGCGACTCCTTGGGCCCCGCCGTCAGGTAGGTCTGGAGGCCGAGGGTGGCGAACCCGATCCGGACGAGCTGCGACAGGCCGGACTCCTCCTGCCCCATGCCCTGCAGCAGTTCGAGCGCCTCGTCGTCGGGCAGCTCGATCAGCTCCGCCTCGATCTTGGCGTCCAGGAAGATCGCCTCGGCGGGCGCGACGAGGGTGCGCAGGCGTTCGCGCAGGGCCTCGTCGGTCAGCTCGCCCTCGTCCAGGTTGAAGACGTAGAGGAACGGCTTGGCGGTGAGCAGGTGCAGTTCGCGCAGGAGCTCCAGGTCGACCCCGGCCTGCTCGGCGCCCGCGAACAGCGTGACGCCCTCGTTCAGGAGCTTCTGCGCGGCGTTGACGGCGTCGACGACGGCGAGCTTGTCCTTGTCCTTCTTGGTCCGGGCCTCCTTGTCGAGGCGCGGCAGCGCCTTCTCGATCGTCTGGAGGTCGGCCAGGATCAGCTCGGTGTTGATCGTCTCGATGTCGCGGGACGGGGCGACGTCGCCGTCCACGTGCGTGACGTCCGGGTCCTCGAACGCCCGGATGACCTGGCAGATCGCGTTGGTCTCCCGGATGTTGGCGAGGAACTTGTTGCCGAGCCCCTGCCCCTCGGACGCGCCCTTGACGATGCCCGCGATGTCGACGAACTCCATCGTCGCCGGGATGGTCTTCTGCGAGCCGAAGAGCTCGGCGAGCACGGTCAGCCGCGGATCGGGCACGCCGACCACGCCGACATTGGGGTCGATGGTCGCGAACGGGTAGTTGGCGGCCAGCGCGTCGTTCTTGGTCAGCGCGTTGAAGAGCGTCGACTTGCCGACGTTGGGCAGCCCGACGATTCCGATGGAGAGGCTCACGGCCGTCAAGTTTATGGGCGCCCGCGGACCCCTCGGGCTGCCCGGAACCTCCGTGCGGCCTCCCCCTGGTGAACACTGGGCCAAATGTCCGGTGACGCGGGGCGCCCCGGCGCGTCGCGGTCGCCGATCGCGGACGCGCTGTCACGATGAGCGGATGGACCTCGCGCTGTTCGCCGGACTCCTCGTCGGCGCCGTCTTCGGCGCCGTCGCGGGGTACGCGCTCGCGACGAGCCGCCAGGGCGCGCTGATCGCGCGGGCGCGGGCGGCCGAGGAGAAGCTCGCCTACGCCGAGGAGCGGATGGCCGAGCACTTCGAGAACCTGTCGGCCAAGGCCCTGGACGCCAGCAACCAGCGGTTCCTGGAGCTGGCGGACGCGCGGCTCAAGGCGGCCGGCGTCGAGGCGGCCGGGGAGCTGCAGCGCCGCCAGCAGGCCGTCGAGCATCTGGTCGCGCCGCTCAAGGAGACGCTCGCCAAGGTGGAGGAGCAGCTCCGCGAGGTGGAGACGGGCCGCCGCGAGTCGCACGCCATGCTGGCCAAGCAGGTCGACTTCGTCCGGCAGAGCTCCGACCAGCTCCGGCGCGAGACGCAGTCGCTCGTGCGGGCGCTGCAGCGGCCCGAGGCCCGGGGGCGCTGGGGCGAGCTCCAGCTCCGCCGCGTCGTGGAACTGGCCGGGATGGCGCACCACTGCGACTTCGACGAGCAGGCCGGCGCGGTCACGGCCGACGGCACGGTCCGCCCCGACATGGTGGTGCGGCTGGCCGGCGGCAAGAACATCGTGGTCGACTCCAAGGTCTCGCTGGCCGCCTACCTCCAGGCGGCGGAGAGCGGCGACCCCGTACGGCTGGACGCGCACGCGCGGCACCTGCGCGACCATGTCGACCGCCTGTCGGCCAAGTCGTACTGGCAGGCGTTCAGCCCGGCGCCGGAGTTCGTCGTGCTGTTCATCCCGGGCGAGGCGTTCCTGGCGCCCGCCCTCGACCGCGACCCCGGCCTGCTGGAGTACGCGATGAGGCGGCGGGTCCACATCGCCACGCCGACGACCCTCATCACCATGCTGCGGACGGCGTCCTACGCGTGGCAGCAGGCCGCCCTCTCGCGCAACGCCCGCGCGGTCTTCGACCTGGGCAAGGAACTGTACGAGCGGCTGGGCACGATGGGGCAGCACGTCGACGAGCTCGGCCGCGCGCTGACCGGCGCCATCAAGTCCTACAACCGGACGGTCGGTTCCCTGGAGACGCGCGTTCTGGTCAGTGCGCGCAAGCTGAACGAGCTCGGAGTGGTGGACGACGGCCTGGAAAGCCCCCATCCTGTCGAGGAGAGCCCCCGCGCTCTGTCCGCGGCCGAACTGACCGCGTACGACGAACTTTTCGACGACGAGGACCATCTGCCTGATCGGGACCATTCCCGGCCTGGCCCCGCCGCGGCGGGTCCCGGCGGGCGCGTCCCCGAGCAGGGCGATCCGCGGAACGTCCAGGAGCGGAACGGGCCGGGGCGTGTGGGGGGTCCGCCTCCCATGGGGAAGAGGTGGCGATGAGTTCATCGACGGTACGCGACGCGCCGGGCGGCTCCTCGGCGTCCCCGGAGGGCCCGGCGCGGCGCCGGCGCGGCGGTGCGCCCCGCTCGGAGTCGGCCGGCCCGATCACGCTCACCGGGCGCGGCGGCATCGTGGTCATGTTCGCCGCCGGGGTGCTGTGCGGGCTGCTGTCGCGGTGGTTCGGCGTGCCGCTGCTGGCCGGCGCCGGGTTCGCGATCGGCTGCGCGCTCGCCGCGTTCGCGACCCGTCCCGCCGACCTGCTCACGCTCGTCGTCAGCCCGCCGCTGGTGTTCCTCGCCGCCACGCTCACGGTCGTGCTCGTCACCACGCTCGGCGAGGGCTCGCTGCTGCGCGGCGTCACGGTGGGCGTCTTCACCGCGCTCGCGGCCACCGCGCCGTGGCTGTTCTTCGGCACGCTGCTCGTGGTCGTGATCTGCCTGGCGCGGGGCGTCCTGACGAACGCCCGGGAGCTGCACGACAAGCTGGTCGGGGTCCGTCTCTTCGAGAAGGAGGAGAACGAGAACCCCGTCCGGTGGGACGACTCCCCCGGCACGCCGGAGGGCCGGCACGCCCGGGGCGACCGGCCGCCGTCCGGGGCCGCGGGCTAGACGGGCGTGATGCGCAGGTCCTTGCGGAGCTCCTTCGGCAGGGAGAAGCGCATCCTCTCCTCGACGGACTCGATCTCCTCGGCCTCGCCGTAGCCGCGCTCGGCGAGCCAGGCGAGGACGTCCTGGACCAGCTCGTCCGGCACCGACGCGCCGCTCGTGACGCCCACCGTGGCGACGCCCTCCAGCCAGGCCGGGTCGATGTGCTCGGCGTAGTCGACGAGGTAGGCGGCGTCGGCGCCGTGCTCCTTGGCCACCTCGACCAGGCGGACGGAGTTGGAGGAGTTGGTCGACCCGACCACGATGACGAGCTGGGCCTGCGCCGCCATCTCCTTCACCGCGACCTGCCGGTTCTGGGTGGCGTAGCAGATGTCGTCGGACGGCGGGTCCATCAGCTTGGGGAACCGCTCGCGGAGCTTCTCGACGGTGGCGACGGTCTCGTCGACCGACAGCGTGGTCTGCGACAGCCACGCCACCTTCTCGGGGTCGCGGACGGTCACGTTGGCGACGTCGTCCGGGCCGTCGACGAGGTGGATGTGGTCGGGGGCCTCGCCGGTGGTGCCGATGACCTCCTCGTGGCCCTCGTGGCCGATCAGCAGGATGTCGTAGTCCTGGTCGGCGAACCGGACGGCCTCCTTGTGGACCTTGGTCACCAGCGGGCACGTCGCGTCGATGGTGCGCAGGGACAGGCCCCTGGCCTCCTCGTGCACCACGGGCGCCACGCCGTGGGCGGAGAACACCACGATGGAGCCCTCGGGGACCTCCTCGGTCTCGTCCACGAAGATCGCGCCGCGCTCCTCCAGCGTCCTCACGACGTGCACGTTGTGGACGATCTGCTTGCGGACGTAGATCGGGGCCCCGTACTTCTCCAGGGCGATCTCGACCGCTTGCACGGCCCGGTCGACGCCCGCGCAGTAACCACGCGGCTTGGCGAGCAGGACACGGCGCTGGGTGGAGGTCATGGCTCCATCGTACGAGGGGCCGGGCTGTGACCGACTCCACGGCACGCTTTGCCAGAATTCCATTCACCCCGCGTGACCAGGGTCGCACCGATGGGGCAGAGTGAGGGGGACGGAGACGAGGCAGGAAGAGGAACGTCCGATGAGGAAATCGCCGCGCCGCGTCAGTGAGCAGGTCCGCGAAACGGTGGGTGAGCAGGTCCGCGACCTCCCGCTGCACGCCGTCCGGCTGGCCATGTTCGGCGTCGGCCGGGCACTGCTGCTCACCGACCGGGTGACCAGGGACTACAAGGAGATCACCGAAGGCGGCGGTGTGAAGCCGGTGGTCGGGCGGCTGCGCGACGACGTCCAGCACACGGCCGGCAAGGTCGTCGGGCTGGTCGCCGAGCGCGTCCGCGGTGAGGAGCCCGAGGCCGGGCCCGCGCCCGAACCCGTGCGCCGCACCAGGACGGCCGCCGCGCGTTCGGCGGCCACCGAGGAGATCTCGATCGGCAAGCCCGGCGGCGGGCCGGGCCACAGGCCGAAGCACGCCCGCCCCGGACCGCCGCCGAAGCCCGCCAAGCCTGGTGCGCTGGGCAGGCACCACGCCAAGGCGGAGGGCGAGGCCGGTCCGGCCGCCGGGCCCGCGCCGAAGCCGGTGCCGTCCGAGCCGAAGCCGGAGCCCGCGCCGCAGGCCGAGCCCGCCCCGAGCCCGAAGGCCGCCGAGCCCGCGCCCTCCAAGCCGAAGCCCAAGCCCAAGCCCAAGGCGGCCGAGCCCAAGCCGGCCCCGGCTGCGGAGAGCAGGGCCCCGGAGAAGAAGGCTCCGGAAGCGAAGGCCCAGAAGAAGGCCGACGAGGCGGCGTTCGAGCCGAAGCCGGAGGCCAAGCCCGCCGCGCAGGCGGAGGCCAAGCACATCGCCGAGGATCTGCCGGTGCCCGACTACGACAGCGCCACGCTGCCGCAGCTGCGCGCGCGCCTTCGCGGCCTGTCCGCCGACCAGGTGAAGCTCCTGCGCGAGTACGAGCGCAAGCACGCCGGTCGTGAGGACGTCATCCGCATGTACGAGCGCCGCATCGCCAAGCTCAACGGCCTCAACTGAGCGGCACGGAGCGACGGCAGGAGGAAGCCCCCGGAGCGCCCGGGGGCTTCTTCCGTTCCGGGGTCAGGCCGCCGCTGGGGCGTCCTGGAAGGTGTGGTCGATGTCGACCCGCTCCAGCGGCTCCAGGTGGCGGCGGCGCACCGCGAGGATGCCGATCGCGACGGCGCAGCAGGCCGCGCCGACCACGTACGGCAGGTTCGCGTCGACCTCCTCCGCGAGCCTCGTCGCGATGTACGGGGCGAGGGCGCCGCCCATCCACCGGACGAAGTTGTACCCGGCGGACGCGACGGGCCGCGGGCTGTCGGAGACCTCCATGGCGGCCTCGGTGAACGCGGTGTTGTTCAGCCCGATCGGGATGCCGGACAGGACGGTGCAGGCGATGATCCCGCCGTGCCCGAGGAACGCGAGCCCGAGCTGGAACACGATCAGCAGCCCCAGCGCCAGGTACATGACCCGGACGGTCCCGATGCGCCGCTGCAGCACGGGGGCGCCGAACACCGACGCCAGCGCGACCATCACGCCCCAGCCGAAGAACACCAGGCCGATGCCGTGCGCGCTCATGCCGAGGACGAACGGGGTGAAGGCCAGGATGGTGAAGAACGCGTAGTTGTAGAACAGCGCGGTGAACGCGGTGGTGGACAGGCCGCCGTGCGCCAAGGCCCGGATGGGCGCGCTCAGCCGGGTCTTCTCGGCGGGCTTCGGGGTGGGCTTGAGCAGCGTGGCGATCAGCAGGAAGCCGACCGCCATGAGCGCGGCGGTGCCGAAGAAGGGGAACCGCCAGTTCATGTCGCCGAGCAGGGCGCCGGCGAGCGGGCCGAGTGAGATGCCGATGCCGAGCGCCGCCTCGTAGAGGATGATCGCCGACTCCGCGCCGCGCTTCCCCTTCGCGGGGGGCCGGTCCCCCGCACCCTCCGGGTCGCCTCCGGCTCCGCCAGAGGCCGCACCCACGATGACGGCGAGCGCGGTGGCGACGAAGAGGGCGTTGCCGAGGCCCCAGCCGGCGCGGAAGCCGACGAGCTGCCCGACGGTCCCGGACGTCCCGGCGAGGGCGGCGAACGCCACCACGATCGCCAGGCCGATCAGCAGCGTCCTGCGTCCGCCGATCCGGCTGGACACCCAGCCGGTGACCAGCATCGCCACCGCGGTGATCAGGAAGTAGCTGGTGAACAGCAGGGACACCTGGCTCGGCGAGGCGTCCAGATTGGCCGCGATCGCGGGCAGGATCGGGTCGACGAGGCCGATGCCCATGAAGGCGACGACCGCGGCGAAGGCGGTCGCCCACACCGACGTCGGCTGCCTGAGGATGCCGCCGCCCTTCGGGGTCGCCGAGGGCTTCGCGTGCATGAGTACCTCCGTGTGCTGGTTCAGGGTGCGCCGAAGAGCTTGTCGAGGGCGGGCAGCGCCGCGGCGACCGCCGCGCGCTCCCCGTCCGTCAGCTCCGCGAACCGCTCGGCGAGGAAGCCGATCCGGCGCTCGCGCCCGGCGGCCAGCCGGTCGCGTCCCGGCCCGGTGAGCCGGGCGGTGACGACGCGGGCGTCGGCGCCGCTCCGGCCGCGCGCGACGAGCCCGTCGCGTTCGAGCCGGTTGATCTGCGCCGTCATGGTCGGCAGCCGGACGCCGTGCTCGGCGGCCAGCTCGGTCATCCGCCGCGGCCCGTGCTCCAGGGAGCCGAGCACGGACAGCTGCTGGCTGGTGATCGGCTGGTCGGCGCTGACCTGCCGGAGCATCAGCACCACGTGGCGCAGGCGCCGGTTGAGCTGCTCGGCGAGCTCGCGTTCGGATGCGGTCACGGTGTCTCCTCGGAATTACTTAGCCAGTCTAAGTTAGCTTGGCTAATGTTTGGTGGCCCGACGCATGTCTCTTCGGTCACACGGATTCTGCCGGTGCGGGCGGCGTGCGGACCGGCGGCCCGGCCCGCGCCGTAGGCTGCCTGCATGGCGATGGAGACCACTGCCGAATCCCCGGTTCCGGTGCGCACCGTGCTGCAGGCGGTGAGCGGGTGGATCGGCAGGCTCGGCCGCATCTGGGTGGAGGGTCAGATCACCGACCTCAACGCCCGCGGCGGCACGGTCTACATGACGCTCCGCGACCCGGTGGCGAACATGTCGGTGCGGGTCGTCGGCCCGCGCGCGGTGTTCGAGGCCGCCGGGCCGGCGGTCACCGACGGGGCCCGCGTCGTCGTGCACGCCAAGCCCGACTTCTGGATCAACCGCGGGACGTTCTCGCTCAGCGTGCTGGAGATCAGGCCGGTCGGCGTCGGCGAGCTGCTGGCCCGGCTGGAGCGGCTCAAGCGGGTGCTGGCGTCCGAGGGGCTGTTCCGGCCCGAGCGCAAGCGCCCGCTGCCCTTCCTGCCCGGCCGGATCGGGCTGATCTGCGGGCGCGACTCCGACGCCGAGCACGACGTCCTGCAGAACGCGCGGCGGCGGTGGCCGGCGGTGGCGTTCCGGGTGGAGAACACCGCGGTGCAGGGTTCGTACGCGGTCGGCGAGGTGATGGAGGCGCTGCGCGCGCTGGACGCCGATCCCGAGATCGATGTGATCATCATCGCGCGCGGCGGCGGCGCGATGGAGGACCTGCTGCCGTTCTCCGACGAGGCCCTCGTCCGCGCGGTCCACGCCGCCCGCACGCCGGTCGTCAGCGCGATCGGCCACGAGCAGGACAGCCCGCTCCTGGACCTGGTCGCCGACGTCCGGGCCTCCACCCCGACCGACGCCGCGAAGAAGGCCGTGCCGGACGTGCGGGAGCAGCTCCAGCTCGTCCGGCAGTTGCGCGACCGCGGGCGGCGGTGCCTGTCCGGCGCGGTGGAGCGGGAGCTGGCGTGGCTGCGGTCGGTGCGCTCGCGACCCGCGCTGGCCGACCCGGTGCGGGAGATCGAGCGGCAGTCCGAGCAGGTCGCGGCGCTGCGCGACCGGACGCGCCGGTGCCTGTCGGCGGCGCTGGACCGGGCCGGGGACGAGCTCGGGCACACCCGCGCCCGGCTGCTCGCCCTCTCCCCCGCCGCGACGCTGGAGCGCGGGTACGCGATCGTCCAGCGGGAGGACGCGTCGGTGGTGCGGGAGGCGGCGTCGGTCAAGGACGGCGAGCGCCTGCACGTGCGGCTCGCCGACGGGCGGCTCGGTGTGAGCGTGACCGAGCGGGAATGAACCGCGGGTCGCCGACCGAACCGCGAGTTGCCGACCTGGGGGACGGGAGGTCCCCCCGGGGATGAGAGGGTGGGCCGGTGGCGGACGAGAAGGGGACGGCCGAGAAGCCGTCGTACGAGCAGGCGCGGGACGAGCTGGCCGAGGTGGTCAAGCGGCTGGAGGCGGGCGGCCTGACGCTGGAGGAGTCGCTCGGCCTGTGGGAGCGGGGCGAGAGGCTCGCCGCCGTCTGCGAGGAGTGGCTGGAGGGCGCCCGCGCCCGGCTGGCCGCGGCCCTGGAACGGCCGGGCGACGGCGACGCCGCCGCCCCGTTCTGAGGCTCAGGAGGCCGGTGTGACCGTCACCGGAGGCGTCGGCCCCCCGGTCTTCGCCTGCTCCTTGAGCGACCCGGCCAGGACGGCCAGCTCCGTGTAGGACGCGGTGCCGGTGACGACGATACTGGCCCCGTCCGGAAGCGTCCGGGCGAGGGAGTTCGCCTTCTTGTCCTTGCGGTGGTACTTGGTCCAGGCGACGCCGTTCACCTGCTGCGTCCCCACCGGCCGGCTGCTGTTGGCCATGCGCGGGACGTACTGCGACGCCTTCTCGTTGCTCTGCTCCAGCGCCGCGTACTCGTCGCTGGGCGTCACGAACCCCAGATGCCAGGCGACGGGGTCCTTGCCGTCGGCGTCCAGCCCGTGCACCCGCGAGCTGTTGGGACGCCAGGTGGCGGGCAGCCCCTCGGGCGCGTGGACGGTGAAGGGCGCGTCGTTGCGCATCACCCACAGCTGCGAGCCGTAGTCGACGGTCGGCAGGACCTCCTCGTTGCTGCGCGGCGTGACGACGTAGATCGCCAGCACGATCAGCAGGCAGGCGCCCATCGCCATGGTGAAGCCGCCGAGCCCCGTGGTCAGCCGCTTGTACACGCCGGGGCTCACCTCGACCACGGGCCGTCCCGCGGGCGCGGCCGGCTCGGGGCGTGCCTGCGGAGCATCCGTCTCGGGGCGGTCCGCGGGCGCGTCCGCCTCGGTCTGGACGGCCTCGGCGTCCGGGGCGGAGGATGGGGTCTTGTCGGTCACCCCTCCAGGATCCCCTACCCCTGGCGCTGCTCCGTACCGGGGTTGCGGATCGTGCCGACGATGGCCATGGTCCTGTCGGCGAGCCTGCGGGCGGCGTCCTCGTCGTCCAGCAGCGAGATCTCCGACACCGCGCCCGCCATCGCGCCCGTCAGCACCGTGACCAGGGCCTCGTCGACGCCGCCGTCGGCGGTGTGGAACAGGGCGGCGTTGCGGCTGGCCCACTTGTTCAGCCGCTGGCGCATGACCCGGTCGAACCCGGGGGGCCCGTCGCCGGAGATGAACAGCCGGGCGACGTCCCGCTCGTCGAGGCAGCCGTTGAGGTAGGCGCCCGCGCCGGCGATGAACTGCCGCATGGGATCCTTCTCGCCGGCCTCCCGGACGGCGTTGATCGCCTCGCGGGTGCGCTCCTGCTGGCGTCCCTGGAAGTCCTCGAACAGCGTCAGGTACAGGTCCGCCTTGCCGTTGAAGTGGTGGTAGAGGCTGCCCACGCTGGCGCCGGCCTTGGCGACGATGTCGGTCACCGCGGCCTGGGCGAAGCCGGACTCGCAGAAGACGTCCCTGGCCGCGGCCAGCAGGGCGCCGCGGGTGGCGGCCCCGCGGTCGGAGGTCCGCGCGGGGCCGTCGGCGGGCCGCGCGCCCCCGTTCCGAGTCACCCCGCCGGACGGGACGTCGATGTCGCTGCTCATGACGCCTGAGATTACGCCCTCTCCCAGGGGGAAACGATCCCTTGTCCGTGCCGCGGTGGTTTCACGGCTCCGCATCCTGTACTCGTTTCACCCGCGCCGGCTCGTTTCACCCGCGCCAGGACACCTGTTCGACCCGTGCCCGGACGGCCCGCGGCCCGGCTGGTCTGGTCCAATTTGTGGCCTGCCATCCGGTCCACGGAGAATCCGAGGCACCACCGACCGAAGGGGCTGCCCCGCCATGTCCGATGAGACCACCGTTTCCTCCCCCCTCGCCACCGAGCCGTCGGCGCCGGACCGCAACCTCGCGATGGAGCTGGTCCGGGTGACCGAGGCCGCCGCCATGGCCGCGGCCCGCTGGGTCGGCCGGGGGGACAAGAACGGCGCCGACGGGGCCGCCGTCAACGCGATGCGCCAGCTGATCAACACCGTGTCCATGCGGGGCGTCGTCGTGATCGGCGAGGGCGAGAAGGACAACGCGCCGATGCTGTTCAACGGCGAGGAGGTCGGGGACGGCTCCGGCGCCGAGTGCGACGTCGCCGTGGACCCGGTGGACGGCACCCGGCTGACCGCGCTCGGCATGAACAACGCCATCGCGGTGCTGTCGGTGGCGCCGCGCGGGTCGATGTTCGACCCGTCGGCGGTGTTCTACATGGAGAAGCTGGTGACCGGCCCGGAGGCGGCGGACGCCGTCGACATCGAGCGCCCGATCGCCGACAACATCCGCGCGATCGCCCGCGCCAAGGGGTCCTCGCCGCACGACGTGACGGTCTGCATCCTCGACCGGCCGCGGCACGAGGGCATCGTCAAGGAGGTCCGGGAGGCCGGGGCGCGGATCAAGTTCATCCTGGACGGCGACGTGGCCGGCGCGATCATGGCGTCGCGGCCGGGCACCGGCGTGGACCTGCTGCTCGGCATCGGCGGCACCCCGGAGGGCATCATCGCCGCATGCGCGATCAAGGCGCTCGGCGGGGTGATCCAGGGCCGGCTGTGGCCGCAGGACGACGAGGAGCGGCAGAAGGCCACCGACGCGGGCCACGAGCTGGGCCGGGTGCTCACCACCGACGACCTGGTGACCTCCGACGACGTGTTCTTCGCCGCGACGGGAATCACCGACGGGGAGCTGGTCGACGGCGTCCGCTACAGCAAGGGCACGGCGGTCACGCACTCGCTGGTCATGCGGTCGCGCAGCGGCACCATCCGGACGATCTCCAGCGAGCACCAGCTGAGCAAGCTGCGCGCCTACAGCGCGATCAACTTCGACACGGCGGTGTAAGGGCCGGGCGCCTACCGGCCGCGGTTGAGGCGGTTGCGGACGCGGCTGCGCAGCGTGAGCTTCGGAGCGCGCGCCCGCACCGAACCGAAGATCAGCGTGCCGCCCACCTCGATGGTCGGGCCCTCGGCCGCGGGACGGGCCCGCAGGTCGCGGGTGCTGAGGATGGTGCGCCCGGTGACGTCCACGCGGACGCCCTCGGGGACCAGGAGCCGGATGCGGCCGCCGAGGACCAGCGAGTCGACCACGATGTGGCGGCGCTGCAGGACGGCCTCGCGCAGGTCAAGCTCGACCGTCCCGAACAGGGCCAGGAGCGGGAGCTTGACCGGGACGACCCAGCGCCCGTCCCGCCGGGTGCGGCCGAAGAAGACCGAGACCGGGCGGTCGTCCACGAGGATGGGCTGCGCCTCCTCGGGGCTGAGGTCGCCGGTCAGCCCGGTCAGCTCGCCCAGGGTGCGGGCGGCGAAGACGCGGGAGGTGCGCTCGGAGTGCTCCTCCATGGTCAGCCGCCCGTCCGCGAGGGCCTCGCCCAGGACGGCGGCGACGCGTTCCCGGTCGGCGTCGGACGCGCGCAGGTCGCGCACGTTGGTGACCTTTTCGGTCGCCGGGCGATGGGGGACGTCCACAAGGAAGAGCGTATCCCCCGGCGGGGACGGACCCGCGGGAAAACGGGTGGGGATTCGTCCCTCCCTTACCTAGTGTGAGAGGTATGACCTTGCACCGTGCCCAGATCGCGGCTGCCCGCGAGGGCACCGGCGCGGCGGCGATCAGCCTCCGCGGCGTCGTGAAGCGGTTCGGCGGCTTCACCGCCGTGGACGGGCTCGACCTGGACGTCCCCACCGGAATCTGCCTGGGGCTGCTGGGCCCGAACGGCGCCGGCAAGTCGACGACGATGAAGATGCTGACCGCGCAGGCGATCGCCGACGAGGGCACGATCCGGGTCCTCGGCTTCGACGTGCCCCGGGAGTCCAAGCGCGCGCGGGCGGCGATGGGGGTCGTCCCCCAGCAGGACAACCTCGACGAGGAGCTGACCGCGCGCGAGAACCTGGAGGTGTTCGCGCACCTGTACCGGGTTCCGCGCAAGGGGCGGCGCAAGGCGGTGGACGACGCGCTGGCGATCGCGCATCTCACCGGGCGGCAGCTGACCAGGGTGGACGGCCTGTCCGGCGGCATGCGGCGCCGGCTGCTGATCGCCCGGGGGCTGGTGCACCGGCCCGCGCTCGTCCTGCTGGACGAGCCGACCGTGGGCCTCGACCCGCAGGTGCGGGCCGAGCTGTGGGGGCTGATCGACGGGCTGCGCGCCGGCGGCACGACCGTGCTGATGTCGACGCACTACATCGAGGAGGCCGAGCGCCTCGCCGACGAGTGCGCGCTGATGTCGCACGGCAGGGTCATCGCGCGGGGCACGCCGTCGGCGCTGGTCGCCGAGTACGCGGGCGAGCGGGTCGTCGAGCACTACGGGCCGCCGGACCGGCTGACGGAGGTGGAGCGGGTCGCGCGGTCGGCCGGGCTGCCGACCCGCCGCACCGGGCCGTCGGTGTCGGTGCTGAAGGCCGAGACCATCGCGCCCTCCCTGGAGGACGAGCTCGGCCCGGACGGCGTCCGCCGCGCCTCCAGCCTTGAGGACGTGTTCGTGGTGCTGACCGGGGAGCGTGTGGAATGACCGCCCAGGCGGAAGCGGCCCGGCCCGAGCGGGCGCCGCGCCTGCGCCGGTTCGAGACGGCCCCGGTCCGCGGCATCTGGCGGCACGAGCTGGCCCTCTACAAGCGGTACTGGAAGTCGCAGTCGTTCGCCTCGATGGTGGAGCCGACGTTCTTCCTGCTCGCCTTCGGCTACGGGTTCGGCTCGATGGTCGCGGTGATCGGCGACTACCGGTACCTGGACTTCGTCGCGACCGGCGTCGTCGGGACGGCGGCGCTGTTCACCTCGGTCTTCCCGGGGATGTTCAACGGCTACATCAGGCGCGTGTTCCAGCACACCTACGACGCGATGCTCGCCGCGCCCGTGGACGTGCACGAACTGGTGACGGCCGAGGCGCTGTGGATCGCGGCCAAGTCGGCGGTGTACTCGTGCACCCCGATCATCGTGGCGCTGTTCTTCGGACTCGACCCGTCCCCCGGGATGCTGCTGGTGCCGTTCGTGACGTTCTTCACCGCGCTCGGCTTCGGGCTGTTCGGCATGTGGACGTCGTCGGTGGTGCCGTCGATCAACTCGTTCGACTACGTGATCACCGGCGTGGTGACGCCGCTGTTCCTGATCGCCGGGACGTTCTTCCCCGTCGAGGCGCTGCCCGGCTGGGCGCAGAAGGTCTCCTACCTCAACCCGCTGTACCACTGCGTGCAGCTGGTCAGGGACGCGGTGTTCGGCCTGAGCCCGCTCGCCGACCTCGGGCACCTCGGCGCGCTGGTGGTGTTCGCCGCGCTGATGTGGATCATCGCCGTCCGGGGCATGCGCAAACGCCTCATCGGGTGACGCTCCCCGCCCATTGACCTGGGGCGTACCCTGTCCCTACGCTGACGCGAATCTTCTTCACGTTATGCAGCCAGAGAGGTCGGGGCGCATGAGCGAGGGCACCACCGCCCGGGACCGCCGGGCCCGGTTCGCCGCGTACACGGCGTTCGCCGTCCAGGGGCTCTGCTTCGCCTCCTTGGTGACCCAGGTACCGAAGATGCAGGAGTCGCACCACCTCAGCGACGCCACCCTGTCGCTGGTGCTGCTCATGGTGCCGCTGGTCGCGGGCGTGGGGAGCGTCGCTTCCGGCGCGCTGTTCCAGCGGCTCGGCAGCGGCCCGGTGCTGCGCGTCTCCCAGCCCGCCGTCGCCGTCACGATCGCCCTGATCGGCCTCACCGGCGACAACGACCTCGCCCTCTACCTCACCGTCGCCGCCTTCGGCCTGTTCGTCGGGGCGGTGGACGCGTCGATGAACGCCCAAGCGATCGCCGTCGAGCGCCGCTACGGGATCAGCCTGATCACCGGGTTCTACGCGGTGTGGAGCATCGCGGGGATCCTCGGCGGCCTGTGGGCGTCGCTCACCAACAAGCTGGACCTGTCGCTGTTCACCGGCTTCGCCATCGCCGCCGCCGTCGGCGTCGCCGCCTCGCTCTCCACCGGCGGCCGCCTCTACCGCCGCGCGGAAGAGGGCGACGGGCCCACCCCCGAGGAGCTGAAGGCGGCCGGGCGCAGCGTCCCGTGGCGTCCGATCCTGGTCGTGGGAGCCGCGATGGCCGTCGCCTACCTGGCCGACTCGGCGATCTCCAGCTACGGCGCCAAGTACCTGGACGACGAGCTGTCGGCGAGCGACTGGGTCGCCCCGCTCGGCTACGTCGCCTACCAGATCACCATGGTCGTCAGCCGCGCCGTCGCCGACCTCGCCGTCCGCCGCTCGGGCGCCGTCAAGGTGGTGCGGATCGGCGGCCTGGTCGGCATCATCGGCATGATCGGCGTGGTCGCCGCCCCCAACGCGGCCCTGGCCATCGCGGCGTTCGCAGTGGCCGGGCTCGGCCTGAGCGTGATCGCCCCGGTGTCCTTCTCCGCCGCCGGGCGCGTCGACCCGACCGGTCTCGGCGTCGCCGTCGCCCGCGTCAACATCTTCAACTACGTCGGCTTCGTCCTCGGCGCCGCCGTGGTCGGGGCCATCGCCCCGCTCAGCGCCGACCACGGCCTCCGCATCGCCTTCATCGTCCCGTCGCTCCTGATCCTGGTCATCTTCGCCACCGCAAAGGGCTTCGCCGTGTCATCCCAGGGGGGCGAACCCTTGGAACCCGCTGTGTCCGCCCAGGAGGTCGACCCCCCTGGGGAATCACGCGTCTTCGGCTAGGGCCGTCACGGCGCGTTCGCCTTCTGTCTGGGCCTCCTCGGGAGACATGTCCTTCAGGGCTTGGCTGAGCGCCACTTCGGCGGCGTCGGCTGCGGCCCGGAGCGTCACGGCGTGCTCCTGTGCCCGTTCGAGGTCGCCCAGACCGACACAGTCGAAGGCCACCTGCGCGTCGTGGGCGGCCATCTTCAACTGCCGCGCGGCCTCTTCCAGACTCATGCATACCTCCTACACCGGGGAAGCGGTTCTTACCCTCCAGCACCGTGAGCAACCGCTTGACCCAGCAGTTGCGCGGCTTTGACCAGGCGGGGCTCCGGGAGGCTCGCGTAGCCGAGGACGAGCGCGGGGGGCGCCTCCTCGGCGCGGCGCGGCGACCACATGGCGCGGGCGCCCGCGACCGACACCCCGGCTCGCGCGGCCCGCTCGACGATCTCGTCCTCGTCGCATCCGCCCGGCAGCTCCACGTAGAGGTGGATGCCCGCTGAGACGCCGCGAACCCTGGCGCCGGGCAGGTTCTCGGCGAGCGCGCCGGCGAGGGCGTCCCGCCGGGCCCGGTACCGCCTCCGCATGGTGCGCAGATGCCGGTCGTAGCCCCCGCCGCGCAGGAACTCGGTCAGCGCGTACTGCTCCAGGACGGGCGCGCCGAGGTCGGTGTTGGTGCGGTGCTCCCGCAGGCCCTCGGCGAGGAACGGAGGCGCGACGGCCCAGCCCAGGCGCAGGGCAGGGGCGAGCGACTTGCTGACCGAGCCGAGGAGGACGACCCGGTCGGGGTCGATGCCCTGGAGGCAGCCGACGGGGTCGCGGTCGTAGCGGAACTCGGCGTCGTAGTCGTCCTCCAGGATCACGCCGTCCACGTCGCGCGCCCAGGCGATCAGTTCGGCACGGCGCGCCGGGGACAGCACGACGCCGGTCGGGTACTGGTGCGCGGGCGTGACGAGCACGGCGCGCGCCTGGGTGCGGGCGAGCGCCGCGACGTCCACGCCCTCCTCGTCCACGGGGACGCGGACGAGGCGGACTCCGGCGGCGGCCAGCATCGGCAGCTGCCGGACGCTGGTGGGGTCCTCGACGGCGAGCGCGGTGTGGCCGTCGGCGCGCAGCTGGCCGAGCAGGCCCGACAGGCCCTGCGCCACCCCGTTCATGATCACGATCCGGCCGGGGTCGGCGTGCGCGGCGCGCACCCGGCCGAGGTAGGACGCGAGCTCGGCGCGCAGGTCCGCGACGCCGGCCGGGTCGGGGTAGGCGAGCGCGTCGTGCGGCAGGGTGCGCAGCGCGGCGCGGGCGGCGGCGATCCAGCGCTCGCGGGGGAACGCCGAGAGGTCGGGCTGCCCCGGGGACAGGTCGTACCGGACCGCCGGTTCCGCCTGGGGCTCGGCCTGCCGGGCGGGTGGACGGGGCGGCGCCGCGGCCTCCTCGTCGGGGCGGGCCAGCGGCGCGATGCGGGTGCCGTCGCCGCGCCGCGCGATCAGGAAGCCCTCGGCGGTGAGCTGCTCGTAGGCGGTGACGACGACACCGCGCGAGACGTCCAGGTCACGGGCCAGATCGCGGCTCGACGGCAGCCGGGTCCCGGCGGTCAGCCGGCCGGTGCGCACCGCCGCGCGGAAGCCCGCGGCGATCTGCGCGGCCAGCCGCCCGGCGGACCGGTCGAGGGAAAGATGAAGGTCGGTCACATGACTCTCAGCGTCAGGGGGCGGGGTGGACGTCACGGCCAGGCTATTGGTCCACGTTCAGACGCATTGATTGGCTCTGTCCGGTGGTCCAACCGCGCCCTAGCGTTCGTTCCATGAACACCTCCCACAAGCGCGGCATGGCGGGCGCCGGGGCCGCGATGTCCCTCGTCGGCACCTTGACCGCCGTCTCGGCGACCATCTCCGGCTACCCCGTCTTCGGCGGCCAGGCGGCCCGGTACGCCGTCGCCGCGCTGGTCCTGCTGGCCGTGGCCCGCCTCGCCGGCGGGCCCGCCCGCCGGCCCTCCGTGCGGGACTGGCTGCTGCTGGCGGCGCTGGCGGCGACGGGGCTGGTCGCGTTCAACGTCTGCATCGTGCTGGCCACCCGGGACACGAGCCCGGCCACCATCGGCACGGTGATCGCGACGGTGCCGATCGTGCTGGCGGTGGTCGGGCCGCTGATGGACGGCCGCCGCCCGGCCCCGGCGATCATCGCGGCGGCCTGCGTGGTGGCGGCGGGGGCGGCGCTCGCGAACGGCCTCGGCGGCGGCGGCGCCCGCGGGCTGCTGCTCTCGCTCGGCGCCCTCGCCGGGGAGGTGGGCTTCTCGCTGCTGGCCGTGCCGCTGCTGCCGCGCCTCGGGCCGCTGCGGGTCTCCGCCTACTCCTCCGCGCTGGCCGTCCCGATGCTGCTGGCGGTCGGCCTCGTCGCGGACGGGACGGCGCTGCTGCGCGTCCCGACGCCCGGCGAGCTGGCCGGCTTCGCCTACCTGTCGATCGTCGTCACCACGATCGCGTTCCTGCTCTGGTACGACGCCATCGGGCGGCTCGGGGCCGACCGCGCCGGGCTGTGCGCGGGCCTGATCCCGATCAGCGCGGTGGTCACCACCGTCGCGCTCGGCCTCGACCGGCCGCAGCCGGCCGATCTGGCGGGCGCCGCCCTGGTCGCCGCGGGCGTCGTGGTGGGCCTGCGCGCCCGGGTCGCCCCCCGTGAGCCCGCGCCCGCCGAGCCCGTAATCTGTGAGGCGGCCCCCATCGGAATCGCGCGAGGATCTGCCTGAGATGCCTGAGTTCTCCTACACCGACCTGCTTCCGCTCGGCCCGGACGAGACCGACTACCGGCTCCTGACCTCCGACGGGGTCTCGACGTTCGAGGCGAACGGCCGGACGTTCCTGCAGGTCGAGCCGGAGGCTCTGCGGCTGCTCACCGAGACCGCCATGCGCGACATCGCCCACCTGCTGCGTCCGGCGCACCTGGCGCAGCTCCGCCGGATCCTGGACGACCCCGAGGCCTCCCCGAACGACCGGTTCGTCGCGCTGGACCTGCTGAAGAACGCGGGCATCGCGTCCGGCGGCGTCCTGCCGATGTGCCAGGACACCGGCACCGCGATCGTCATGGGCAAGCGCGGCCAGCACGTCCTGACGGACGGCGACGACGAGAGGCACATCTCGCACGGGGTGTACGACGCCTACACGAAGCTGAACCTGCGCTACTCGCAGATGGCGCCGGTGACGATGTGGGACGAGAAGAACACCGGTTCCAACCTGCCCGCGCAGATCGAGCTGTACGCGACGCCCGGCGACGCCTACAAGTTCCTGTTCATGGCCAAGGGCGGCGGCAGCGCCAACAAGTCCTTCCTCTTCCAGGAGACCAAGGCCGTCCTGAACCCCAAGCGGATGATGTCCTTCCTGGAGGAGAAGATCCGCTCGCTCGGCACGGCCGCGTGCCCGCCGTACCACCTGGCGATCGTCGTGGGGGGCACGTCCGCCGAGTACGCGCTGAAGACCGCCAAGTACGCCTCCGCCCACTACCTGGACGCGATGCCCGCCGAGGGCTCACCGCTCGGGCACGGGTTCCGCGACCTGGAGCTGGAGCTCCAGGTGTTCGAACTGACGCAGCGGCTCGGGATCGGGGCGCAGTTCGGCGGCAAGTACTTCTGCCACGACGTGCGGGTGGTCCGGCTGCCGCGGCACGGCGCGTCCTGCCCGGTCGCGATCGCGGTGTCGTGCAGCGCCGACCGGCAGGCCCTCGCCAAGATCACCGCGGAGGGCGTGTTCCTGGAGCGGCTGGAGACCGATCCCGCCCGGTACCTGCCCGACACCACCGACGAGCACCTGGACGACGACGTCGTCGCGATCGACCTGAACCGCCCGATGGCCGAGATCCGCGCCGAGCTGACCCGGTACCCGGTCAGGACGCGGCTGTCGCTGACGGGCCCGCTCGTCGTGGCGCGCGACATCGCGCACGCCAAGATCAAGGAGCGGCTGGACGCGGGCGAGCCGATGCCGGGGTACCTGCGCGACCACGCCGTCTACTACGCGGGCCCGGCCAAGACGCCAGAGGGCTACGCGTCGGGCTCGTTCGGCCCGACCACGGCCGGCCGGATGGACTCCTACGTCGAGCAGTTCCAGGCCGCGGGCGGCTCCCTCGTCATGCTGGCCAAGGGCAACCGGTCCAAGCAGGTCACCGACGCCTGCAGGGAGCACGGCGGCTTCTACCTCGGCTCGATCGGCGGCCCGGCGGCGCGGCTCGCGCAGGACTGCATCAAGAAGGTCGAGGTCCTGGAGTACCCGGAGCTCGGCATGGAGGCCGTCTGGAAGATCGAGGTCGAGGACTTCCCGGCGTTCGTCGTGGTGGACGACAAGGGCGAGGACTTCTTCGCCGACACCACCGGACCCGTCCTCAGCATCGGCAGGCGCTGACTTTCCGCACCTCCGGCGGCTCCCCGCGGGGACCGCCGGGTGGAGGTCCCCCACGGTTTCTTGTCGGTAGGTCACAGTATTGGGCCAAAATTCGCGTTGGTGATGAAGTCTCCCCGATGACCGGCTGGCCACTCCGGTATCTTTTCCGCCATGTCACAGTCAGAGCGCCTCGTGCTAGCGACGCGCTACCGGCTGGTCTCGGAGATAGGTCAGGGCGCCAACGGCACCGTGTGGAGAGGCCACGACGAGCTCCTCGACCGCGCTGTCGCGATCAAGGAACTGCGGCTCCCCGACAACCTCGCCGAGGACGACCGGGTGGTCTTCTACCGCCGCACCCTCCGGGAGGCGCGCGCACCCGCGCAGCTGCGCACGCACTCCATCGTCGAGGTCTACGACGTGGTCATCGAGCAGGGCCGGCCCTGGATCGTGATGGAGATGATCGAGGCGCCCAGCCTCGAACAGCTCATCGAGCGGTCGGGCCCGCTGCCGCCCGAGCGCGTCGCGCACATCGGCCGCGCCCTGCTGGACGCCCTCAACACCGCGCACAAGGCCGGGATCGTGCACCGCGACCTGAAGCCGAGCAACGTGCTGCTGGACGGCGACCGCGTCGTCCTCACCGACTTCGGGCTCGCGTTCTCCTCGGGTTCGGCGAGCCTCACCAAGACGGGCCACTTCATGGGGTCGCCCGCGTACGTGGCGCCCGAGGTCGCCGCCGGGGAGACGGCGACCCCGCGGTCGGACCTGTGGTCGCTCGGCGCGACGCTGTACGCGGCGCTGGAGGGCCGCCCGCCGTTCGAGCGCGAGAACGTCATGGCGACGCTGTCGGCGCTGGCCAACGAGTCGCCCCCCGCCCCGCAGAACGCCGGTGCGCTCGCGCCCGTCATCACCGGGCTGCTGGAGAAGAACCCGACCCGGCGGCTCAGCCACGCCCGCGCGGTCGACCGGCTCGAACGGGCCCTGGCGGGCCCGCGCTCGGGGCGCCGCGCCCCGACCCCCCGCTACCGGCTGATGGTCGTGATCGGCCTCATCGGCGCGACCGTCGCCTCCTGCGGGATCGGCGCCACCGCCCTCATCGTCGGCATGATGCGCGAGAGCCCCGGCCCCTCCCCCACCGCCGCCGCGTCCACCCCGGCGGGCACCGCCCAGGCCGGCGCACCGCCCGGCGCCGCGACCAGCACGCTGGTCGTCCGGGCCCGCAGCGACTCCTGCAAGATCTTCGTGTCGGTGCCGGGGGCCGCGATGACCGTGCTGAGCGACGAGACGCTGCACATGGGCGAGGCGCGCCAGTACGACCAGCCGCGCATCAACGCGGTCGTCTACGACGCGTCCGCCTGCGACGTCTGGGTGAACGGGCGGCAGAAGCCGGCGGGCAAGCCGGGCGAGCGGCAGAACTACACGCTGAACAAGGAGTGATCCGCGCCTCACGCGGGAATGCGTGACCCACCGACCGGGCTGCCATGGACGACGGCGGCCGCCGAAGTCGAGTGGGAGGCGTTCCATGGGCGAGCAGGGGTTCCGGATCGAGCACGACTCGATGGGCGAGGTCCGGGTGCCGGCCGCGGCCAGGTGGCGGGCCCAGACGCAGCGCGCGGTGGAGAACTTCCCGATCTCGGGACGGACGCTGGAGGCCTCGCACATCGCCGCGCTCGGCCAGATCAAGGCCGCCGCGGCGGTCGTCAACGCCGAGCTGGGGGTCCTCGACAAGGACGTCGCCGGCGCCATCGCCGAGGCCGCCCGCGAGGTCGCCGGCGGGCGGTGGGACGACCAGTTCCCGATCGACGTGTTCCAGACCGGGTCGGGGACGTCGTCCAACATGAACGCCAACGAGGTCGTGGCGACGCTGGCGCAGGAGCGGCTCGGCGCCCCCGTCCATCCCAACGACCACGTGAACGCCTCCCAGTCGTCCAACGACGTGTTCCCCTCGTCCATCCACATCGCGGCGACCGGGGCCGTCGTGAACGAGCTGATCCCCGCGCTGCGGCATCTGGAGGCCGCGCTCGCCCGCAAGGCCGAGGAGTTCGCGACCGTCGTCAAGTCCGGCCGCACCCACCTGATGGACGCGACGCCGGTGACGCTCGGGCAGGAGTTCGGCGGATACGCCGCGCAGGCCGGGCACGGCGCGGAGCGGCTGGAGGCCGTCCTGCCGCGGCTGGCGGAGCTCCCGCTCGGCGGGACGGCGGTCGGCACCGGCATCAACACTCCGGAGGGCTTCGCCGCCCGCGTCATCGCCGAGATCGCGCGGGCCACCGGGCTGCCGCTCACCGAGGCCCGCGACCACTTCGAGGCGCAGGGCGCGCGGGACGGCCTGGTGGAGGCCAGCGGCGCGCTGCGCACGGTCGCGGTGAGCCTCAACAAGATCGCCAACGATCTGCGCTGGATGGGGTCGGGGCCGCGCGCCGGGCTCGCCGAGATCCGGCTGCCCGACCTGCAGCCGGGCTCGTCGATCATGCCCGGGAAGGTGAACCCGGTGATCCCCGAGGCGGTCGCGCAGGTCGCCGCGCAGGTCATCGGCAACGACGCGGCGGTCGCGTTCGGCGGCGCGTCCGGCAGCTTCGAGCTGAACGTGATGCTGCCGATGATGGCGCGCAACGTGCTGGAGTCGATCACCTTGCTGGCGAACGCGTCCCGGCTGCTGGCCGACCGCTGCGTGGACGGCGTCGAGGCCGACGAGGAGCGGATGCGCGAGTACGCGGAGTCCTCACCGTCGATCGTGACGCCGCTGAACCGCTACATCGGGTACGAGGAGGCGGCGAAGGTCGCCAAGCAGGCGCTCCGGGAGCGCCGGACGATCCGCGAGGTCGTGCTGGAGCGCGGCTACGTCGAGGAGGGAAGGCTGACCGTGGAGCAGCTGGACGAGGCGCTCGACGTGCTGCGGATGACCGGCGCGGCCCGCCGCTGAGGCGGGCGGCGCCCGTCGCGCGTCCCAGACGCCCCGCAGGGCGTCCGGGACGCGCCGGGCCGGGTCAGTACCAGCCGACGGACTGCGAGTGCGACCACGCGCCGCACGGCGTGCCGTAGCGGTTCTTGATGTAGCCGAGCCCCCACTTGATCTGGGTGGTGGCGTTGTTCTGCCAGTCGGGCCCGGCGCTGGCCATCTTGGAGCCGGGCAGGGCCTGCGGAATGCCGTACGCGCCCGAGGAGGGGTTGGCCGCGTGGGCGTTCCAGTGGCTCTCCTTGTTCCACAGGTTGACCAGGCAGCCGAACTGGCCGCTGCCGCCGAACCCGTAGCTCGGCAGCAGCCGCTTGGCGATCGCCTGCGCCTCGCCGGCCGGGACCGGGTCGCCCGTCGGGCCGCCGCCGGTGCCGCCGGTGGGCTTCTTCTCCGGCGTCTTGGTCGGGATCGGCTTGCCCTTGGGAAGCAGCGAGGGGGCCTTCTTGCCGCCGTCCTGGCGCGTCGCGCGGGAGGCCCGGTCGAGCGCCAGCTTCTTGCGCTGCTGCTCCAGCACCTTCGGGTCGATCTGCGGCGGCGCGGCGGCGTCGGCGAGCTGCTTGGTGGGCTTGACGGTCTGCGTGCCCTCGTCGCCGGAACCGCCGGTCAGCGCGAACGCGGCGACCGCGCCGCCGCCGAGCAGGACGGCGGCGCCCGCGGCGACCACCGCGATCCGCACGCCGTTGCGCCCGCCGGAGCCTTCCCTGCGACCGCCGGAGCCGCCCTTGCGACCGGCCCGGCGGGGCCCGCCCGGCCCGGAGGAGATCTGGTCGCCGGGGCCGGCGGTGGAGACGCCGGTGCGCAGCGGCTCCTGGAGGGGCTGGAGTCCGAGCGTGTCCCCCGCGGGGACGCCCGCGCGGGGGTCGGTGCCGGCGACGCGCACGTCGTCCTCGTGCGGCGCCTCGGGCCCCTCCACGGAGGGGTCGGGCGTCTGCGCCGGGACGGGGGCCGCGGCGGTCGGCTGCCGGGGGTCGGAGCTCTGTCGATCGTCTCGCCTAGGGGACCCGGGACGGTCTCCGAACAAGGCGGTCCTTCCGACGGTCGTACGCGCATGGACACGCGCACGAACTGTTTCCACCCCGGTCCGGCGTGCCGCCGGTGGTCCGGCGGCCTCGGACCCGGGACGGCGCCCCGCACGTCGCGCGCGTCGATCAGGGGGCGCGCTCCGGGCCGGCACCGCACTGGGGGTGCTTACGGGGAGACACAATGCCCGAGGCCGAGGGCTGCTTCGCAACCAAAACGAGACGAATGCGGCTGATGGGACGGTTGTCAACCCGTCCGAACGGGGGCCGAAAACCCGGATGGACCTGCGGTTCTCTCCTCGCGGCGCAGCAAATGTGACCTTCGCCACATTCCTACCCTCCGGGGTTTAATGATCACCCTCGGTAGGAATCATGCATGGCGTTCTGAGACGCGAGGACCCCGGCGGCCGTCACGGTCCGCCGGGGTCCTCACTCGTCCGGGTCAGACCCCGACGTCGCCGAGCATGTCCGTCACGAGCGCCGCGATCGGCGAGCGCTCCGACCTGGTCAGCGTCACGTGCGCGAAGAGCGGGTGGCCCTTCAGCCGCTCCACCACGGCCGCGACGCCGTCGTGCCTGCCGACGCGCAGGTTGTCGCGCTGCGCCACGTCGTGGGTCAGCACGACCCGCGACCCGGCGCCGATCCGCGACAGGACGGTGAGCAGCACGCCGCGCTCCAGCGACTGCGCCTCGTCCACGATCACGAACGCGTCGTGCAGCGACCGTCCGCGGATGTGCGTGAGCGGCAGGACCTCCAACATGTCACGGTCCACGACCTCGTCGACGACCTCCGGCGTCGTCACCGCCGAGAGGGTGTCGTAGACCGCCTGCGCCCACGGCGACATCTTCTCGTTCTCCGAGCCCGGCAGGTACCCGAGCTCCTGGCCGCCGACCGCGTACAGGGGGCGGAACACCACGACCTTGCGGTGCCGCCGCCGCTCCAGCACGGCCTCCAGCCCCGCGCACAGGGCGAGCGCCGACTTGCCGGTGCCGGCCCGCCCGCCGAGCGAGACGATGCCGACCTCCTCGTCCATCAGCAGGTCCAGCGCGATCCGCTGCTCCGCGGACCGGCCGCGCAGCCCGAACACCTCGCGGTCGCCGCGCACCAGCCGCACCGACTTGTCCGGCTGGACGCGGCCGAGCGCCGAGCCGCGCTCGGACAGCAGCCGCAGCCCCGTGTGGCACGGCAGGTCCCGCGCCTCCTCCAGGTCGGCGCTCCCCGCCTCGTACAGCTCCTCGACGGCCCCGGCGGTCACCTCCAGCTCGCGCATCCCGGTCCAGCCGGACTCCACGACGGCCAGTTCCGCGCGGTACTCCTCGGCGGCGAGCCCCACCGCGGACGCCTTCACCCGCATCGGCAGGTCCTTGGAGACCAGCACGACGTCGCGTCCTTCGCGGGCCAGCCACGCGGCCACCGACAGGATGCGGGTGTCGTTGTCGCCGAGCCGGAACCCGTCCGGCAGGACGCTCGGGTCGGCGTGGTTCAGCTCGACGCGGAGCGTTCCGCCCTGGTCGCCGAGCGCCCCCTCGATCGAGACGGGCTCGTCCAGCCGCCCGTGCCGCAGCCGCAGGTCGTCCAGCGTGCGCAGGGCCTGCCGGGCGAAGTAGCCGAGCTCCGGATGGTGCCGCTTGGCCTCCAGTTCGGAGATGACGACGATGGGGAGTACGACCTCGTGCTCGGCGAACCGGGTCATCGCCCCCGGATCGGCGAGCAGGACGCTGGTGTCCAGGACGTACGTGCGCCGGTCCGGTTCCCTGCCGGAGGCAGCGCCCCCGAGGTCCTCGGAGGTCTCCGGTTCGTTGCGGGGGGACGACCCCCCGCTCCCCCCGGACAAACCCGGGGCGGAAATCCCGGACGGGTTCCCGGACGTGCCGGGACGGCGCGCGGAGGTTGTGGCCACTCGATCTCCCTGGATATGGGGGAACTGCCGGTGGCGCGCAGGTCCGCCCGCGCAGGGGCGGTGGTCCGAGGAGGACGGTCAGGTACCGTAGCGCCGGTGCCGCGCGGCGTAGGAGCGTATGGCCCGGAGGAAGTCCACCTTGCGGAAGTCCGGCCAATGGACTTCGCAGAAGTAGAACTCCGAGTGGGCGCTCTGCCAGAGCATGAAGCCGGAGAGACGCTGCTCGCCCGAGGTGCGGATGACCAGGTCCGGGTCCGGCTGGCCGCGCGTGTAGAGATGCTCCGCGATGTGCTCCACGTCGAGGATCTCGGCGAGTTCCTCGATGCTGGTGCCACGACTCGCCTGCTCGATGAGCAGTGAGCGCACCGCATCAGCGATCTCACGTCTACCTCCATACCCAACCGCGACGTTCACAATCAGGCCGGGTGCGCTCGATGTGGCCTCCCCCGCATCTTTCAGGACGCGGGCCGTTTTGTCGGGCAGCAGGTCGAGGGCGCCGACGGGCTTGACGTGCCAGCCGTCGGCGGCGAGCTTGCGGACGGTGTTCTCGATGATCGCCAGCAGCGGTTCCAGCTGCTCCGCGGGCCGGTTGAGGTTGTCGGTCGACAGCAGCCACAGCGTGACGTGCTCGACCCCGGCCTCCGCGCTCCACTGGAGCAGCTCGGAGATCTTCTGGGCGCCGCGCTGGTGCCCGGAGTTGACGTCGGCCAGCCCCATCGACCTGGCCCAACGCCGGTTGCCGTCCAGGATCACGCCGACATGCCGGGGGGTGACGTCGGTGGGCAGCTCGGCCTCGACGCGCCGCTCGTACATCCGGTAGACGGCGTCGCGGACGGCCGCGTACGGTCCGGTCCGGCGGAGGGCGGAGATCAGCCGCCCGCCCTCGGAGGGGCGCCGGCGCACGCCGTCCCTCCGCGCGCCGCGCGGCCTCCTGGTGCGCGGCTCTCCCGTACGCCGAACCCCCATATGGGCTTCCCTTCGAGCGACCGACCCTGGCGGAAAGTCGCTCAATTATGGCCCGACGGCGACACTTCTCCCACCGTCCCCGTGACGCCAGACTAACGCGCGTGGCGCGCCAGACGGGGTGGATGGCCTGCTCTGGCCCGCTCCGCCTCGGCGAGCAGGTCGGCCAGAAAACGCGCGAGTTCGGCCGACGTGAGGACGGCGCGGACGCCGCGCCCGCTCGCGCCCCACGCCTCGATCACGGCGCGCCGCGCGACCCGCCACCGCCCCGCCGCGGACTGCTGGCGGCCGACCCACATCGAGGACGTGCGCAGGGAGCAGCGCAGCTCGCCGGTGCTGATCACATCGCCGCGGTCGCGGTACCGGAACGCGAACAGCTCGGGCTCGCGGGCGGTGTCGCCGGGGACGGGGTCGGGGAAGCGGTCGTCGGGGTCGGGCCAGCGCGCCGCCTGCGGGGACCCGTCGGCCCGCGCGGCGGCGACCCGGGCGGCGAGACCGGCCAGGAAGTAGCCGCACCGCTCCCCCACCGCCCCGAACGAGTCGCCGTCGCGCCACAGTTCGAGCGTGACCTCGAACGGGGTGCCGCCGCGGTCGAGCGAGGCGATCGGGACCACCGCGAGGGCGGACCCGTCCAGGCAGCGCAGCCCCAGCATCCCGTGCACCTCCCGCCCCGCGTCCGGCCCGCTATCCAGGCACAGTAGGGGAGGTCCCCACCATGATCACACCCAGTGACCATCGTGATCGGGTAATGGTTGGCCCGGCCCCGCCCGGCCGGTCGGGCCGGTCAGGCCTGCGGGCCGGCGGCGCGGGCGCGCTCGACGTGCTGCAGGGCGCTGCGCAGCTCCGACAGCCACTCGTCGGTGTTCTTGCCGACGAGCCGGACGCACCAGGCGAGCGCGTCGCTGCGGCTGCGGGCGACTCCGGCGTCCACGAGCGTGTCCAGGACGCGGCGCTCGGGCTGCCGCAGCCGCGTCATGACCGGCACCGACAGGGTGGTGAACATCTCCCGCTCGCCGTCGCACTCCACGCCCCAGGACACCTTGCGGCCGAAGCGCTGCTCGGCCTCCCGGGCGATGGCGATCCGCCGGTCACGGGTCTCGTCGCGGAAGTGCTGGACGTGCCCGGCGACGAAGCCCGCGCGCTCGGCGCCGGACGCCTCGGCGGCGGCGGCCGGGACGGGCAGTGCGCCGACCACCGCGACCTCCTCGCGGTCGACGACGACTTCGGGCGCGCCCTCGAACCACTCCTCCGGGATCCGCCCGGTGAACCAGCCGCGCAGCTGCTCCGCCGCTTCGCTCGTATGCATGTAATCAAAATTACATCGCCCGCCGCACGGTGCGCCAGCCCTTGCCCCGATTGACAATCGGCTCCATTTGATAGTTACTTTCATTTTATAGAGACACTCATTTGGAGGTGGCAGCCATGATCGTGGGGCACGCACGGCGCTGGTTCGGGCTGGGCGCGCTGGCGCTGAGCATGCTGGCGCTCGGGTTCGACATGACGATCCTCAACGTGGCGCTGACCACGCTGTCGGAGGAGCTGCACGCGAGCACCAGCGCGCTGCAGTGGATCGTGGACTCCTACCTGCTGGTGTTCGGGGCCCTGCTGCTCCCGGCCGGGCTGCTCGGCGACCGGTTCGGCCGCAAGCGGCTGCTGGTGGCCGGCCTCGCGGTCTTCGGCGCCGCCTCGCTCGCCGGGGCGTTCGCGGACGGCTCCGGCGGCGTCATCGCGGCCCGCGCCTTCATGGGGCTCGGCGCGGCGATCGTGATGCCGCTGTCGATGTCGATGCTCCCCGCGATCTTCCCGCCGCAGGAGCGCACCCGCGCCGTCGCGGTCTGGTCGTCGGCGATGGCGCTCGGGCTGCCGCTCGGACCGCTGCTCGGCGGCTGGCTGCTGGAGAACTTCCGCTGGGGTTCGATCTTCCTGGTCAACGTGCCGGTCGTGCTCGTCGGCGGCGTCGCGGTGGCGCTGCTGCTGCCCGAGACGCGGGACCCGTCCGTGCCGCGGGTCGACGGGGCCGGCTCGCTGCTGTCGATGGCCGGCATCGTCGCGCTCGTCTACGGGGTCATCGAGGCCCCTGCGCGGGGCTGGGGCGACACGGTGGTGCTGCTGTCGTTCGCGCTCGCGGCCGTCCTGCTGACCGGGTTCGTCCTGTGGGAGCGGCGCGCCGCCGCGCCCATGATGGACATGGCGCTCTTCCGCGACCCCGGCTTCACATGGGCGATGGTCGCCGCCGTCACCGCGAACCTGATGATGGCCGGGGCGCTGTTCGTCCTGCCGCAGTACCTGGAGGCCGTCCAGGGCAACGACGTGTTCGGCACCGGGCTGCGGCTGACGCCGATGCTGCTCGGCCTGCTCGCCGGCGGGATCGTCACCGACCGGCTCGCGCACCGCTCCGGGCACAAGCCGATCCTCGTCACCGGGCTGCTCGTGCTCGCGGGCGGCTTCGGGTGGGGCGCGCTCGCCGGGCCGGACGACGGCTACTCCGCCACCGTTCCATGGCTGCTCGTCCTCGGGCTCGGCTGCGGCCTGACCATCGTCCCGGCGATGGACGCGGTCCTCGCCGCCCTGCCCGCCGACCGGGCAGGACGCGGCTCGGGCCTCGTCCAGACGCTGCGCCAGACGGCCGGCACGCTCGGCGTCGCGGGGCTCGGCAGCCTGCTGTCGGCGTTCTACCGGGACCGCGTCTCCACCGGCGGCCTGCCGGCCGAGGCCGCGGACGGGGCGCGCGACTCCATCGGCGGTGCCGTCGCCGTCGCCGGGCGGCTCGGCGACGCCGGGCTGCTCGCCTCGGCCCGCGGCGCCTACGTCGACGGCATGAACGCGGTGTTCGCCGCGTGCGGCGCCGCCGCGCTCGCGACGGCCCTGCTCCTGTGGCTCTTCCAGCCCGGCCGTGCCCGGGAGGGTGCGGCCCCCGCCGCCGATGCACGACAATCGGACCATGAGCACGTCGTCCCGTGAGCACGCCATCGACCGGCTGGAGGACCGGCTCGCCCGGCTGCCGCTGCGGGAGCGCAAGAAGCTGCGGACCCGCCGGACGATCCAGGACCACGCCCTCCGCCTGTTCGCCGAGCGGGGATACGACGAGACGACCGTGGAGCAGATCGCGGCGGCGGCCGAGATCTCGCCGAGCACGTTCTTCCGCTACTTCCCCACCAAGGAGGACGTGGTCGTCACCGACGAGTACGACCCGATCATGGCGGAGGTCATGCGGGGCCAGCCGGCCGGGATGTCCCCCATCGAGGCGCTGCGCACCACGCTCCGCGAGATGCTCCCGCTGATGTACGAGACCGACCTGGACGTGGTCAACGCCCGGCTGCGGCTCACCTCGCAGGTCCCGGCGCTGCGCGCCCGCACGTTCGAGTCGCTGCGCGAGGGCACGCACGCCATGCTGACCGAGGTCGTCGGCCACCGGACCGGACGGCGGCCCGACGACCCGGACGTGGAGACGTTCATCTGGGCCGTCCTGGGCGTGCTCCAGGCGGCCATGTACCAGTGGGTCGAGGGGCGCGTGACGACCGAGGAGCTTCCCGAGCTCGTCGACCACAACCTGGAGTTCCTGGACCGCGGCTGCCCGCTGTGACCCGGCGCCCGAGCCGGGCGGGTCAGCGCGTCAGCGCGGCGGCCATCTTCGGGCTGACGCGGACGGCGCCGCGCATGTTGCGGGTGTAGACGTCCTGGACCTGCACCACGGTGCCCGTCCGCGGGGCCGCCAGCATCTTGCCCTGGCCCAGGTAGAGGGCGATGTGGGAGATGTAGCCGGGCGCGGTCGGGTCGTTGGCCCAGATGAGCATGTCGCCCGGCTCGGCCTTGCCGTAGGGGACGACCCAGCCGGCGCGGGCCTGGTCCGCGGCGACGCGCGGGAGCCGGATGCCCGCCCTGGCGAACGCGTACTGCATCAGGCCAGAGCAGTCGTAGCCGCCCTCGGCCTCGGACTCGCCGCCCCACACGTACGGCCAGCCGAGCCGGGTGTAGGCCGCCTTGATCACCGTGCGGACCTGGCCGGCGGTCATGACCTGGCCGTTGGCGGCCGGCACGTCCCCGGACTTCGGGAAGTCGATCTCCGGGTTGACCGCGACGGCCTTGGCGCCCTTCGGCAGTGCCTTGCGCAGCTTCTTGATGAACGTCTTCGGCGCGGCCTTCGGGACGCTGACCAGCATCGCGTTGCCGGTCGGCAGTCCGAGGGCCTGCGCGGTGGCGTGCGAGACGACCGCGTCGACGTCGCTGATGCCCATCGTCGCGTACGCACCCACCCGCAGTTGCGACTGGTGCTGCTTGCCGCCGACGGGCACCTGGCTGCCCAGCTTGACGCCGCCGTCGCTGCCCATCGTGAACGAGATGGCGACGTCGCCGGAGGCCACGTTGCGCCAGAGCGCGTCCGACTTGGCGGTCGGCTTCGGCGTGTAGTTGCGGAACGTCGACGGGTCGACGCCCATCAGCCCCACCCGCTTGCCCGCGACCATGCCCTGAACGGCGTCGACGACCTCGACGCCCTTCACTCCCTTGGCGCCGCGGACCTTCTGGACGAAGTCGGCCGGAAGTGTGGACGGCGCCGCCACGAGGACGTGCGGAGTGAGCCTCTTGCCGAGCGGCGCGACCGCCGTGGGCGACAGCCCGGTGCTGCCGGACGCGGCCACGAACCGGGCGCGCTGCTCGCCGCGCCGCGTCTGCACCGGCGCGTCGTCGCGCGCGACGAGGACGGCGGTGTTGGCGGCGAGCGTCGTCAGCACGGAGACGCCGATGATCGTCGGTAGCACCCGGCGGTTCGGCTTTCCCACTGCCACGCTCCCTCGATGGTCGCCCTGCACCGGCTCCTGACCGCGCACCGGACACGACTATGACTCAATGGTCGGCCATCGTCCAGATACCCGGGGTGCCCTATGACATCCTCGTCCGCTTCACCCCGTTGGGTCAGGAGCGGCCCAGTTACTCAGTAGTAACAGCCCGGCCATCTGAGATCAAGGTCACGTTGTCATAAAGTGGATCGTCAGTCCAATTGCCCACGTAGCTCGCGGTTCAGCTCGGCCTGGGTCGTGACGGGCAGCCGGCAGACGAACCCCCGGCAGACGTACGCCGCGGGCTCCCCCTCCAGCAGGCCCCGTCCCTCCAGCAGGGGCACGCCCTCGGCGTCCGGCGGGCCGGTGCTGACCACCGCGCCCGGGGCGACCGCCATGAGGGCCGTCCGGTGCAGGGCGCGGGTGCGCGCGTCGTCCGGATCGCCGATCACCGCGATCTCGACCGGGCCCGTCGCGCGGGCCTCGGCCACCGCGAGGCCCCAGCCCGCGAACCGCGCGTGCTTGTCGGCGAGCGTCCCGGCGGGCGCCAGCGCGTCCTCCGCCGCCTGCCGGTGCCAGTCCGACCCGGTCAGCGCGGCGAACGACAGCAGCGCCCCCGCCGCCGCGAACTGCCCCGACGGCGTCGCGTTGTCGGTCGGGTCCTGCGGGCGCCGGAACAGGCGCTCGGCGTCGTCGGCCGTGTCGTAGAAGCCGCCGGCCCCGTCGGCGAACCGTTCGAGGACGGTGTTCAGCAGCTCACCGGCCAGCCGCACGTGGTGCGGGTCGCCGGTCACCGCGTGCAGGGCGAGCAGCCCCTCGGCCACGTCGGCGTAGTCCTCCAGAACGCCGGCGTTCGCGCCGGCCGTCCCGTCCTTGGACGTGCGCGTCAGCCGGCCGTCCCGCAGATGGACCTCCACCAGCAGCCGCGCGACCTCCTCGGCCGCCCGGACCAGATCCGGCCGGTCGAACAGCGCGCCGCACTCGGCCAGCGCCGCGATGGCGAGCCCGTTCCACGCCGCCACCACCTTGTCGTCCCGTGCCGGCGGGATCCTCTGCGCGCGCGCCGCCAGCAACGCGGTGCGCACGCGCTCGTAGCGCTCGACGTCCTCGGGGTCGCTCAGAAGCTGGAGGACGGAGGCTCCGAGCTCGAACGTTCCCGTCACCTCGAACAGGGTCTCCGCGAACGCGCCGTCCTCGTCACCGAGCACCTCCCGCAGCTGCTCGGGCGTCCACACGTAGTACCTGCCCTCGACGCCCTCGCTGTCGGCGTCCAGCGCCGAGGCGAGACCACCGTGGTCGGTGCGCAGGTCGCGCAGCATCCAGTCGCACGTCTCCAGCGCGACCCGCCGCGCGAACGGCGTCCCCGTCAGCCGCCACCAGTGCGCGTAGACGCGGGCCAGCAGAGCGTTGTCGTAGAGCATCTTCTCGAAGTGCGGGACGACCCACCGCGCATCCACCGAGTACCGCGCGAACCCGCCGCCGAGCTGGTCGTACATCCCGCCGCGGGCCATCGCCTCCAGCGTGCGGGACGCCATCGCCAGCGACTCCTCGCCGCCCGTGCGCGCGTGATGGCGCAGCAGGAACTCCAGCGCCATCGACGGCGGGAACTTGGGGGCGCCGCCGAACCCGCCGCGTTCGGCGTCGTAGGAGCCCGCGAGCACCTGCACCGCGTGCGCGAGCACCGCGTCGCCGGGCGCCTCCGTCCCGGCGAGGCCGGACCCGCGCGAGGTGAGGGCCTCGACGACCTGCTGCCCCTGCTGGGCGACGTCGTCGCGCTGCTCCGTCCACGCCTTGTGGACGGCCTGCAGCAGCGCCCGGAACTGCGCCCGCGGGAAGTACGTCCCGCAGTAGAACGGGTGCCCTTCCGGCGTCATGAACACCGTCATCGGCCAGCCGCCCTGGCCCGTCATGGCCTGGGTCGCCTCCATGTAGACGGCGTCGATGTCCGGGCGCTCCTCCCGGTCGACCTTGATGTTCACGAACAGCTCGTTCATCGCCCGCGCCGTCTCGCCGTCCTCGAAGGACTCGTGCGCCATCACGTGGCACCAGTGGCAGGCGGCGTATCCGACGGAGAGCAGGACGGGGACGTCGCGCCGCCGCGCCTCGGCGAAGGCCTCCCCGGTCCACTCCCACCACTCCACCGGGTTGCCGGCGTGCTGGAGCAGGTACGGGCTGGTCGCGTCCTTGAGCCGGTTCATGCCCCCGATCCTGCCCGATCCGGCCGCCGCCTCACTCCCCCCGCGCCTGCGCGGCGAGACCGGCGAGGGCGGACTCGATGGCGCGGTGGAAGGTCGGGTAGGCGTAGATCATCTCGCGGAGCGCGGCGGTCGGGGTCTCGGTGTGGACGGCCACGGCCAGGAAGCCGAGGACCTCCCCGCCGGACGGGCCCGCGGCGGTCGCGCCGACCAGGGTGCCCCACTCGACGTCCTCGACCAGCTTGACGAAACCGTCGTTGCCGGCCTTGTGGATCCAGCCGCGGGTCGACTCGGGGATCGGCGCGACGGCCGTGCGGACGGGGAGGTTCTGGTCGCGGGCCTGGGCCTCGGTGAGCCCGACGGACGCGATCTCGGGATCGGTGAAGGTGACGCGCGGCACGGCGCGGTAGGCGGCGGGCGGTCCCTCCTCGCCGAGGACGTCCCGGACGGCGACGGCCGCCTGGTACATGGAGACGTGCGTGAAGGCGCCCATGCCGGTGATGTCGCCGATCGCCCACACGCCGTCGGCGGCGCGCAGGTGCCCGTCCACGGAGATCCGGCGGGCGTTCTCGTCCAGGCCGACGGCGCCGAGGCCGAGGCCCCGGAGGTTCGGACGGCGGCCGGTCGCGACGAGGAGGCGGTCGGCGACGAGCGTCTCGTCGCCGAGGTGCATCGTGAACTCCGATCCGTCGTGGGTGACCCTGGTGACGTTCACGCCGGTGCGCACGCCGATGCCCTCGCGTTCGAAGACCTCGCGCAGCAGGGCGCTGGACTCGGGCTCGTCGTTGATGAGCAGGCGGTCCGCCGCCTCGACGATGGTGACGCGGCTGTCGAAGCGGGAGAAGACCTGCGCCATCTCGACGCCGACCACGCCTCCGCCGAGGACGAGGAGCGACCCGGGAGCCTCCGTGGCCTGGACGGCTTCGCGGTTCGTCCAGTACGGCGTGCCGGCGAGGCCGTCGACGGGCGGGGCCGTGGGCGAGGTGCCGGTGTTCAGCAGGATGCCGCGCCGGGCCTGGAAGACGCGGCCGTCCACGGTCACCTCGCGGGGACCGGTGATGCGGCCCCGGCCGCGCGCCAGCCGCACGCCCTTGCCGGTGAGGCGGTCGGCGGCGACCTTGTCGTCCCACGCGTAGGTCGCCTCGTCGCGGATCCGGGCGGCCACCGGGCCCCAGTCGGGCCGCACCGACGCCTCGCCCGCCATGCCGGGGACGCGACCCGTCTCGGCGATCAGCCCGGCGGCGCGCACCATCATCTTGGTGGGGACGCAGGCGTAGTAGGGGCACTCCCCGCCGACCAGCCGCGACTCCACGCCGACGACCGACAGGCCCGCCTCGGCGAGCCTGCCCGCGGCGTCCTCTCCCCCGGGCCCGAGACCGATCACCACGACATCGACTTCGTCAGCCATGCCCTGGGTCCTGCCCACCATCCCGTCAGGTCAGACGGCGCGGCGGCAGCGGGATCCGGTCCAGATCGTGGACGAGGGTGATGTCGCCGCCGAACGCGGCGGACGCCTCGTCCGCGAAGCGGTGCTCGTCCGCGGCGGGGTAGCGCTCGGAGAAGTGGGTGAGGACGAGCCGCCGCGCGCCCGCCTCCGCGGCCACCGCGCCCGCCTGGGCGGCGGTGAGGTGCCCGTACTCGGCGGCCAGGGCGGCGTCCTCGCCCAGGAAGGTGGACTCGATGACGAGCATGTCGACCCCGGCGGCCAGTTCGCGGACGCCGTCGCAGAGCCGGGTGTCCATGACGAACGCGACCTTCTGCCCGGGACGGGTCACGCTGCACTCCTCCAGCGTGACGGTGCGGCCGGCGGGCGTGGTGACCCGTCCGTCCTCCTGGAGGCGGCGGATCAGCGGGCCCCTGACGCCGCGCGCGGCGAGCGCGCCCGGCAGCATCGTCACGCCGTCCGGTTCCTCCAACCGGTACCCGTACGCCTCGACGGGGTGGGACAGCCGCCGCGCGACCAGGCCGAACGGGGCGTCTCCGGTGTCGAGCGCCATCCGCTCGCCGGACACCGGCCGCTCGCGGATGACGTCGGTGTCGCGGAACGCGGTCGCGTGCCGCAGCCGCTCCCAGTAGGCCCGGCCGCTCGCCGGGAACGCCGCGTCCACCGGGTGCGCGACGCCGTCGCGGGCGATGCGCTGGACGATCCCCGGCACGCCGAGGCAGTGGTCGCCGTGGAAGTGCGTCACGCAGATCCAGGTCACGTCGTTCGCGGAGAGCCCGGCGTGCGTCATCTGCCGCTGCGTCCCCTCCCCCGGGTCGAACAGGACGCCGTGCCCGTCCCAGCGCAGCAGGTAGCCGTTGTGGTTGCGGGACCTGGTGGGCACCGCGCTGGCGGAGCCGAGGACGGTGAGATCGCGAACGGACATCCTCCCATGGTGCCGGTCGAAGTGCCGGACAAGCGCTTGGTTATTCTGTGCGCGGTGCAGACGACCTTGGGAGGGCCCGTTGGCCGGTAGCAAGCGCGACAAGATCAAGATGACGCCGGAGGAGGTGGCGGACTACCTGGCCGCCAACTTCAAGGTGCAGGTCGCGACCGTCGGCAAGGACGGCGAGCCCCACCTGGTGACGATGTTCTACACGCTGTACGAGGGCAGGATCGCCTTCACCACGTACAAGTCCTCGCAGAAGGTGATCAACCTGCGCCGGGACCCGACCATGACGTGCCTGGTCGAGGACGGCGTCGAGTACAACGAGCTGCGCGGCGTCGCCCTGTACGGGCGGGGCCTGGTCATCGAGGACCCGGAGCCGCGGTCCAAGGTCGGCATGGTCGTCGGCTCGCGCATGGCGGGCCTGCCCGTCCCGAAGCTGGGCGAGCCGGTCGACCCGGTCATCGCCGAGGGCATCGAGCAGGCGCTGGCCAAGCGCGTCCTCGTCGTCATGGAGCCCGACCGGGCCGTCAGCTGGGACCACCGCAAGGTGTAGGCGCCGGGCCCGGTCAGGCCGGGCGGATGAGCTCCGCGGCGCGGTCCAGGGCGGCGCGCTCGGCCGCGTCGTCGCCGCGGAGGCGGGCGGCGTCGGCGAGGCGGACGAACATCGCGGCCTGCCCGCCGACCGCGTCCAGCCGGCGCAGGATCTCCAGGGCCTGGCCGAAGAAGTTGACGGCCGCGACGGGCCGGTGCGCGCGCAGGTAGGCCTCGCCGAGGCTCTCCAGCGCGCCGGCCCGGGCGTGCTCGTCCGGCTCCGGCAGCGCGGCGAACTCGTCCGGCAGCGGGCCGAGGAGCCCGATCGCGCGGTCGAGGTCGCCGGCGACGATCAGCGCCCGGGCGAGGTCATGGCGCGCCACCAGCACCGCGTGGGCATCGCCGCCCTGCTCGGCGAGGCGCAGGGCCTCCGCCAGCGTCTCGGCCGCCTCCGCCCGGCGTTCCCGCTCCAGCAGGGCCAGCCCCTCGGCCTCCACCTCCCCCTCGCCGGCGGCCGTGCCGGCGAGATGGTGGTCCAGGGCGCGGCGGAGTGCGGCGTCGCGGTCGGCGTCGGACTCCTCACGCTCGGCGCGCTCGCGGGCGCGGGCGCGCACCGGCTCCGGAAGGCGGAACCGGTCGCCGGGGGACGCGACGACGAGGTCCCTCGCGGCCAGCGCCTCCAGCAGCTCGCGCGCCTCGGGCTCGGGGACGTCCGCGAGGACGGCGGCCGCCGCGGGCCCGACGTCGCCTCCGCCCGGCGGCAGGGACAGCAGCCGGAGCAGCCGGGCCGCCGCGGGCGGGAGATCCCGGTAGGCGTCATCGAAGTTCGCGCGCACGTCGAGGGTCCTCCCCGGAGGCGGCGGCGTCCAACCGGCGCCGGGGCCCGGCCGGGTCAGGCGTCGTCGTCGGAGGGCTTGGCGGCCGCACCCGCCTTGGCCGCCTTGGCGGCCTCCGCGCGCTCCCACTCCTGCTGCCTCAGGTCCGCCTCGCGGGGCGCCTGGATCTTCTTCATCTGCTTGCCCATCGACCGGATCAGGAAGACCGTCGCGGCCAGCAGGAGGAGGAAGACCACGAAGCCGAGGACGCCGGGGCTGACCGTGTCGTCGTTCAGCGGCATGGCGTAGACGGCAGGCATCACAGACACACCTTCTCCCGGATGCCGGCGAACAGGTCGTCCTCCGGCAGTTCCGTGTCGACCAGGGACCTGGCCAAATGGTAGTCCTCGGTCGGCCATGCCTCGCGCTGGACGTCCAGCGGGACGACGAACCAGAACCCGTTCGGGTCGATCTGGGTGGCGTGGGCGAGCAGGGCCTGGTCACGGGTCTCGAAGTGGTCGGCGCAGGGGACCCGCGTGGTGACCTCCCACCTGGCGGGCTCGTCGCCCTCCTCCTCGAAGCGCTTCAGCCAGTCGCCGTAGGGCGACTCCAGGCCGGCCTTCTCCATGGCGGAGTGCAGGGCGAGGATGCGGCCCTTGCTGAAGGTCATGTGGTAGTAGAGCTTCAGCGGCTGCCAGGGGTCGCCCGTGCCCGGGTAGCGCTCCGGGTCGCCCGCGGCCTCGAACGCCTCCACCGACACCTCGTGGCACTTCACGTGGTCGGGGTGGGGGTAGCCGCCCTTCTCGTCGTAGGTGAGCATCACGTGCGGGCGGAACTCGCGGACCGCGCGCACCAGCGGCTCGGTCGCGGTCTCCAGCGGCTCCAGGGCGAAGCAGCCCTCCGGCAGCGGCGGCAGCGGGTCGCCCTCGGGGAAGCCGGAGTCGACGAAGCCGAGCCAGCGCTGGCCGACGCCGAGGATCTCGCGGGCCCGCGCCATCTCCGCCTCGCGGACCTTGCCGATGTCGGCCTTGACCTCGGGACGGTCCATCGCCGGGTTCAGGATGTCGCCGCGTTCACCGCCGGTGCAGGTGACGACGAGGACCTCGACGCCGTCGGCCACGTAGCGCGCCATCGTGGCCGCGCCCTTGCTGGACTCGTCGTCGGGGTGCGCGTGCACCGCCATGAGACGCAGGGGCTCGTCGCCGCCGCACGGCCGTTCGAGCGCCGCGCCGTCGAAGACGTCGGACGTACCGTCGATGACCTCGGACACTTGGGGGTCTCCCTCTCCGGACTGTTGAGCGGCCCCCGGTTCGAGGCACGCGCCATGACAGACGAGAATGAATTGTCCCTGACAACGTCCGAACCCCGCACGAGGATTCCCGCCATGACGACGAGCGTGTCGAAAGCAGCGGCTCCGGCCGAGTCCCGGCGGAGCCGGCTCGGCCTGGCGGTCATCGGCCTCCTCGCGGCGGTGATGGCGGCCGGCTTCGGCGTCCTCGCCGCGCACACGGGGCAGACGCCCGGGATCGTCCCGCAGACCGTCACCTACGACATCACCGACACGTCGGTCGAGATCAACTACACGGTGGCCAAGGGGAAGGACGACGACGTGCGCTGCACGGTGGACGCCTACGACACCGCCTTCGCGGTGCTCGCGCAGAAGGAGGTCTCGGCTCCGTCCGGGAAGTCCAGCGTGAAGGGGACGGAGACGCTGCAGACGCCGCGGCGGGCGACCGGGGCCAGGATCCGCGACTGCCGCAAGGTCTGACACCGCCGCGACCGGCCGACCGATACGCCCGGTGAGTGACGAGACACGGTTTGGCGGATTGCGGACGCCGTGTTCAGGGAACCTTTACCCGCACACACCGGATAGGCTTGAGGTTTCACCCAGCCGCACTTCATGTCGATGTGACTCCCGCCCGCGGGGGCGGGTGAGATCGCACCATGTGGATGAGGAGTACCCGTGACCGAGACCCGCGCTGACAACGTCACCTGGCTCACCCAGGAGGCGTACGACCGGCTCAAGGCTGAGCTGGACCACCTGTCGGGCCCGGGCCGCATCGAGATCGCTCAGAAGATCGAGGCGGCGCGGGAGGAGGGCGACCTGCGCGAGAACGGCGGCTACCACGCGGCCAAGGAGGAGCAGGGCAAGATCGAGGGCCGGATCCTCCAGCTCCAGGGCATCCTGGAGAACGCCCGCGTCGGCGAGGCCCCGCGCACGGAGGGCGTCGTCGGGCCCGGCATGACCGTCACGGTCTCGTTCGAGGGCGACGACGAGGAGGTGACGTTCCTGCTCGCCTCCCGCGAGGAGGTCGGCGCCCCCATCGACGTCTACTCCCCGAAGTCGCCGCTCGGTGCCGCCATCGACGGCAAGAAGGTCGGCGACAAGGCCACCTACAACCTCCCCAACGGCCGCTCGATGACCGTGGAGGTCCTGGACGCCACTCCCTACGGCGGCGCGTAGCCGCCGGGTTCGACACCGCGCAGACGACGACCGCCGGGCGGCTCCCGCCCGGCGGTCGTCGCGTGTGCGGCCCTACCTCCGCGGACGTCCACCGGGCGGTCCGCCCCCGGCGGGTGCGGACACCGCGCGGACGAGGGGGAGGGTGCGGTACGGGATCTGGGTGGCGAGGGAGATCACCGAGGAGGCGCGCTCCACGCCGGCGACGTCCACGATGACGTCGATGACGCGCTGGAGGTCGGTGTTGCTGCGGGCGACGATGCGGCACAGCATGTCGCCGGGGCCGGTGATGGTGTGGGCCTCGATCACCTCGGGCACCTGGGCGAGCCGGGCCGCCACCGGGTCGTGGCCGCCCGCCTGCCGCAGCTGCAGCGTGACGAAGGCCGTCACCCCGTAGCCGAGCGCGGCCGGGTCGATCTCCGGGCCGTGGCCGGCGATGACGCCGTCCCGCGCGAGCCGGTCCAGCCGCGCCTGGACGGTGCCGCGCGCGACCCCGAGCCGCCGGGACGCCTCCAGGACGCCGACCCGGGGCTCGGCGGCGAACAGCTCGATCAGCCGGCCGTCCAGTTCGTCGATCGGCACGGCACCCTCCTGTGGTCGTGGTCACCATGTACAGAGCGACCGGTCGGATCGCGGTCGCACTGTACAGATTGACCAGTGTTTCAGCCCGCTCTTGCGCACCTTGCAGGCACATGTCGAGATTAGGTGGCATGGATGAGTTTCCGGTCAAGGGTATGGACGCCGTCGTCTTCGCCGTCGGCAACGCCAAACAGGCCGCCCACTACTACTCGACCGCGTTCGGGATGCGCAGGGTCGCCTACCGGGGCCCGGAGAACGGCAGCCCGGACGAGGCGGTGCACGTGCTGGAGTCGGGCGGCGCCCGGTTCGTGTTCCGCGGACCGGTGAAGGCGGGCACCGAGCTCGGGCGGCACATCGCCGAGCACGGCGACGGTGTCGTGGACCTCGCGATCGAGGTGCCCGACGTCGAGCACGCCTACCGGCACGCGCTCGCGAAGGGCGCCACCGGCCTGCAGGAGCCGCACGTCCTGGAGGACCGGTACGGCAAGGCGACGGTCGCGGCGATCGCCACCTACGGCGAGACCCGGCACACGCTGGTCGACCGCTCCAACTACACCGGCCCCTACCTGCCCGGGTTCGAGCCCGCCGAGCCGATCGTGGAGCCGGTGGGCAAGCGGTTCTTCCAGGCGATCGACCACTGCGTCGGCAACGTCGAGCGCATGGACGAGTGGGCCGACTTCTACCACCGCGTCATGGGCTTCACCGACATGGCGGAGTTCGTCGGCGACGACATCGCGACCGAGTACTCGGCGCTGATGTCCAAGGTCGTCGCGGACGGCACCCGCAAGGTGAAGTTCCCCCTGAACGAGCCCGCGGAGAGCAGGCGCAAGTCGCAGATCGACGAGTACCTGGAGTTCTACGGGGGCCCGGGCGTCCAGCACATCGCGCTCGCCACGAACGACATCCTGGCCTCGGTCGACCGGATGCGCGCCGCGGGCGTGGAGTTCCTGGAGAGCCCCGACTCCTACTACGAGGACCCCGAGCTGCGCGAGCGCATCGGCCAGGTGCGGGTCCCGATCGAAGAACTGCAGGAGCGCCGGATCCTGGTCGACCGGGACGAGGACGGCTACCTGCTGCAGATCTTCACCAAGCCCGTCCAGGACCGTCCGACCGTTTTCTTCGAGCTGATCGAGCGGCACGGCTCGCTCGGCTTCGGCAAGGGCAACTTCAAGGCGCTGTTCGAGGCGATCGAGCGGGAGCAGGAGCGCCGCGGCAACCTGTGACACCGCGCCACCTGTGACACCGAGCAACCGGTGACACCGCGCCACCGGTGACACCCGTGGCACCGCGGCGAGCCTCGACGCCGCGGTGCCCGGACTCGGGGGACCCGGCCCCGGACGCGCCCGCGTCCGGGGCCGGTCGTCGCCCGGGCGACCGCGCGCCGCCCGTACCGGGCACACTGTGGGGCCATGAGCGAACCACCCCAGGACACCCCGAAGCCGGACAGCGGCTGGCAGCCCCCGGACCGGCCGCCGGGCGAGGCCCCCGCCTCGCCCGAACGCCCGCCGCCGTACCAGGGCTCCTACGGCGGGCCTCCGGCCCAGGCCGCCCCCGCGCCCGGGTACGGCCACCCCGGCGCCCCGCCGCCGCAGGCGCCGCCGGTCCCGGGCTACGGCCCTCCCGGCTACCACCACCCCGGTCCGCAGGGGCCGCAGGACGTGATCGCGGGACGGGGCGCGCGGCTCGGCGCCGGAATCCTCGACAGCGTCCTGCTCGGCATCGCGGCGACGCCGGCCGTCCTGTTCTCGATCCGCTGGGACCGGCTGCAGGACATGGCCAGATCGGGCGAGCCGATGACCGACCCGCTGGACCTCTACAACATTCCGCGCCTCATCGGCGGGTACGCGATCGCGTTCCTGCTGGGCTTCGTGTACTTCACCGTTCTGCACGCCCGATGGGGCCAGACGCTCGGCAAGAAGGCGTTCGGCATCCGGCTGGTGCGGGCCTCCGACCTGTCGGCGGTGAGCTGGGGCCAGGCGCTCGGACGGCAGGCCTTCGTCTACGCCATCAGCGTGACGACGGGCGCGCTGAACCTCCTCACGCCGGTCGCGGGGATCCTCGGGCTCGTCGGCCTGCTCGACAACGCCTGGATCCTGTGGGACGAACGGCGCCAGGCGCTGCACGACAAGGTGGCCGGGACGGTGGTGGTGAAGGCGACGCCGTGGACGCCGAACCCCTACGCCCGCGACCAGACCCGGTCCTGACCGCGTCCCCGGTAAGGGCCTGGTCATGCGGGGGTAAACATTCCGGCTCCACCCGGGCGCGGCAGGGTTGGGTCGCGGTCACGCGGCGACCCTCACGGCATGACGCAACCGCCGCACGACCCCGCGTCCGGGCGAGAGCCGGAAGACGACCGGCCGCACGGGGACCAGGAGCACCCCGACCGGCCGGGCCCCTATGGCGGCCGGCAGCCGTATGGTGAACCACCCCAGGGACAGCAGCCTCCGTACGGCGAGCAGCCACCGCAGGGAGGCCAACAGCCGCCCGGCGGGCAACAGCAGTACGGCCAGCAGCAGTACGGCCAGCAGCCCTACGGGGAGCAACAGTGGGGCGGGCAGCAGCAATACGGCGGACAGCAGCCCTACGGAGAGCAGCAGCCGTACGGCCAGCAGCAGTACGGCCAGCAACCGTATGGCCAGCAGCCCTACGGCGAGCAGGGGCAGTGGCAGCAGCAGTACGGCGAACAGCCCTACGGGGCCCAGCCGGGGTACGGGCAGCAGCACCCCGGCTACGGGGCGGGCGGGTACCCGCACCCTTCCGGGGAGCTGGCGAGCCGCTGGGCGCGGCTGGGCGGGGGCATCGTCGACCTCATCATCATCGGCATCGTGGCGGGCCTGATCTCGATCCCGTTCATCAACTGGAACGACGTCGTCGACCCGGAACCGGGCACCTCCATGTACGACGGCGCCCGGGTGGGGACGAACGCGATCAGCGTCGTGCTGGCCTTCTTCTACTTCTGGCTGATGCACGCCAAGTGGGGGCAGACGCTCGGCAAGATGCTGGTGCGGACGCGGGTCGTGCGGGCCGACGACGGGCAGGCGATCACCACCGGCCAGGCCGCGGGCCGCTCCGCGTTCTACAGCGTGCTCGGCGGCATCTGCGGGTGCATCGGCCTGATCGACATCGCGTGGATCCTCTGGGACCAGCGCAAGCAGGCGCTGCACTGCAAGGTGGCGCGGACGGTCGTCGTCAAGGCCGACCCGTACCGGCCCAATCCCTACTCCCACCGCTGACATCGCCCCCGCCGGCGGGCTTTCCGGCACCGTCCGAGTTGCCGGGCGGGGTCTCGTCCGGGCAGGCTGGACGGCGTGCATATGGCCGGAAACTCACCCAGTCCCCGTCGTAACGGCTCAAGGGCCGTCCGCGGCGCCGCGTCGCGCGGCGTCCCGGGGCTGGCCGCCCTCGCCCTCGCGGGGTCGCTGACCGCAGCCTGTCAGACCCCGTTCGAGGACCCGGGCGCCTCCGGCCCGTCCAAGGGACCGGTGGTGAACGGCCCGGCGGGCACCACCACCGCGGGCGACGACTACGTGCCGGGCAACGGCAACGGCGGCTACGACGTCCAGCACTACGGGCTGAAGCTCACCATCACCCCGGACGGCCCGAAGCAGCTCGACGGCGTCGCGACGATCACCGCCAAGGCGACCGCGAAGCTCGCCCGGTTCAACCTCGACCTGACCGGCCTGGACGTGTCCTCCATCAAGGTGGACGGCGCGCCCGCGCGGCAGCAGCGCGGCGGCGGCGAGCTGGAGGTGACGCCCGCCAAGCCCCTGGAGCAGGGCAGCACCTTCACCACGGTGATCGCCTACTCGGGGACGCCGCGCCCGGTGTCGGACCCGGTGCTCGGCCGGTACGGCTGGATCCGCACGTCCGACGGCGTCTTCGTGGCGTGCCAGCCGAGCGGCGCGCACACGTGGTTCCCGAGCAACGACCATCCGAGCGACAAGGCCACCTTCGACTTCGAGATCACGGTCCCGCAGGGCCTCACGGCGATCGCCAACGGCGAGCCGGACACGCCGCCGCAGGACTCCGGCGGCGGCGCACCCGGAACCCCGCCGGGCCTGCCCGGCGGGCCGCCCACCGAGACTCCGCCCACCGAGCCGACGGACGGCCCGACGGACGGTCCGGGCGTCGTGCCGGTCGGCCACCGCGCCGCCGCGGGTGCCGTGACGACCTCGAAGTGGCGGGTCAAGGACCCGATGGCCACCTACCTGGCGACCGTCGACGTCGGCCGGTTCGCGGTGCGGACGGGCAAGACCGCCGGGGGCATCCCCAATATCACCGCCGTGGACGCGACCACCTCCGGCGTGAACATCGACCAGTTCCACCAGCTGAACGGCCGGGTCATCGACGAGTGGTCGAAGCTTTTCGGCCCGTACCCGTTCTCCTCCACCGGCGGCCTGATCGACAACGCCGACGTCGGCTTCGCGCTGGAGACGCAGACGCGGCCCGTGTACGGGGCGTTCGGGCTCCAGCCGACCATCGTCGCGCACGAGCTGGCGCACCAGTGGTTCGGCGACAGCGTCAGCCTGTCGCGGTGGCAGGACATCTGGCTGAACGAGGGCTTCGCGACCTACGCCGAGTGGCTGTGGGACGAGAAGACCGGCGGCCAGACGGTCCAGGAGCACTTCGACGAGGCCTACAACGGCATCGGCGGCGGGGAGCTGTGGGACGTCCCGCCCGGCGACCCCGGGCGCAAGCAGATGTTCGGCCGGTCGGTGTACGACCGGGGCGGCATGACGCTGGTCGCGCTGCGCGGCCGGGTCGGCGAGGACGTGTTCTACAAGATCCTCCAGACCTGGACGAAGGAGCACCGGCACGCCGCCGGGACGACGAAGCAGTTCATCGCTACGGCGAACCGGGTGTCGGGCAAGAAGCTGGACGCGTTCTTCGACGACTGGCTGTACCAGAAGGGCCGTCCGTCCAAGTGACGGGGTGATCCCGGTCCGCTGCGGGTGAAGGCCCGGCAAGGATTGGGGAAAGGCGGGCCGGTCGCCGTCCGCGCGGGGCGGGCGCGCGCCATCATCGGCCTGATGAACGGGCCATCTCGGCGGATGACCGCGGCCTTGACCGCCGCGATCCTGGTCGGATCGCCCGGCGCCGCGTCCGCGTCCAAGGATCCGGGCGCCGCGGCGGAGCGGCGGGCGGCCGCACCTTGTCCACAGCCCTTGCCGCCCGCCGTGCCGCCGCCGGACATGTGCGGCACGGCCTCCCCGGGAGCGCCCGGCCTGGGCGACCCCTACTTCGAGGGCGCGGGCAACGGCGGCTACGACGTCGCCCACTACGACGTCGCGCTGGCCTACGCAGGCGCCAGGACGGGAGCGGTCGACGCGGCGGTCACGGTCACCGCGACCGCCACCCAGGACCTGTCCGCGTTCGACCTCGACTTCCGCGGCCCGCAGATCACCGCCGTCGCGGTGGACGGCCGGGCGGCGCGCCACCGTCGCGCCGGCCGGGAGCTCGTGGTCACGCCCGCCGAGCCGATCCGCGCCGGACGGACGTTCCGGGTCGCCGTCCGATACGCGGGCAGACCGGAGCCGATCGGGAACAAGGCATTCGGCGCCTACGGGTGGGTCCCGAGCAAGGACGGCGCGGTCGTCGCCTCCGAGCCGGACGGCGCGTCCACCTGGCTGCCGGTGAACGACCACCCCCGCGACAAGGCCACGTACGCGTTCCGCATCACCGTCCCGAGGGGCCTGCGCGCCGTGGCGAACGGGCGGCCCGGCCCCGTCAGCACCGGCACCGCGACCGCCACCTACACGTGGACCGAGGACGCGCCGATGGCGAGCTACCTGGCCACGGTCGCCATCGGACGGTTCCAGGTGCGGCGGACCGAGGTGGACGGCGTCCCGGTGATCACGGCCGTGGACCCCGCGTTCCGCTCGGCGGCCGAGCGGCTGGAGAGCACCACCGTCAAGGTGATGAAGTGGGCGGCACCGCTCTTCGGCCCGTACCCGTTCGCGACGGCGGGCGGCATCGTCGACGACCCGAAGCTCGGCTATGCCCTGGAGACCCAGGAACGCCCCGTCTACGGCGGCTTCGCGCCGGACGACGGCTTCATCGTCCACGAGATGGCCCACCAGTGGTTCGGTGACAGCGTCGGGCTGCACCACTGGAGCGACATCTGGCTGAACGAGGGCTTCGCGACCTACGCCGAGTGGTTGTGGCGCGAGCGCACCGGCACGGACTCGGCGGAGAAGATCTTCAAGCGGTACTACGCGCAGCCCGCGAGCTCGCCGATCTTCAGCCCGCCGCCGGGCGCGCCGGGCGCCGCGAAGATGTTCGGCTTCTCCGTCTACGTCCGCGGCGCGATGACGCTCCAGGCCCTCCGCGAGCGGGTCGGCGACAGGGCGTTCTTCACGATCCTGCGGACGTGGACGGCCGAGCACCGCCACTCCACCGCCACGACGCCGCAGTTCACCGCGCTGGCCGAACGGGTGTCGGGCCAAAGGCTCACGACGCTGTTCCAGGCGTGGCTCCGTTCGGAGACCAAACCGCTGAGTTGGTGACCGGACACCGGATTCCGCCACAGAAACCTCACCTGACAGGCAGATTCGATACCAAATGGCGCTTGTGCGGACCCGGTTCACGAGAAAGTCTTGAGCGCTGTCATGACGGTCCACCCAGGCTACCGAGGACGAGGTCGATGAGCAGAACCCCCAGAGCGCTGGCGGCCGTGACGCTGGGCGTCGCGGCGAGCCTCGCGGTGACCGCGGCGCCCGCCGGCGCCGCCGAGCGGTTCACCCCCGGGGCGCCCGGCGCGGGCGACCCCTACTTCCCCGACATGGGCAACGGCGGCTACGACGTCGCCCACTACGACATCGGCCTGAAGTACGACCCCGCGACCAAGGGGATCCAGGCGGTGACCCGCGTGACGGCGCGGGCGACGCAGAACCTGTCCCGGTTCGACCTGGACTTCCTCGGCCCGCTGAAGATCTCCTCCGTGAAGGTCGACGGCCGCGCCGCGTCCTACACGCGGACGGGCGCCCAGGAGCTGGTCATCACCCCGCGCAAGGGCATCCGGGACCGCCGCGCCTTCACCGTGACCGTGGCGTACTCCGGCGTTCCGCAGACGGTCAACGACGACGCGCTGGGCGTGTCCGGCTGGGTGCCCACCCCCGACGGCGCGGTGATGCTCAACCAGCCGTTCGGCGCGGCCACCGTCTACCCGGTGAACGACCACCCGACCGACAAGGCGACCTACACCTACACGCTGACGGCTCCGAGCGGCCTCACCACGCTCGCCAACGGCGACCCGCGCGGCAGGCGGACCGCGGGCGGCTGGACGACCACGCGCTGGGACGTCCGCAACCCGATGGCCAGCGAGCTCGCCATGATCGCGATCGGCCGGTACGACGTGGCCACCGGACGGACGAAGGCGGGCATCCCCAACCTGACCGCCACCGACCGGGCCATGGCCATCAAGCCGGAGGACGCGAAGAAGTTCCACGACCAGACCGCCGAGGTCACCGACTTCCAGAACCGGCTCTACGGCCGCTACCCGTTCACCTCGACGGGCGGGATCGTCGTCAAGGCCGGGGTCGGCTACGCGCTGGAGACGCAGGGCCGCCCCGTGTACGACCTCGGGCGCCGTCCGGGCGCCATCCCGAGCACCGACCTGCTCGCGCACGAGCTGGGCCACCAGTGGTTCGGCGACTCGGTGTCCCCGGCCAGGTGGGCCGACATCTGGCTGAACGAGGGCTTCGCGACGTACTCCGAGTGGCTGTACGCGGCGGCGCACGGCGGCACGTCCGTCCAGAAGCAGTTCGACGAGACCTACGCGACGCCCGCGAGCAACGGCCTGTGGACGGGCAGGGTCGCCGACCCGGGCCGCGACCACATCTTCGACGGGCTCGTCTACGACCGCGGCGCGATGGCCGTCCACGTGCTGCGCACGAAGATCGGCGAGCGGGCCTTCTCGGCTCTGCTGAAGGCGTGGCCGGCCGCCTACCGGTACGGCAACGCCTCCACGAAGGACTTCGTCCGCTTCGCCGAGCGCCTGTCCCGCAAGGACCTGGACGCCTGGGCCAAGGCCTGGCTCTACTCCGAGGGCAAGCCGTCTCTGTAGAACCCCGCTCGGCCGTGACACCGCACCCTCACGCTGAGCCGGCCGCCCGCGGCTAGCTCAACGTGAGGGTGTAGCCCTTCTCGCGGAGGCGGCCGATGACGTCCTCGGAGTGGTCGGCCCCGCGGGTCTCCAGGTGCATGAGCACCTCGGCCTCCTCGACGTGGAGGCGGGCCGCCATCCGCTCGTGCATGACGTCCAGGACGTTGACGCCCAGCTCGGCCAGTTCGCTCAGCAGGGTCACCAGGGCGCCCGGACGGTCCTTCAGGCGGCAGCGCACCACCAGGTAACGCCCCGCGCCCGCGAGCCCGTGCCGCAGCACCTTCGACAGCAGCAGCGGGTCGATGTTGCCGCCCGACAGCAGCACCACGACGGGCGGCTCGACGGCGTAGCCGTGCTCCAGCAGCGCCGCGACGCCCGCCGCCCCCGCCGGCTCGACGACCTGCTTGGCGCGTTCGAGGCAGAGCAGCAGGGCCTGGGAGATCGACTCCTCGGTCACGGTGACGACGGCGTCCACCAGCTCGGTGAACATGGCGTAGGTCAGCTCACCGGGGCGGCCGACCGCGATGCCGTCCGCCATCGTGCGCTCGATCCCGATCTGGGTGGGCCTGCCCGCCGCGAGCGACGGCGGGAACGCCGCGGCCCGCTTGGCCTGCGCGCCGACGAGCTTGACGTCCCCGCCGCCGGTCTCCTTCGCCAGGCCCTTCACCGCCGCCGCGACCCCGGCCAGCAGGCCGCCGCCGCCCACCGGCGACACGATCGTCCGCGCCTCCGGGCACTGCTCCATGACCTCCAGGCCGATCGTGGCCTGCCCCGTGACGACGTCGGGGTGGTCGAACGGGTGGATGAACACCGCGCCGCACTCGTCCGCGTACTCCTGCGCGGCGACGAGGCAGTCGTCCACGGTCGGCCCGGGGAAGACGACCTCGGCGCCGTAGCCGCGGGTCGCGGCGATCTTCGGGAGCGGGGCGCCGACCGGCATGAACACGGTGGCCTTGCAGCCGAGCATCGAGGCGGCGAGCGCGACGCCCTGCGCGTGGTTGCCCGCGCTCGCCGCGACCACGCCGCCCGCCCGCTCCCGCTCGCACAGCCGCGCGATCCGCACGTACGCGCCCCGGATCTTGAAGGAGCCGGTGCGCTGCAGGTTCTCGCACTTCAGCAGGACGGGCCCGCCGATCTGCTCCGACAGCACCCGGGAGGGGATCAGCGGCGTCGGCACGGCCACCCCGCCCAGCAGCTCCCTGGCGGCGCGGACGTCGTCGACATCGACGGAGCCCGGACCAGAGTCGCTCGTACTCGCTCGTGGGGGGGCGGCCCCCCACACCCCCCGGGCCGCTTCGCTCATTCATTCATCCTTGCACGCCCGGCCTATCCGGCACTCCAATAACGATCTTGGGCGTAGACCAGGGCGGCGGCGCCGACGAGGCCCGCGGTCTGCCCGAGCTCGGCCGGGACGATCCGCAGCCGGCGCGCGAACTCCATCCGCGCGTGCTCGCCGAACGCCTCCTCCATCGGGTCGAACAGCAGCCGTCCCGCCTGCGAGAGCCCGCCGCCGATCGCGGCGACCTCCAGATCGCACAGGTGCGTCGCGGACGCGATCGCGATGCCGAGGGCGCGGCCCGCCCGGCGCATCGCCGCGCCCGCGACCGGGTCCCCGCGGCGGGCGTCGTCGGTGAGCTCCACGCCGGTGGCGTCCGCGCTCCCGGGCCGCCAGCCCTGCTCCCGCGCCCACGCGACCAGCCCCGGGCCGCGCGCGACCGCCTCCAGGCAGCCGCGGCCCCCGCATCCGCAGGGCGGCCCGCCGGGCTCGACGATGACGTGCCCGATGTGCCCGGCGTTGCCGCTGGCGCCGTTCACCAGGCGCCCGCCGAGCATGAGTCCGCCGCCGACGCCCGTGGACACCACCATGCCGAGGACGTTGTCGTGCCCGCGCCCCGCGCCGAGCCAGTGCTCGCCGATCGCGACGCAGACCGCGTCGTTGTGGATGCGGACGGGCAGGCCCGGGTACCGGGCGCGGAGCCGCTCGCGCAGCGGGAAGCCCCGCCACGCCGGGATGTTCAGCGGCGACACCTCGGCCGCCGGCCAGGTCATCGGCCCTCCGCAGCCCACCCCGACACCCGCGAGGGGCGGGTCCCCGGCGCCGGCGGCGAGCTTGGCGAGCAGCGCCTCCAGCGCCCGCCACAGCTCCTCCCCGTCCACGTCCGGCGCGTTCGGGGTGGGGGCCCGGTCGTGGGCGGTGACGCGCCCGTCGGGTTCGACCAGCGCGGCGGCGAGCTTCGTCCCGCCGACGTCCACCGCGAGCACGGCGCTCAAACGCCCTCCTCGGCCCGGCCGAACGCGAGGATCGAGGCGGTGAAGCCGTGCACGTGGTTGCGTCCCGCGACCGGGCCGATCTCCCCCGCCGCGAAGAAGCCGCCCACCCCTGCGGGGCCGAAGGCGCGGTCCAGCACCTTGGCGTCATGGTCGGAGTCGGGGAACATCGCCTGCCCGCGGCCGTTGCAGGAGATCAGCAGCGCGCCCTCGACCGGCGCGAGGTCGAACCGCTCCAGCAGCGCGGCGAGGTCCTCCTCGGCGGCGCCCGCGTCCCGGACCTGGAACCGGACGGTGCGCCCCACGTCCACCACGTCGCCGATCGCGATGGCGCCGGTGTCGGTGTCGGCGCCCACGACGCCGCGGACGAGGAAGTCGCCGTGCTCGTGCTCGTCGGCGTACTCGTCCATCGCGACGCCGATCAGCAGCCCGCGCCCGGCGAGCTCCTGCTCCTCCTCCGGCAGCCCGAGGACGATCTGCTCCAGCTTCTCCAGCGCCGGCACCCCCGCCAGCTCGTACAGGACGTTCCCCTCGGCCCTGGTCACCACCATGTCCGGGCCGATCGGGCGGGCGCCCTGGCTGACCACCGTGGCGGCGGCGACGGACCCGCCGATCACCACGCCGACCGCGCCGTCCCGGTACACCTCGCCGCCGACGAACAGCCGCGCCTCGCCGTGCCCGGTCTCGCCGCCGACCCCGCTGCCCTCGGCCAGCCCGCCGACCAGCGGCAGGCCGGGCAGCGCCTCGTCCGAGCGCTCCACGAACGCGTCCACCGGGAAGCTGTACGGGTCGGCCAGCAGCACGCCGACCGCGTCGTCGTCCTGGGCCTCCGGCATGCCGACCACGATGAGCCGGTCGTCGCCCTTCAGCGTCTCCAGCCGGAACGCGTCGAGCCGCGCGCCGGGCAGCACCGCCGCCCACGCGCTCACCGCGCCCCGCTCCTCCACGCCGCGCCCGGCCCCGATCACACCGGACGCGCTGCACCCCAGCAGCAGCGCGGGACCGGCCGCGCGCTGCGCAGCCTGCGCGGCCTCCTCGATCTGGCCCGGGTCGTCGCCGGTGACGAACACGCACACCAGGTCGGGCGCCGCGCTGAGCGGCGCGAGCGCCTGCTCGACCGCCGTCGTGGCGGCGCTGGACAGATCGGGTCCGAGGGCCAGGCCATCACCGAATCGCGCCATCGGCGCCGCCTCCCTCACTCCGTTCGCCGGGTCGCTTCACACCACCAGTCTCCCCCTCCGCGACCGTTCCACCCAAACGCCGGCGAGACGGGACAGGGCGGGCGAATCCCCGGCGGGGGTGCGATTCCCCGGGCCGGGACGTAGTGTCGGTCGCGTGCGTTCATCCACACCACGCGAGTCCTCCTCCGGCGAATCCGCACCCCGTGAATCGACGCTGGGCGCGCTGCGCGCCACCGGTCACGTGCGGCTTCCCGTCAAGGCCGAGATCCGGCGCAACCTGCTCGGCCGGCTGAGATCCGGCGAGCCGCGCTTCCCCGGCATCCTCGGGTTCGACGAGACCGTCCTGCCCCATCTGGAGCGCGCCCTGCTGGCCGGGCACGACCTGGTGCTGCTGGGCGAGCGCGGGCAGGGCAAGACGCGGCTGATCCGCACCCTGGTCGGACTGCTGGACGAGTGGACCCCCGTGGTGGCGGGCTGCGAGATCAACGACCACCCGTACGCGCCGGTCTGCGTGCGCTGCCGCCGGCTCGCGGGCGAGCTGGGCGACGCGCTTCCGGTCGAGTGGAAGCACCGCGACGACCGCTACGGGGAGAAGCTCGCCACGCCCGACACCAGCGTCGGCGACCTCATCGGCGACGTCGACCCGATCAAGGTGGCGGAGGGCCGCACGCTCGGCGACCCGGAGACCGTGCACTTCGGGCTCGTCCCGCGCACCAACCGCGGGATCTTCTCCATCAACGAGCTGCCCGACCTCGCCGAGCGGATCCAGGTGGCGCTGCTGAACGTGCTGGAGGAGCGCGACGTCCAGGTCCGCGGCTACGCGCTGCGGCTGCCGCTGGACGTGCTGCTCGTCGCGTCCGCCAACCCCGAGGACTACACCAACCGGGGCCGGATCATCACGCCGCTGAAGGACCGCTTCGGCGCCGAGATCCGCACCCACTACCCCCTCGAACTGGACGCCGAGCTCGCGCTGATCCGCCAGGAGGCCGACTTCGCCGACCTCGCGGGCCTGCCCGCCGAGGTGCCCGACCACATGGTCGAGGTGATCGGGCGGTTCACCCGGCTCGTCCGCGACTCGACGGCGGTGGACGCGCGGTCGGGTGTGTCGGCGCGGTTCGCGCTCGCGGGCGCCGAGACCGTCGCGGCGGGCGCGGTGCGCCGCGCGGCGCTCACCGGGGAGGAGCACGCCGTCGCGCGGGTCTGCGACCTGCCGGCCGTGGTGCCGTCGCTGATGGGCAAGGTGGAGTTCGAGGTCAGCGAGGAGGGCCGCGAGCAGGAGGTGCTGGAGCACCTGCTGCGCCGCGCGGTCGCCGAGACCTACCGCCGGACGCTGGGCGCCGCCGACCTCACCGGCCTGCTCGACAAGTTCGACTCCGGGGAGAGCGTGGAGTCGGGCGAGCTGGTGCCGGCGCGCGAGCTGCTGCGGCGCACCGGCCAGGTGCCCGGCCTCGCCAAGATCATGGAAAGGCTCGGCATGAGCGGGGAGTCCCCGGGGCAGGCCGCGGCGGCGATCGAGTTCGCCCTGGAGGGGCTGTTCCTCACCCGGCGGCTCTCCAAGGACGTCGCCGAGGGGCGGTCCGACGGGACGGCGACGTACCGGACGTGACACCGCGCCCCGAGGTCTCCACGCGCAAGGGGATTCGATGAGCCGATACCGCTACGGCGCCTACGAGGACGGGCCCGACCCGCTCGCACCGCCCTACGACGTCCGCGACGCGCTGGACGCCGTGGGCGACTCGGTGCTGGACGGCACCCGCCCCGACGACGCGCTCCGCGAGCTGCTGCGGCGCGGCCTGCCGGGCGCCCAGCCCCGCCGGGGGCTCGACGACATGCTGCGCCAGGTCAGGGAGCGGCGCCGTGCGCTGCGCGACCGGGGCCGCCTCGACGGCACGCTGGAGCAGGCCCGCGCGCTGCTGGACACCGCGATCGGGCAGGAGCGGGCCGAGCTGTTCCCCGACCCGGGCGACGACGCGCGGCTGCGCGAGGCGGAGCTGGACATGCTGCCGTCCGACACCTCGCAGGCGATCCGGCGGCTGTCGGACTACGACTGGCGCTCCGCCGCCGCCCGCCGCACCTTCGAGCAGCTGAAGGACCTGCTGCGCCGCGAGGTCCTCGACGCGCAGTTCCAGGGCATGAAGCAGGCCCTGGAGAACCAGGACCCGGCCGCCATGCAGCGGGTCAAGGACATGATGGCCGACCTCAACGCGATGCTGGAGCGGGACGCGCGCGGCGAGCACACCCAGGATGACTTCGACCGGTTCATGGGCGAGTACGGGGACATGTTCCCCGACGATCCGCAGAACCTCGAAGAGCTGGTCGACGCGCTGGCCCGCCGCGCCGCCGCGATGGACCGGCTGCTCGCCTCGCTCAGCCCCGAGCAGCGCGCCGAGCTGGCCGGCCTCATGGAGCAGGCCATGCAGGACGCGGGCCTCGCCATGGAGATGACCCGGCTCGGCGACGCGCTGCGGACCCGCCGCCCCGACCTCGGCTGGGGGCAGCCCGAGCAGATGACCGGTGACGACCCGCTCGGCGTGGGCGACGCCACGACCGCGCTGGCGGAGCTGGCCGACCTCAGCGAGCTGGAGGCGGCGCTCGGGCAGGACTACCCGGGCGCGCGGCTCGACGACATCGACGAGGACGCCGTCCGGCGGGCCCTCGGCCGGCAGGCCGTCGACGACCTCGCCGAGCTGCGCCGCATCGAGGCCGAACTGGAGCGGCAGGGCTACCTGCAGCGCAAGCGCGGGAAGCTGGAGCTGACGCCGAAGGCGGTGCGGCGGCTCGGCGAGACCGCGCTGCGCCGGGTGTTCTCCCAGCTGGCGTCCGGCCGGCGGGGCGACCACGACCAGCGGGACGCGGGCCAGGCGGGCGAGCTGACCGGCTCCAGCCGCGAGTGGCGGTTCGGCGACGAGCAGCCCCTCGACGTGGTCCGGACGGTGAGCAACGCGATCCGGCGCAGCGCCATGGAGCGCGGGACGACCGCGAACGGGACCGGGGAGCGCGGCACCGGCCTCGTCCCCCCGCCCGCGGATGCGAGGCTCGCCGAGCCCGTGGGCACCTCCGACGCCGTGGCGGTCGGCGGAAACGGCGCGCGGCGCCCGGACGGCGTGCGGCTGAGCGTGGACGACTTCGAGGTGCACGAGACCGAGCGCCGCACCGGCGCCGCCGTCTGCCTGCTCGTCGACCTGTCCTACTCGATGGTGCTGCGCGGGACGTGGGCGGCCGCCAAGCAGACCACGCTCGCCCTGCACACGCTCGTGACCAGCAAGTTCCCGCAGGACGCCATCCAGATCATCGGGTTCTCCAACTACGCGCGGGTGCTGCACCCCACGGAGATGGCGGGCCTCGACTGGGACATGGTGCAGGGCACCAACCTGCACCACGCCCTGATGATCGCCGGACGGCACCTGGACCGGCACCCCGACTTCGAGCCGATCGTCCTCGTCGTCACCGACGGCGAGCCCACCGCGCACCTGCGGCCGGACGGCCGCTCGCTGTTCGACTACCCGCCGTCCACCGACACGCTCGTGCTCACCCTCGCCGAGGTCGACAAGATGACCCGGCGCGGCGCCTGCATGAACTTCTTCATGCTCGCCGAGGACCGGCGGCTCGTGTCGTTCGTGGAGGAGGTCGCGCAGCGCAACGGCGGCCGGGTCTTCGCGCCCGACGCCGACCGGCTCGGCGAGTACGTCATCAGCGACTACCTGAGAATCAGGCGCTGAACCACGACCTCAATGGTCGCGATCGCGTCCGAAGGCAGGGCCGGGGGCGGAGACGCGAGCGAAGCGAGAGCCTGATCGCGCAGCGAGCCGCCAAGGCGAGCCGGAGCGATGCCGGCGATCGCCGCTTTTGTCGACGTTGGAGGGGCGCTAGGCCCGAAGGACGAGACAAGGCAATGAACTAGGGTCGGCCCATGTCGACTTCGGACCGCATCCTGCTCTTCCTCCACATCGGGTTCGCGATCTTCACTCTGGGGCCGCTGACCGCCGCCACGATGTCCACCCCCCGCTACATCCGCAAGCGCGACGTGGTCGTGGTGCGTTACCTCCACCGGACCACCCAGATCTACGGGATCGGGACGCTGGGGATCTTCCTGATCGGGCTCGGGCTGGCGAAGGGCGATCTCGCCGAGGTGTGGCTGACGGTGTCGATGACGCTGTTCGTCGTCGCGCTGGTGCTGCTGCTGATCGTCGAGCGCGACCAGCGCAAGGCGGTGCACCTGCTGGAGGTCGCGGCGGCCGAGGCGGTGCCCGCGCCGGTCCCTGCCCGTCCCGCCGCGACCGACAAGGCCGGGGAGGCCAAGGAGGGCGGCGCCTCGGCCGAGGGCGGCGCGGCGGAGGCCGAGGCCCCCGCCGCCGGAGCCACCGCGGAGCCGGCGGCCGCCACCGGTGAGATCGCCCAGGTGGAGCGGGGGCGGCTGGCCGCCATGTCCGGCGTCGTCGCGCTGATCTGGCTGGTGATCCTCGTGCTGATGGTCTGGAACGGCTGAGCCGGCCCTACTGGCCGGGGTTCAGCCGCTTCTTGAGCCAGGCCAGGATCGTCGGGTAGACGCTTTCGTCGCTCAGCATGTCCGAAGCGTGCATGTCGCCCTCGACGGTCTTGACGGTCGCCTGGACCCCGGCGGCCCGCAGCGCGCCGGCCAGCCCGGTGCTCTGGGTGACCGGGACGAAGTCGCCGGTGGCGTGCATCAGCAGCATCGGGGCGTCGTCCGCGGAGACGTGCGTGACGGTGCTGGCGTCGTCCAGCTTCGTCCAGCAGTCCGGGGCGGCGGCCGCACCGGGCACGCAGTGGACGAGACCGACCACGGCCTGCCGCAGCTTGCGCTCGGTGAACGAGGCGTCCGGCTTCGCGCCGTCCTGGAAGGCCAGGAAGGGGTTGTTCGGCGGCGACAGCGCGACCACCCCGCGGACCTGGCGGGTGCCCGTCCCGAACGTGCCGAGCTGCGTCGCGAGGTGCCCGCCGGCCGACGAGCCCATGACCGCGATGCGGTTCGGGTCGACGTTCCACACCTGGGCGTGCTTCTTGACGAAGTCGAGGGCCGCCATGGCGTCGTCGCGCTGGGCGGGCCACTGCGCCTTGGGCGCGAGCCGGTAGTTGGCCGACAGGACCACGAAGCCCTGCTCGGTCAGCCGGCGCGCGAAGTACTTCCAGCCGCCGCCCTTGTCGCCCTCCAGCCAGTAGCCGCCGTGCAGGAGCAGCACGGCCGGCCGCGGCGTGGCGCGGGGGCCCGGCTTGCGCCAGTAGGCGTCGATCTTCTGGGCGGGCAGCTTGCCGTAGGCGTAGGTGCGGAACCGCGGCAGCTGCGGCGTCACCATGACCGCCTGCGCGGTGACCGTGCCGTCCGGCTCCCCGTCCGTGGCGGCCGGGCCGCCCTCAGTCGGCGTCGCGGACGGCGCCGACGGCGAGCCGGTACCGGGGGCCCCGGTCTCCGGCCCGCCGGACGGGGTCCCCGCCGGCGGCTCGGACGGCTCGGACGGGACGGACACCGTCGGCGTCGGCGTCGGCTCGTTCGCGTGGGCTCCCACGGGAACGGTCACGGCGGAGACACACGTCGCGGCGAACGCCGCCCCACAGACCAGTACTTTGCGCACCCCGGGCCCTTTCTTCACAAACCTGGCGCGCTGAGTATAGATGTTTTGATCAAGTCCGGTGGGGAATGGTCAGCCGATTCTCAGGAAAGCGCCTGCTCCAGATCGCGGAGCAGGTCGGCGGCGTCCTCGATGCCGACCGACAGCCGCACCAGGTCGGCGGGCACCTCCAGCGGTGATCCGGCCGCCGAGGCGTGCGTCATCCGCCCCGGGTGCTCGATCAGCGACTCGACGCCGCCGAGCGACTCGCCGAGCGTGAACAGCTTCGTCCGCTCGCAGACCCGGACGGCGGCCTCCTCCGACTCCATCCGGAACGAGACCATGCCGCCGAACGCCTTCATCTGCTTGGCGGCGATCTCGTGGCCCGGGTGGTCGGGCAGCCCCGGGTAGAGGACCTGCCGGACGGACGGGTGCCGCGTCAGCAGGTCCACGACCCGCTCCGCGTTGGCGCAGTGCCGGTCCATCCGCACGCCGAGCGTCTTGATCCCGCGCAGGGTGAGCCAGGCGTCGAACGGGCCCGCGACGGCGCCCATCGCGTTCTGGTGGAACGCCAGCCGCTCCCCGAGGCCGGCGTCCGCGGCGATCAGCGCGCCCCCGACGACGTCGGAGTGCCCGCCGATGTACTTGGTGGTGGAGTGGACGACGACGTCCGCGCCGAGCTCCAGCGGCCGCTGGAGGTAGGGCGAGGCGAAGGTGTTGTCGACGGCCAGCAGCGCCCCCGCGTCCCGGGCGACGGCGGCCAGCGCCGCGATGTCGGCGACGCCGAGCAGCGGGTTGGTGGGCGTCTCCACCCAGATGATCTTCGTCTCGGGGCGGACCGCCGCCCGCACCGCGGCGATGTCGTTGAGCGGCACCGGGTCGAACTCGACCCCCCACGGCTGGGCGACCTTCGCGAACAGCCGGTACGTCCCGCCGTAGGCGTCGTTCGGGACGATGACGTGGGCACCGGGCTTGCAGACCGTGCGCAGCAGCGCGTCCTCGGCGGCGAGCCCGGAGGCGAACGCCAGCCCCCGCGCGCCGCCCTCCGTCTCGGCCAGGCATACCTCCAGCGCGGTACGCGTCGGGTTGGCCGACCGGGAGTACTCGTAGCCCCCGCGCAGCGCCCCGATGCCGTCCTGCTTGTACGTCGAGACCTGGTAGATCGGCGGGACGACCGCGCCGGTGGCCGGGTCGGGCTCCTGCCCGGCGTGGATGGCCAGGGTCTCGAACCCCCGTTGAACCTCGTTGTCCATGGGTACGAGGCTATCCACTCCCCGCCCCTCCTAGAGGAGGAGAGGCTCCCCCGGAGGTATCACACCGCATTTCGGCGCTGCGGGTGACCCCCGCGCCGTGTCCGGTCTCTACTGTTTTACAGGTATCCCTACGACTGTGAATTAAGGAAGCCCCCATGTTCGCTCGGCTCGCGCGCTTCGTCGTGAGACACCCGTGGTGGACGATCGTGGCCTGGCTCGTGGCCGCGGTGCTCATCATCGCCCTCTCCCCCAAGCTCACCACCGAGTCCGACCAGGGCGACTTCCTGCCCTCGAAGTACGAGTCGGTGCAGGCGCTCAAGATCGCTGAAAAGGCGTTCCCGCAGCAGGAGGACACCTCCTCGCTCGTCGTGGTGAAGCGTTCCGACGGCCAGGCGCTGACGGCGCAGGACACCGCGAAGGTGAACGAGGCCGCCAAGACGCTCAACGCCAAGAAGCCGCCGACGGTCCTCGGCTTCGCGACCGGCCCCGAGGCCGTGGCGCCCAACAAGGCCGTCCAGGTGATCATGGTGCCGATGAAGGGCACCTCGATGGCCGACAGCGAGAAGCAGGGCGACGCGGTCAAGCAGATCCGCAAGGACCTGCCCACCCTGCTGAAGGACAGCGGGATGGAGGCCAAGGTCGGCGGTGACGTCGCCGGCTTCGTCGACAACGAGGACTCCTTCAACAAGTCCTTCGAGATCGTCGGCATCGCCACCTTCGTGCTGATCATCGGGTTGATCCTGCTGATCTTCCGGGCCCCGCTGGCGGCGGTGCTGCCGATCGTCGTCATCACCGTGACCATGCAGGTCGCGATGGGTCTGATCGGCACGGCCTCGAAGATCTTCGGGTTCTCCGGCGACGACAGCCTCAGCACCATCATCCTGATCGTGCTCTTCGGCATCGGCGCCGACTACTACCTGTTCCTGATGTTCCGGTTCCGCGAGCGGCTGCGCGCCGGCGACGACAAGAAGACCGCGATGATCACCGCGGTGGAGCGGGTCGGCGAGGTCATCTCCTCGGCCGCCGCCGCCATCGCCGTGACGTTCCTGGTCCTGCTGCTCGCGACGTTCGGCGTCTTCAGCGCCTGGGGCCCGGCCCTCGCCATCGCCGTCGTCGTGATGGGCATCACCTCGCTGACGCTGTTCCCGGCGCTCGTCTCGCTGCTCGGCACCGCCGTCTTCTGGCCGTCCAAGGCGTGGAAGAAGCAGCCGAAGGGCAGATTCTCCACGGCCATCGGCCGCGGCGTCGGCAAGCGCCCCGCCGTCGCCGCCGCGGCGTCCGGGCTCGTCCTGGTCGTGCTGGCGCTCGGCACCCTCGGGTTCAAGGCCGACTACGACTTCGCTGCCGGCTTCCCGCAGGACACGGAGTCCGCCCAGGCGACCAAGGACATGGAGAAGGGCTTCCCGCCCGGCCTGACCACCCCGGTCCAGGTGTTCATCAAGAGCCAGAACGGGCAGCCGGTCACCCAGCAGCAGCTCCAGTCGTTCAGCCAGGCCGCCGAGAGCGCGCCCGGCGTCGGCAAGGTGCAGCAGCCCGTCCCCGGCCAGGACAAGACCGTGGCCCGGGTCGACCTGGTACTGAAGGTCAACCCGGCGTCCAACAAGGCGATCGCCCTGGTCAAGGACGAGCTGGCGCCCGCCGTGCACAAGGCGGCGCCGGAGGGCACCCGCGCCTACGTCGGCGGATCGACGGCGATCTTCTCCGACATCAACACGGTCAACAACCGCGACCTGTCGGTGATCCTGCCGGTGGCGGCGGTGCTGATCGCGCTGATCCTGGCGCTGCTGCTGAGGTCGGTGGTCGCGCCGATCTACCTGGTGGTGGCCGTCCTGCTCGGCTTCGCGGCGACGCTCGGCTCCGCGGTGTACGTCTTCCAGGGCGCGATGGGCGAGGCCGGCGTCACCTTCCAGCTGCCGATCGTCCTCTACCTGTTCGTGCTGGCCATCGGGACCGACTACAACATCCTGATGACGGCGCGGCTGCGCGAGGAGGCCAAGGAGGGCCACGACCCGCGGAAGGCTGCGGCCCTGGCCGTCCAGCACGGCGGCCCGACGGTCGCCGCGGCGGGCCTCATCCTGGCCGGCACGTTCTCGGTGATGATGCTCGCGCCGGTCTCGATGCTCCAGCAGATGGGCTTCTCGGTGGCGATCGGCATCGCGCTGTCGGCCTTCGTGATGTCCACCTTCCTGGTGCCGGGCCTCACCGCGATGCTGGGCCACAAGGCCTGGTGGCCGGGCCACGGCGACGAGCCGAAGAAGCAGCCGCGGCCGAACGACACGCGGGAGGACTTCGCCCCGACCGGGTACCGCGGCTAGCCGCGGCGCCCCCGAGACGTCGGGTTGCGGGGGCCGGCCCATAACGCCGCCCACCGGCCGGGCCCCGCAAC
>NZ_JBFAGB010000045.1:0-78289 GCF_040639875.1 Actinomadura sp. NPDC023710
GGCGAGGGGGAAACACCCGGTCCCATCCCGAACCCGGAAGTTAAGCCCTTCAGCGCCGATGGTACTGCATGGGAGACCGTGTGGGAGAGTAGGACACCGCCGGACATATATTGCAGAAAGGCCCCGCCGTTACCGGCGGGGCCTTTCTCATTTCCGAGGTCTCGGCGCCGACGCTCGGCACCGTCCGGACGGAGTGACTCAGAACTCGTCGCCGGCGAGGACCGTGTCGGCGTCGACGATCCGGTAGGCGTAGCCCTGTTCCGCCAGAAAACGCTGCCGGTGGGCGGCGTAATCCTGGTCCAGGGTGTCGCGGGCCACGACGGCGTAGAAGCGCGCTCCCGCACCGGACGCCTTGGGCCGCAGCAGGCGACCCAGCCGCTGCGCCTCCTCCTGCCGGGACCCGTAGGCGCCCGAGACCTGGACGGCGACGGACGCCTCGGGCAGGTCGATGGAGAAGTTCGCCACCTTGGAGACCACCAGGACGTCGATCTCCCCCTGGCGGAACGCCTCGAACAGCCGCTCCCGCTCGCGGATGCGGGTCTCGCCCTTGATGACCGGAGCGTCCAGGAGCACGCCGAGCTCGTCCAGCTGGTCGATGTACTGCCCGATGACGAGGGTCTGCTCGCCGCGGTGCCGGTCGACGAGCGCCTGGATGAGCTTGGTCTTGGTGTCGGTCGTGGCGCAGAAGCGGTACCGCTCCTCGGGCTCGGCGGTCGCGTAGGCGAGGCGCTCGGAGTCGGTGAGGGTGACGCGCACCTCGACGCAGTCGGCGGGCGCGATCCAGCCCTGCGCCTCCATGTCCTTCCACGGCGCGTCGTACCGCTTGGGGCCGATGAGGGAGAACACGTCCCCCTCGCGGCCGTCCTCCCGGACGAGGGTCGCGGTGAGGCCGAGGCGCCGGCGGGCCTGCAGGTCGGCGGTCATCCGGAAGATCGGCGCGGGCAGCAGGTGGACCTCGTCGTAGACGACCAGGCCCCAGTCGCGGGCGTCGAAGAGCTCCAGGTGCGCGTAGGCGCCCTTCCGGCGCGTCGTCATGATCTGGTAGGTGGCGATGGTGACCGGCCGGATCTCCTTCTTGGTGCCGCTGTACTCGCCGATCTCGTCCTCGGTGAGGGTCGTGCGGCGCAGCAGCTCCTGCTTCCACTGGTGCGCGGAGACGGTGTTGGTGACGAGGATCAGCGTGGTCGCCTGGGCGCGGGCCATGGCGGCGGCGCCGACGATGGTCTTGCCGGAGCCGCAGGGCAGCACGACGACGCCGGAGCCGCCGTGCCAGAACGCCGAGGCGGCCTCGCTCTGGTAGGAGCGCAGCTCCCAGCCGTCCTCGGCGAGGGAGATGGCGTGGGCCTCGCCGTCCACGTAGCCGGCGAGGTCCTCGGCGGGCCAGCCGAGTTTGAGCAGGGCCTGCTTGAGGGCGCCGCGCTCGCTCGGGTGGACGGCGACGGCGTCGTCGCCGACCCGGTCGCCGATCATGCCCTTGATCTTCTTGGCGCGCAGCACCTCCTCCAGGACCGACCGGTCGGAGGACGACAGGATGAGCCCGTGCACGGGGTCCTTCTCCAGCCGCAGGCGCCCGTACCGGGCCATCGTGTCGGCGACGTCCACGAGCAGGGCGTGCGGGACGGGGTACCGGGAGAACCGGATCAGGGTGTCGACGACCTGCTCGGCGTCGTGGCCGGCGGCGCGCGCGTTCCACAGGGCGAGCGGCGTCACCCGGTAGGTGTGGATGTGCTCGGGCGCCCGTTCGAGCTCGGCGAACGGGGCGATGTCCTTGCGGCAGGCGTCGGCGAGGTCGTGGTCGACCTCCAGCAGCAGCGTCTTGTCGGACTGGACGATGAGCGGACCGTCGGTCAAAGCAGAAGCCCCCGTCGGGTTTCGGAAGATCGATGCCTCGTCCGGACAGTGGCATCGCTGCCGCACGCTACCCGAGCGGCGACGGCGCTTCGCGCGTTCCGGAGAGGACTGCGGTCTTCAACGCCCCGACCGCCGGGTTTATTGCGCGCGGGCGGCGCCGGCGCGCCGGTCAGATGCCATCGGAGGAGCTGTAGTCCGGCTCGGACATGACGCCGAACGCGATGTAGATGATCAGGATGACGATGCCGATGAGGACGGACGCGGCGAACAGCGACCAGCTCCAGATCGTCAGTCTCCGGGCGGACGGCGGGTCGGTCTGGGTGCGGCCGAGGGCGATCGCCGCGGTGATCACGCCGGGGATCGCCACGATGTTGCAGCACAGCAGGATCGCGACGGCGTTGCAGACGAGCGCGGCGATGGTGGAGCCGTTGCTCGCGGCCTGGTAGGGGACGCCCGGAGGCCCGTACCCGTAGCCGGGCTGGCCGTAGCCGGGCTGGCCGTAGCCGGGCTGGCCGTAGCCGGGCTGGGTGTAGCCGTATCCCTGCCCGTACGGCTGCCCATAGGCGCCGCCCGTGTCCCAGTTCTGGTCGCCGCCGTAGGGGTCGTCCCAGCCCGACGGCGGACGCCCTCCGTACCCGCTCATCGGGAGCCTCCTCACACCATTCGCCCGGACACGCTATCCCGTCCGATGGGCCCTTGATTGGACCGTATGGGAGGTTCTTCGGTTCCCGCCGGTCTCAGCGTCCTGTTCCGGACAGCAGCGGGGTTCGCCGGGGCGGCCTCAGGGGGCGTCGTCGAGTTCGGAGACGCCGGTGATGCGGTGCAGCGCGAAGCGGTGCACGGCGGCGCGGGTCGCGTCGTAGCCGGTGAGGAATCCGCCCTCGACGCGGACGGGTTCGACGATGCGGCTGGACGCCTGGCCCTGCTGGTCGAGGTAGCCGATCCAGACGCGGCCGCCGCGCTCGACGGCGCCGCGGAGCCGCTCGACGGTGGCCATCGCGGGGGAGCGGGGCGGGTCGCCGGACGGGGCCTGCCGGGCGTGCTCGGCGCCGTGCAGGGACGCCTCGTCCCCGGCGCGCAGCGCCCGCACGGCCGCGGAGATCATCGAGGCGTCGGTGCGGTCGTCGGGGCGGAGCCGGACGATCTCGGCGGTGGGCGGCGGATCGGCGCGCTGCGCGTCCGGCCGGGTCACGATCACGCCGCCGCCGGGCGCCTCGGCGACCGGGGCGAGGCCCATGGCGCGCAGGCCGTCGAGCAGGTCGGCGCGCTGCACCCCGGACGCCAGGACGGTCGGGGCGAGGCGGTGCAGGCGCAGCGGCGCGGCGCGCCGGTCGGCGAGGATCTCGTCGAGGGTGGCGGGCGCGTCGGTGCGGACGTAGGACGACAGGGCGCCGACGCGCAGGTGGCCGTGCCGGCGGCCGACGTCGTCGATCAGGTAGACGAGCGGCTGCGGGAGCGGGGTCGCCGAGTGCCGGGTGAGCAGGTCGGTGACGTCGGCGGCGGTCCGCCCCGCGTCCAGGGCCCGGCGGATGGACTCGGGGGTGAAGCGGTACACGGTGGCGCCGCCGGTGGACTCGACGTCGGCGGCGAGCGCCAGCTCCCGGGCGAGTTCGGTGACCAGCGGGCCGGGTGCGACGGCGGTCAGGTCGGCCTGGACGAGGATCTCGTCGACGGGCTCCGGGAGGTACTTCTCCAGCGCGGGCTCGGGGTCGTCGCCGGCGAGCAGGTCGCGGCCGAACGGGGCCAGCTCCCCGAACCCGGTGAGGCCGAGGGCGGCGGCCTCGCGGAGCGTCCAGCCGACGAGGCGGTCGCGGGCCGGTCCGCCGTGGCGGGGCCGCAGCCACGCCAGCCGGGCGAGGAGCGCGTCCTCGCCGACGACGACGCCGCGGCCCGCGCCGGCGAGGACGTCCAGGGCGGCGCGGCGGGTGGACGGCGCGCTGCTGCGCACCATCGCCTCGCTGAGGGCGTTGATGAGCCGGTCGCGGTCGTCGCGGTCCCCGGCGAGCCCGGCGGCGCGGTCGGACTTCAGCCAGCCGCGGGCCAGCTCCGTCCAGCGCCCGGCGGTGTCGCGCATCAGCCACAGGTCGTAGGCGGGGGTGGGCAGCCATTCGCCGTCGAGGTCGCCGCTGCGGGTCAGCAGGCCCGCCGCGTAGGCGACCTCGACGAGCAGGGCGGCCTTCCACTCCGGGACGTCCAGGAGCGTCGCGGCGGCGCGCAGGTCGCGGACGGCGAGGCCGCCGCTGCGCAGGACGGGCGGCGGTTCCAGGCCCCAGCGCTCCAGCAGCTCCTCGATCAACCGGACGGCGCCCGCGGCCTCGCCCGCGGCGGCGCGCACGACCACGTCCTCGCGGCGCGGTGCGGCCGCGGAGGCGAGCGTGGGCGGCTCGGCGGGGACGTCCCGGAACAGCCGCCCGCCGCGCAGGTGCAGGGCGACCTCGCGGGGCAGGGTGACCGTGCGGTCGTCCTCGGCGACGAGGAGGCCGCGCGCGAGGAGCCGCTCGATCGGGGTGGTCGCGGTGGCGAGCCGGACGGGACGGCGCGCGTCGGCGACGCGCCCGACCGGCGGGCCCCACGCGAGCTGGTCGAGGGCGGCACGCGCCTCGGGCCCGGCGTCCTCGACCAGGGCGGCGGGGTCGCCCAGCAGCTCGGTGAGCCGGGCGAGGAGGCGGCCGGAGTCGGCGAAGCCGCGCGGCGCCTCGCCGTCCAGGTCGGTGACCAGGTCGGTGAGCCGCTCGGCGGGGTAGCCCGCGAAGACCTCCCGGGCGGGCGGCCCGAGCCCGGCGGGGTGCGGCAGGCTCTGCCGGACGCCGGGCGCCGTGGCCGGGGCGTCGTTCCCCCAGGCCAGCCCGAACCGGCGGAGGGTGGCGAGCGCGCCCTCGACCTGCTCGGGGGCGGCGTCGAGGGCGGCGGCGAGCGCGTCCGGCCCGGCCGGGGCGGGCAGGACGAGCAGGGCCTCCAGGACGGCGAGGGTGAAGCGGTCGAGCCGGTCGAGCGCGCGGGACACGGCGGCGGGCGTGGCGGCGCGGGCGGCGAGCGCGGTCAGGTCGGCGGGGACGGGGGCGAGCAGCTCGGGACGCGCGGACAGCAGCGCGCGCAGTTCGTCGTCGCCGCGCGCGCGCAACCAGTCCGCATACGTTTCCATGCCGTTCCCCAACTTTATGTCGCGTGCATGCCGCAGGCACGCGGGCCTCCAGGTTAGAGGCCCGCGCGAGGTGGGGAACTCCGGTGTGCCGCGATCAGGTGGCCGGCGTGCGCTCCAGGTGCACCAGCCCGAGGCCGAGGCGCGCCCAGCTCTCCACGAACCGCTTCTCGTCGATGCGCGTGGGCGGCTCGTACATCGCCTCGTTCGCGAGCCAGTAGTTCACCACGGCGCCGCCGAGGATCGACGCGACCGCCGGCCAGTCCTCGTCGGAGCCCTCGAACTCGGGCTGCGTCGCGAGCCAGGTGGCGATCCCGTCGTACAGCGGGTTGACGATGCCCTCGCGCATCTCCGCCACCAGGTTCGGGAACTGGTCGAGGTCGCGGAACAGGACCCGGATGAGGTCCTGCTCCTCGCGCATCTTGGCCAGTCCGGCCTGGCACGTCATGCGCAGCCGGGTTTCGAGCGGGCGCTCCTCGAAGGCGGTGGACTGCGTGAGGACGTCGCTGATCTGCCGGCGGGTCCGCTCGATGTGCTCGCGGATGGCCGAGGAGAGCACCTCCTCCTTGGACCGGAAGTGCCGGTAGAGACCGCCCGCGCCCGGGGACAGGCCGGCCGCCGCCTCGATCTCGGCGACCGACGTCGCCGCGTAGCCCCGGTCGGCGAACAGCCGGAGCGACTCGGTCACGATGCGATCGCGCGTAGATGTCGTCATGGTGATGAATTCCTCCGCAAGAACAGTAAGGCATGTTCATGCGGCCGGCCCCCCGCGTCACGCGCGGCGCGCCCGAATCCTTGATGCCGCTCGCGGCGGGCCGGCCGGCGACTAGAGTTCCTTCGTCCGCGCCCCGTCGCCGGAAGGGGCGTCGTCGGAAAGGTCGGCGATGTTCAAGTCTCCGCGGAAGGCGGCCGACGGGGCCTTCCTGCCCGAGGACTTCGTGGTGCCCACGCTGGTGGCCGGGCCCGACTTCCAGATCCGTCCGATCACCGTGCACGACGTGGTCAAGGACTACGGCGCCGTCATCGGCAGCCTGGACCGGCTGGCCGGCCGGTTCGGGCCCGAGTGGGGCTGGCCCGACCGCGAGTTCACCTTCGAGCAGGCCCTGATCGACGTCGCGTGGCTGCAGAAGCAGGGTCAGTTGCGGCGCTCGTTCAGCTACGTCGTGATCACCCCGGACGGGGAGCGGCAGCTCGGCCGCATCCACGTCGCCCCGTCGGACCGTCCCGGCTCGGACGCGGTGGTGGTGTTCTGGGTGCGCGCGGACGAGGAGAACTCCGTCCTGGAGAAGGAGCTGGAGGGGTTCGTCCGCGAATGGGTCGGCACGGCGTGGCCCTTCGACAAGGTCCGCTTCCCCGGCCGCGACTAGCCCAGGCGGCGGACGAGACCGACGAGGACGCGGCCGACCACCAGGTAGACGAGGGCGGCCAGACCGTAGTTGACGGCGACCTCCACCTTGGGGTTCTCCGGCTGGAAGACGTCCTTGAACTGCCAGCACAGGTCGGTGGCCCGGTCCCCGAACCAGCGGACGAGGTCGTTGGCCGTGTTGGCCTCGAACGCGACGAAGACGATGTGCACGGCCAGGACCGTCACCACGAGCGTGGTGGCGATGGAGACCGCCGCCGCCAGCAGGCCGACGGCGCGGCGGCGGGCCGCGGCGGCGGTGGGGATCCGGCGGGCGCGCGGGGCGCGGTGGTCACCGCCCGGCTCGGTCTGGGTCCCTGCCATGTGCGGCCTCCTTCACCGGGTCGGATCGTCCTTGGGGCGGGGATGGGGGGTTCGTGTGCTGCGTTTTCCCTGGTCAGGTGGTTTGTGGGCGAGGGCCCGGGTATATCCGGAGCACGGTCCCGCGCTCTCCTACTCGGATCCCGTCGCATCGCCACTACCAGGAGAGCGCGGGTCCTTGCGTGTGTCCAGCCCCCTTACCCTGTGGACGTGTTCGATCTCGCCTCCTCCGCGCCGTCCCGCGACGGCCTCGCCATCGGTTTCGACCTCGATCTGACCCTCGCCGACACCCGCGCCGGGATCAGTGCCGTCTACGCGGCCCTGGCGGCGGAGACGGGCGTGCCGATCGACACCGGGCAGGTGGTGCGGCGCATCGGACCCCCGCTGGAGGAGGAGCTGGCGTACTGGTTCCCGCCGGAGCGGGTGCCGGCGATGGCGGCGCGCTACCGGGCGATCTACGCCGACGTCGCGGTCCCGGCGACCGTCCTCATGCCGGGGGCGGCCGCCGCGCTGGAGGCGGTGCGGGCCCGCGGCGGGCGGGTGGTCGTCGTGTCGGGCAAGAACCAGGCCGACACCGAGCGGACCGTCCGGTTCCTCGGGCTGGCGGCGGACGCGGTCGTGGGCGGCCTGTTCGGCGCCGACAAGGGCGCCGTCCTGCGCGAGCACGGCGCCGGCGCCTACATCGGCGACCACACCGGCGACGTGGACGCCGCCCGGGCCGCCTCGGCGGTGGCGGTGGCCGTCGCGACCGGCGCGTTCGACTCGGCGGCCCTCACCGCCTACGGCGCGGACGTCGTGCTTCCGGACCTGCTGGCGTTCCCCGGCTGGCTCGGCGGTTTCGGGGCGGGCGGAGCCGCCCCGCAGGGCTGAGCTGGGCGGCGATAATCGGATGCCCTTCCGGGGTGCCCGGGATAGCGTCGATCCCGTTGCCCCACAGGCGTCGCGGGGCCCCCGGCATGTTCACCGGCCCGCGGCGAGGGACTAATCTTGGGGTCGATTCAGGACGATTACCGAACGAGGTCTCCGGTGCCGACTGGCAAGGTCAAGTGGTACGACTCCGACAAGGGGTTCGGCTTCCTCACCCGCGACGACGGCGGTGAGGTCTTCGTGCACTCGTCGGCGCTGCCGGGCGGGGTCACGACCCTCAAGCCGGGCCAGCGCATCGAGTTCGGCGTGGTCGAGGGGCGGCGCGGTCAGCAGGCCCTGCAGGTGCGGGTGCTGGAGACGCTGCCGTCGGTGGAGAAGACCATCGCCAAGCAGCGGCGCAAGAAGCCCGACGAGATGGTCGTCATCACCGAGGACCTGATCAAGCTGCTGGACGGGATCTCCAACACCTACCGGCGGGGCAAGCACCCGGCGCCCGCCGACGCCAAGAAGATCGCCATAGTGCTGCGCGCGGTCGCCGACGACCTGGCGCCCTGACGCCCCTCGGGCGCCGGAGTTCAGGCGCGCATCTCGTGGTGCGCGTCCTTGAGCGGGCCGGTGCGGCCGGGCCTGCCGGCCTGACGCCGGGCTCCGGCCTGCCGCATCACCAGCAGCCCGGACGCCAGGGCCAGCGCCGCCGCGACGATCGCGAGCGCGAGCCGTCCGTCCGCGACGATCGACATGCCGAGGCCGAGCAGCCCGCCGAGGACCCAGCTGAGCTGGTGCAGGGTCTCCGACACCGCGAACGTGGACGAGCTCACCTCCTCGCCGATCTCGCGCTGCACGACCGCGTCCATGGACAGCTTGCCGAGCACCTGCCCGAGCCCGGCCGCGGTCGCCACGGCGAGGGCGGCCCACAGCCCGAAGAACGCGGCGCCCGCCGCGGTGACGCCGGTGACGCACGCCAGCGTCGCCGACACGATGAACCGCGGCGCCCGCGCCTTCATCCAGGCGCCGAGCGCGGTGCCGATCAGTCCGCCCGCGCCCGCGCACGCCGCCAGCAGGCCGAGGGCGACATGGTGCGACACCGGGTCGAACCGCTCCTGGCGCAGCAGGAACGCCAGGTAGATGATCAGGAAGCCGGAGAACGCGCGGAGCACCGCGTTCGCCTGCATCGCCTCGGCGACGACCGGGCCGACGCGCGGCAGCGCCCGCCACGCGCGGCGCGGGGCGGCCTTCTCCGCCGCCGGTTCGGCTTCGGGGACGTCCACGTGGCGGGGCAGCCGCATGGTGAACACGGCGCCCAGCAGGAACAGGACCGTGCCGATCCGCAGCGCCCAGCCCGGCCCGATCAGCACGGCGAGGCCGGCCCCGGCGGGCGCGGTGATCGACGCGGCGATGAGCCCGGCGAACGAGCAGCGCGCGTTCGCCGTCACCAGCGGGATCTCCTCCGGCAGGACGCGCGGGGTGACCGCGGCGCGCAGCACCCCGAAGGCCTTGGAGATCACCAGCACGCCGAACGCGGCCGGCAGGAAGGTGACCTGGTCGCCGTGCGGGAGCGCGCTCGCCAGCGCCCAGCACAGCAGCGCCCGCATCACGAACGTGCTCGCGATCGCGTAGCGGCGGACGTGCCGGGCCCGGTCCAGCGCCGGGCCGATCAGCGGTGCGACCAGCGCGAACGGCGCCATCGTGACGACGAGGTAGAGGGCGACCTGGCTGCGCGCCTGGTCGACGTCCAGGCCGAAGAACAGGGTCCCCGCGAGCGCGACCGTGACCAGCGCGTCCCCGGCGGAGTTGAACGCGCACGCCTCGATCAGGCTGCCGAGTCCGCTGCGGCCGGCGCCCTGCGCGTGGGTGACGCGGCGGGTGAGCCGTCCCGTCCCGAGCGCGGCCGAGCGCGCTGCGCGGCACGCCCGTGCCGCACCCCCGGTGACGGCACGTGCGGACCGACCCGCCCGTGTCCGGTCTGCCATGCGCCCTGATCTCTCCTCGCGGTCGTCCCGGCTCGGGGCCGGGGGCGGCCATCGGAGTCCTCGACTGAGAGTACGTTCCCCGCTGGAATGCGGGATCACCTCGCGGACGACGCCCGCCTTGTGCGGGTCACGTGCCCGCATGGGCGAGAATTGACATGTGAGCCCACAGCGCCAGTCCAGCCCCGCGCACTCCGCCGCCGCGCGCACCACGTCCGGGGCCGCCCGCCGGTCCCGCACGCCCATCGTCGACTCCGCCTGCGCCGAGGCGGTCGACCTCGCCCGCGAGGCCGCCGAGGACACCGCCGGCCCGGCCCAGGTCGGCGAGCACCTCGGCCTGCGCGCCGAGGCCGACCGAGTGGTCACGCACTACTTCGTGTGCCTCGACCCCGCCTACACGGGCTGGCGTTGGGCCGTGACGGTGACCCGCGCGTCGCGCGCCAAGAACGTCACGGTCAGCGAGTGCGTCCTGCTCCCCGGCGACGACGCGCTCCTGGCGCCGCCATGGGTGCCGTGGCTGGAGCGGCTGCGCCCGGGCGACCTCGGCCCCGGCGACCTGCTGCCGACCGCGCCCGACGACGTGCGGCTCGCGCCCGGCTTCACGCAGGTGGACGAGTCGACCGACCACGAGACCCAGTGGGAGCTCGGCCTCGGCCGCGTCCGGGTGCTGTCGCGGGAGGGCCGCGACGAGGCCGCCGCCCGCTGGTACGACGGCGTCGCCGGGCCCCGCGCCCCGATCGCCGCGTCCGCCCCCGCCCAGTGCTCCACCTGCGGCTTCTACGTGGTGCTGGCGGGTGCGCTGCGGCAGGTCTTCGGCGTCTGCGCCAACGAGTACGCGCCCGACGACGGCCGCGTCGTCTCCGCCGACCACGGCTGCGGCGCGCACTCCGAGGCCGTCTCCCTCCCGGCGGTGTCCGAGCACAACCCGCCGGTCATCGACGAGCTCGGCTACGAGGTCGTCCCCACCGGCGGTGACGAGGACGCCGCCGCCCTCGACGACGAGGCGCTCGGCCACAGCTGATCCCATGGAGGACGAGTTCGGCGCTCGGACGCTGCGTGAGCGGGTCCTGCGCGCCTGGGCCGAGTCCCCGGCGCGCTTCCGCGAGGACGCCAACGCCGAGGAGGACCACGCGCTCGGCGGCTACCGCGACCGCGTCGTCATCGAGCTGGCGCAGAACGCCGCCGACGCCGCCCGGCGCGCCGCCGTGCCCGGCCGCCTCAGGCTGACGCTGCGCACCGGCGGGGAACCGCTGCTGATCGCGGCGAACACGGGCGCGCCGCTGGACGCCGCCGGCGTGGAGGCCCTCTCGACGCTCCGCGCCTCGGCCAAGCGCGACGAGCCGGCCACCGCCGGCCGCTTCGGCGTGGGCTTCGCCGCCGTCGTCGCCGTGACCGACACCCCGGCCATCGCGTCCGGGACGGCGGGCGTCGAGTGGTCGCTGCCGCGGGCCAGGGAACTGGTCGGGGGGATCGCGGGCCTGGCCGAGGAGCTGGGGCGGCGCGGCGGGCACGTGCCGCTGCTGCGCCTGCCGTTCGCCCTGGAGCGGGCCCCCGAGGTCCCGGCGGGCTTCGACACCGTCGTGCGGCTGCCGCTGCGGGACGACGCGGTCGAGCCGGTCCGGAGGCAGCTCCGGCAGGTGGGGGCGGCGCTCCTGCTGGCGCTGCCCGCGCTTGAGCATGTCGAGGTCGACGTCGACGGGGACGTCCGGACGCTGACCGCCGAACGGCGCGCCCCGGGCGAGGTGGCCATCGACGGCGGCCTGTGGCGGACGGTCGAGGAGCACGGGGAGATCCCCGCGGCGCTCCTGCGGGACCGTCCCGTGGAGGAGCGGGGGCGGCCGTTCTGGCAGGTGCGGTGGGCCCTGCCCGAGGACGGGCTGCCCGAGGGCACGCCCGGCGTGCTGCACGCGCCGACGCCGAGCGATGAGCGCCTCGACCTGCCCGCGTTGCTCATAGCGTCGTTCCCGCTCGCGCCCGACCGGCGGCACGTCGCGCCCGGCGCGCTGACCGATTTCCTCGTCGACCGGGCCGCCGGCGCCTATGTGCGGCTGCTGGGCGAGCTGCCCGTCTCCCCGAGGGTGCTGGAGCTCGTGCCGGGGCCGATCGCCGCCGCCGAGCTGGACGCGCGGATCCGGCGGGGGATCCGGGAACGGCTCCCGGAGGCGCCCGTCCTGCCCCACCGGACGCGGGGGCGCGACGCGGTCGCCGTGGACGCGCCCGCCGCGTTCGTCGAGGTGCTCGGCGGCCGAGACGCCAGGGGTGACGTCGAGAAGGACATCGAGGGGGACACGGACGTCGTCGTCGGCGGCCTGCTGCCGCCGGAGTGGCCCGCGCGGAGCCCGGCGCTGGCGGCGCTCGGCGTGCGCCGGGTCGAACTGGCCGACGTGATCGACGAGCTGGCCGCTGTGGACCGGGAACCGGCGTGGTGGCACCGGGTGTACGAGGCGCTCGCCGGGGCCTCCACGGAGGCGCTGGGGGCTCTCCCGGTGCCGCTGGCGGGTGCGACGGGGCGCGTGGTGCGTGGGCCGCGCGGGTTGCTGATCGCGGACGGCGTCGATCCCGCGGGCCTGGACGCGCTGGGGCTGCGCTTCGTCCACCCGGAGGCCGTGCACCCGATCCTGGCGCGACTCGGCGCGGTCGAGGCGGGGCCGCGGGCCGTGCTGGCGGACGCCGCCGTGCGGGCGGCCGTCGAGGAGTCCTTCGACGCCGATGATCCCGACGCGGTCGCCGAGGCCGTGCTGGGGCTGGTCGCGGCCGCGCACGCCGATCCCGGCGACGAGCCGTGGCTGGCCGAGCTGGCCCTGCCCGGCGACGACGGCGAGCTCTATCCGGCGGGCGAGCTGCTGCTGCCGCAGAGCCCGCTGCGGGGGCTCATGGCCGATGACGCGCCGTTCGGCGTCGTGGACGGCGAGGTCCTGGAGCGGTGGGGCGCGGAGACGCTCATGGCCGCCGGCGTCCTGGACGGGTTCGCGCTGGCCAAGGCCGAGGACGTCAACCTCACGGGCCTCGCCGACGAGGCCGAGAGCCTCGACCTCGACGACGAGGACCTGTGGGCGGACGAGGTGCTGCGCCGGATCGGCGAGCAGGACCTCCCGCCGCTCGTCCCCGAGTTCACGGCGGTCCGCGACCTCGAACTCGTCGACGACTGGGCGGCGGCGCTCAGGGTTCTCGCCGCACCGCCGTGGCGGTCCGCGATCGTGGATCCCGCCCATGCCGCCCTGCACAACGGGCGGCGTGTCGCCGTCCCGTCCTACACGGCGTGGTGGCTGAGCCGCCGTCCCGTTCTGGACGGGCGCAGGCCCGGCGAGTTCCGCCTGGGCGGCGACGAGGCGCTGGCAGGGCTCTACGACGTCGCGCCGCAGGGCCTGGACGAGCACCTCCTGCTCGCCCTGGGCGTCCGCACGTCACTGGTGGAACTGCTCGACGAGCCCGGGGGCGCGCAGGAACTGCTCGATCGCCTGGGCGATGCCCGGCGGTCGGTGGGGCGGGCCCAGCTGGGCGGGCTCTGGACGGCGCTCGCCGACGCCCCGGACGCGGCCGTCGAACCGCCCGACCGTGTGCGGGCGGTCGTGGACGGCGGCGTCGAGGTGGCCGACGCGGCGGACGCCCTCGTCCTCGACGGCCCGGACGTCCTCCCCCTCCTCGAAGGGCAGCCCCTCGTCATCGCGGCGCAGGGCCGCGATGCGCGCCTCGCCGAACTCCTGGACCTGCCGCTCGCCGGGGAGGAGATCCCGGGCCTCGTGGAGTCGGACGGCGAGGGGCGTTCCGTCCCCGAGGCCGTCAGGGCGGTCCTGCCCGACGCCCCCGCCGACTACCTCGCCCATGAGCGCCTCGTCGTGGACGGCCAGGACGTCCCGTGGTGGACGAGGGACGGCCGGGTCCACGCGAGCGGCGTCGCCGGCCTGGCGCGGGCACTCGCCTGGTCCACCGGGAACTGGGGCGACCGGCTCCTGCTGGAGGCCGTCCTGCGCGCCCCCGAGACCCTGCCCCTCCTGCTCGCCGAGGACGACCTGGAGCCCTAGCGGGGCCTAGCGGGACGCCTCGCGCTTGGCGGCGCGGTCGGCCTCCTGCCGGGCCCGCCCGGCCTGGAGCCTCGGGGTGTACCACACGCCGAACAGCCCGATCACGATGCCGGCGCCGCACACCCACAGCCACCAGCGGTCCTCCGCCGGCAGCCCGACGATCAGCAGCACGACGAGCGCCACCGCCCAGGCGAGCGCCCCGGCGGCCGCGATGCGGACGTCGTTGGTCTGCATCGGCGGCGGATCCGGGCGGCGCGGAGGGCTCATGCCGTCAGGCTACGCGGCCCCGGCCCGCCAGTCCGCCGATGACCATCGTGATGAGCAGCTCATAACTGGCCTCCAGGTCCGCGGGCAGCCCGAAACCGCCCGCCGCCTCCAGGACGGCGAACCCGTGGACGGCCGAGCGCAGGCAGCGCGCCGCGTGGACGAGTTCCGGCCCTTCCAGGGCGTAGCCGCGCAAGGCCCCGTACAGGATGTTCAGCAGCCGCTCCGCGGCGTCGCCCACCGAGCCGCCCTCCGGGGCGGCCGTCTGCTCCATCGCCCCGTAGCGGCCCGGATGCTCCACCACGTACGCCCGGTAGGCGTACATCAGCGCCCGGACGGCGTCGTCGCCGGACCGCCCGAGCGCGGCCTCCCCGAGCCGTCCGGCGAGTTCTTCCAGGACGCGCGCGGTCACCAGGTGTCGCAACTCGGCGAGATTGCGGACATGCTTGTACAGGGAGGGTGTCGCGACCCCGGCCCTTCCCGCCACCGCCGCCAGGGTGAGGGCACCGGGGCCCTCGGCGTCCACGACGGCGACGGCGGCGTCCACGACCGCGTCGGGCGACAGTCCCATACGGGGCATCGCGACCCTCCTCTACGTCTCTTTAGCTGCAAGGCTAATGAGGTTAGCGACAGTGTCAAGTGGCGGCGTGGCAGCATGGGCAGCACAGGAGACCGAAGACGATGACAATGCCACCGATCCGCGGCCGTACGGCGTCCGCGCCCGGGCTGGCCGAGGAGCTGCGCATCTCGATCGCGCGGCTGTCGCGCCGGCTGCGCACGCTGCGGCCGTCCGCGGCGGGCGAGGGCGGCCCGAGCCCGCTGTCGCTCACGCAGTTCGCCGCGCTCGCCGCCATCGAGCGGCACGGGTCGATGACGCCGCGCGAGCTGGCCGACCACGAGAAGGTGCAGCCGCCCTCGATGACCCGCGTCATCGCCTACCTGGAGGAGCGGGGGCTCGTCGCGCGCAGCCCGCACCCGACCGACGGGCGCCAGGTCGTGCTGAACGCCACCGAGGAGGGCGCCGCCCTGCTCGCCGACGAGCGCCGCCGCAAGGAGGCCTGGCTCGCCATGCGCCTCGGCGAACTGACCGACGAGGAGCGGGAGATCCTCCGCCGCGCCGCCCCCGTCATCGACAAACTCAGCCGTTCCTGACCCCGCTCGCGCGGCTCGCGGGGGCCGCGGTTGGCTTGGTCAAGTTCGTCGCACTTGCCGGAATGCGGGTGGGGCGATTACCGTTAGCCTTGGTAATGACTTCTGCTAACGAAAACCCCGACGAACCCGAGGGGACCGCGACGCGCGGCGCCCGCGGGCGGCGGGCCGCACATCCGGCCCGGGCCGCCGCCATCGCGAGTCCTGCCCGCTCCCGCCGTCGCCGCCCCGCCCCCCATGCGTCCGCCCGCCCCGCCGCGCGCCCGGACGCCGCCCCCTCCGTGACCGTGACGGACCAGGCCGGAACGTTCCACGAGGCCGTGGCGGACGTTCCGGAGCCCGCGCCCGCACCGTCCGCCCCTGAGGCCCCGGGCCCGGAACGGCCCGACCCCGCCGAGGAGCCCGCCGGGGAGCCCGAGGGCCGCGCCGGCATGTTCCGCTCCCTCCGCAACCACAACTTCCGCCTGTACACCGCGGGCCAGGTCGTCTCCAACACCGGGACGTGGATGCAGCGGATCGCGCAGGACTGGCTCGTCCTCGATCTCGCCCACGGCAGCGGTACCGCGCTCGGCATCACGACCGGCCTGCAGTTCCTGCCGATGCTGCTGTTCGGCCTGTGGGGCGGCATCATCGCCGACCGCTACTCCAAACGCCGCGTGCTGATGCTGACGCAGGTGTCGATGGGCCTGCTCGCGCTGGTCCTCGGCCTCCTCGCGATCTCCGGCACCGCGCAGGTGTGGCACGTGTACGTGCTGGCGTTCGGGCTCGGCGTCGCGACCGTCGTGGACAACCCGACCCGCCAGTCGTTCGTGGTCGAGATGGTCGGCAGGCGCGACCTGCCGAACGCGATCGCGCTGAACAGCGCCACCTTCAACGGTGCACGGCTGCTCGGCCCGGCCGTCGCCGGGGTGCTGATCGCGCTGATCGGCACCGGGCCGGTCTTCCTGGTGAACGCCGCGTCGTTCGGCGCCGTCCTGTTCGGCATCTACGCCATGCGGACGGACGAACTGAGCCAGGCCGCCCCCGTCAAGCGCGCCAAGGGCCAGCTCCGCGAGGGGCTCCGCTATGTGCGCGGGCGCCGCGACCTGATGCTCGTGCTCATCCTCGTCGGCTTCCTCGCGACGTTCGGCATGAACTTCAGCACCACGGTCGCCCTGGTGGCGAAGCAGGTCTTCCACACCGACGCCTCCGCGTTCGGCCTGGCGTCCAGCATGCTGGCGCTGGGCGCGCTCGGCGGCGCCCTGCTGGCCGCCCGCAGGGTCGCCCGGCCCCGGCTGCGGCTGCTGGTGGCGATGGGCCTGGCGTTCGGGGCGCTGGAGGTCCTCACCGGCCTGATGCCGACGTACTGGTCGTTCCTGGCGCTACTGGTGCCGACCGGGATCGCGATGATGACGATCATGACGGCGGCGAACGCGTCCGTCCAGCTCGGTGTCGCGCCCGAGATGCGCGGCCGCGTCATGGCGCTCTACATGCTGGTCTTCCTTGGAACAAACCCGCTGGGTGCGCCCGCGGTCGGCTGGCTGGCCGAGCACTTCGGCGCGCGGGCCTCCCTCGTCCTCGGCGGGCTGGTCTCCGTGGTCGCCGCCCTCGCCGTGGGCGCCCTGGCCCTGCGGTGGAGGACCGACGAGCAGAGGGGGACGGCGGACGAGCGCACGGCCGCACGTCCCGCCCTGGCCCGGTTCCGCCGCGCCCGGGTCGCCGAGCGGTAAAGGTCGCGTGCGGCCCATAAGACCGGCCGGGTGGGGCCGATTCGGTTGGCCCTATTTGCGTGACAAGGAACGCCGCCTGCTGAAAGGCTGGCGGGGTGGCCCTGTGGAAGCGTTCATGAGGCTTTTCGTGGCGATCGTCCCGCCGCCGGACGTCCTGGACGAGCTCGCGGAGGCCGTCCGGCCCCATCTCGGCACGGTCTCCGAGCTGCGCTGGATCCGGCGCGATCTGATGCACGTCACGCTGACGTTCCTCGACGAGGTCGACGACCGCACCCTGGAGCGCCTGCTTCCGAGGCTGGAGCGCGCCGTCCGCCGCCACGAGCGGATGACGCTGTCGCTGGCGGGCGCGGGCGCGTTCCCCGGCAACGGCGCGCACGCCCGCGTCCTGTGGACGGGCCTGTACGGCGACCGCCGCGCCCTGGCGAGGCTGGCCGCCTCCACCACCGCCGCGGGCCGCCGCGTCGGGACGATCCCCGACAAGCACCGCGGTTTCCGCCCGCACATGACGCTGGCGCGGTCGCGGCGCCCGGTGGACGTGCGGTCGCTCGTCGAGGCGCTGTCATCGTTCGCGGGCATGCCGTGGACGGCGGACTCGGTCCACCTGATGCGCAGCCACCTGCCCGGCAAGGACAACACCGAGCTGGCGTACGAGCCGCTGATGACGTGGCCGCTGCGTCACAGCTCCGGCGGCGGAGGGGCGGGACGGTCGGCGTCCGGAGGGCCCCAGGGGACGCCGTAGCGCTCGCAGGCGCGGCGCAGCTCGCCGAGGTCGGGCGGGAACGTGATCTGGCGCAGCACCCGCCCGGACGGCCCCCACACCACCAGCCGGGGCATCCGCTCGACCGCGTCGTCGATGCCGACGCCGCCGAGGCGGTCGCGGGCCAGGTCCCACTCGACCCGGCCGCGCCGGGTGATGACGGCGACCCCGGCGGACGACACGCGCAGCTGCGACCGGTTGCGGTCGTACAGCCAATAGCCGAGGAGCCCGACCATGAGCCCGGCCGGTATCGACCACATCGCCGTGGTGTTGAACCCGCCCAGGTCGGGGCCGAGCCACACCGCGCCCAGCAGCGCCACCGCCTCGCACAGCAGGACGCTCATCCCGTAGGTGCCGACGCGGGACCTGCGGGTCGCGTCCAGGACCGTGCCCGGCGCGGTCACCGGGCTGGGCGGAGTGTGGACGGGAAAGACGAAACCGGGCTCCTCGGACGGCTCCGGCTGGGGCGCCGCGCCCTCGTGCGCGACGCCCTGCGCCGACAGGGCCGCGGCGGGCTCGGGGTCGGGGGCCGACAGCGAGGACATGGCCGAGTGGAACGCGGCGCTCAGGTAGGCGTCGTACTCGGCGTCGTTGACCGGGAGCCCGGCGCGGCGGGCGGAGTCGCGCAGGTCGGTGCGGGAGATCCGCAGGGCCGACAGGGGCGCGGAGAAGAACTCGTCGCCGTCGGAGTCGTACAGCCGGATCCAGGCGTGCCCGGAGACGGTCAGCAGCTCGATGCCGCCGATGCGGTCCTGGGGCATCTTCAGCACCACGTCGCCGGCGGCGTCGGCCCAGCCGAGCCCGTCGCCCTCGACGACCAGGCGCCCGCCGGGCACCTGCGCGAAGATCTCCGGCAGCCCTTCGAGCCCGTAGTCGGGACGGCGCGGCGCCCCCGCCCCGGGGGTGATCACGCGGTAGCCGTGGTCGTCGAGGGCGTGCGCGAGCTGGAAGCCGTCCAGGCCGTGCGCGGGCAGCCGGGCGACCAGCTCCAGCCGGTGCCCGAACGCCAGCGCGGCGAGGTCGGCGCGGCGCGGCTCGCCGCTCACCGGGTCCAGGCGCAGGCCGGGCCCGACGACGACCGCGGCGACGTTCTCGGCGCGCAGGTCCTGGGTCTCGCGGCGGCGGCCGGGGCGGGCCCGCACCCGCAGCCGCTCCGCCGTGATCGTCCAGCGGACCTGGGCGGCCCGCAGCAGCCGCCGGCGCGCCGCGAGGACGCCGCCGATCGCGGCGAGGGCCCAGCAGCCGGCGGCGAGCCGGGCACCGAACTCGCCCGTCCCGTCCAGCGCGATCCGGACGATCATGACGGCGCCGAGCAGGGCGGTGAGCGCGCCGAGGAACATGATCCGGCGGCGGCTCGGGAGCGGCTCCGGCGTGGCCAGCCGCTGCTCGTCGGGCGTCGCGCGGGGCGCGCGGCGGGAGGGCGTCTCGGGGGGCGGCTCGTGCGCCGCCGCCAGCAGGGCCGCCTCCTGGTCCAGCAGGCGCTTCTCGGCCGCGTGGTCGCGCGGGAGGGGGCCGCCGCCGGGGACGTCGTCCTCCAGCCCGGAGACGCGCAGGGCCTCGTCGAGCGCCGGGTCGAGCAGGTCGGTGGCCTCGCCGTCCAGGACGTGCATGGGGATGCCGAGCCTGCGGGCCGCCACGAACACCGCGAGCGGCTCCAGGCCCATCGCCGTCATCCCGCCCACGGCGGTGCGGCCGAACCGGTGGAAGACGGTCAGGACGCCGTCACCGGTGGTGATGGCCAGGCCGTCGATCCGGGACCGCTCGTAGGAGACCATCGTCAGCCCGCCGCGGCCGACGCGTTCCAGCCCGGCCGCCGACAGCCGCCAGTACGGGCGCGGGCGGCGGCGGCGCGCCTCCGGGATCGCGCCGAGCAGCCACGGGAACGCGGCGACGGCGCCGATCAGCGCGGCCCACAGCCACACCGGCCTGATCGGCAGCAGCGCCAGCGCCACCGCGAGGACGGTGAACGGACCCGCGGCGACGGGGCGCCACCGGCCGCCGGATCCCGCGAGGCCCACCAGCTCATGCTCCACAGTCCGCATCCTCACACGGGTCCCCGCGGGACCGTCGCCCCCTTCCACGATCCGGTCGCCCTCCGGAACCGACATCCATCGCGCCGGTCAGGTCGGGGCTCCACTGCCGTCATATGAATCTCACCGGACACGTGAGTCCCGCCACCGTGCTCTCACCGCCGTCGCCGCAGCAGGCCGTAGCCGACCGCCGCCGCGATCGCGAGGGCGAGGAACAGCGCCATCCGGGTGTTGGTCGCGTCCCGGTGGCCGCCCGTGGTGTCATTCCCCGCGCCCGCGTTCCCGGGGGAGGACGCCGGGGACGGGCGCGCCTCCTCCGGCAGCGGCAGCCGGTAGACCGGCTGGCTCCTGCCCTCGGACCCCACCAGCAGCGACCTCCCGTCGGGGGTGTAGGTCACCGACTCGCCCTGCACCTGCCGGGGCAGGTCGAGGGATTTGATCGTCTTGCCGGGACGGCCGTCGGCGCCGACCGAGTACAGGCGGGCGCCGAAGTAGGTGCGGATGACGCAGGTCCGCCCGTCGGGGGCGAACGCGCCGTCGGTCGCGATCGCCGGGGCGTCCCCGACCTTGCGCAGCACGTTGAAGCCGCCGGTCCGCAGCCGCGCCGGAGCCTCGTAGACCTTGCCGCCGAACAGCTTGCTGGCGATGTAGAGCCGGTTCGTGCGCGGATTGATCATCATGGTCTCGGCGTTGCGCGGCCCGTCCTCGTACTTGATCCGGAACCGGGTCGCCTGGAGCGTCTGGCTCACCAGCCGCGTCGGCTCCGGAATCCGGTAGACGGTCACGTAGGGCCAGGCGCCGCCGAGGTTGTCGCCGATGTCCGCGACGAAGATCGCCGGACGGCCGCGGCCGTCCTTGCCGATCGCCATCGCCTCCCAGTCGCGGGCTCCCGCGCCGGCGAGCGTGAGCACGGCGGCGACCCGCCCGTCCGGGCCCAGCGCGTAGACCTTCGGGACGCCGCCGGAGTCGTTGTGGGTGTACACGACGCCCCGGTGCCGTGCGCTGGCGGCCAGCCCGCTGGACTCGGTGATCCGAAGGTCCTTGATCGTGAAGGCGACCGCGTCGTCGCGGCGGGTGCCGGCGGAGGCGGAGGGGCAGAGCAGGCAGACCGGGACGCCGGCGAGGACGAGCGCGGCGCCCGCGCGGACGGCGGCCCGGCGTGCTGACATGGATCGATCATCCCCGTTCCGCGCCCCGACGATCACCTGATCCGCGCCGCTCAGCCCAGCAGCGCCCCGACGACCACGGCCAGGATGAGCGCGGTCAGCACGGTGGGCAGCAGCCATTGGGGCGCGCGGTTCACGCCCCGAGCTTATTCGGCCTCCCGGCCGCCTCGAACCGTCCGCCCATGATCTGCATCTCATCCCGCCCGTCCCGGCTCTCCCCGAGCTCCGGGCCCGGCCGCCGCCTCAGCCGGTCGCGGCGGCGAAGGACAGCACCGCGACGAGCGCGCCGGCGAGCATGGAGGGGCCGAACGGGAACTCGCCCTTGCGCGAACGGCGGACGATCATGATGCCCACGGCCACGAGGCCGCCGAGCAGGTAGGTCACCAGCAGGCCGGCGACCCACGCGTCCCGCCCGAACCAGCCGAGGTACAGGCCGAGCACGCCGGACAGCTTGACGTCCCCCAGCCCGATCCCGGACGGGACCGCGAGCGCCTGCGCGAAGTACAGGGCGAACAGCGCGGCCATGCCGGCGAGCGCGTGCTCGCACCGCTGCAGGCCGTCCCCGGTGAACGGCGCGGCCGCCGCGAGGAGCGCCGCCGCGATGCCGTAGGAGGGGAGCGTGAACCGGTCGGGCAGCCGCTTGACGCCGACGTCGATGAAGCCCAGGAGCGTGCCCACGGCCGCGAGGTACAGCAGCGCGGGCAGGACGGGCTCGAACCCGACCCGCCACCCGAGCACGCCGAAGAGCGCCGCGGTGACCAGGCCCAGGAGGACGCGGTGCCGGCGTGGGACGTCACCGACGTACGGCGCCGCCAGCGGCGCCGCGAGCAGGCCGACGACGAGCCCGACGGGCACCAGCACCAACGCGACCATCGACCCTCGCCCCGATCCGTCCTCTACCGCGCCCCGGCACCTGACCGGACGGATACCGGCGGCGGGGGGCCCAACGCCCATTCAATCGGCCGCACCGGGCCCCGCACATGGGCCCCCGGACCCAATCAGGGCTCTGGGCGTTGTGCGCAAAGCCCCTTGCACGCGAAGGTGGGTGTCATGCCGAATCAGGTGAAGACCGTGCGCGTCCTGATGTTCGTCGCCGCCGGGCTCACGATCCTCATGACACTGGCGTTCTTCGCCGCCGTCGGGGTCACGGCCGCCGCCATAGGCGCGGCGTTCTGGTTCGCCCTCCCCGGCCTCGTCAGCCTGCTGCTCGCACTGCGCATTCCGAACGGCGGGGCGGGCCTGCGGCGCGGCATCATCGCGCTTGAGGTGTTCTACATTCTTCTCTCGCTCGCCAGGATCGGCCAGGGGGACCCGCGAGGCGTCCTCAACATGGTGCTCCCCATCGTCATCCTGGTGCTGCTGTTCCGACCCGAGGCGAAGGCCTACTTCGGTGGTAAGGCGCCGGCGAGCGGCTCCTACTTCTGATTCTCCGCGCGGGCGGCCTCGCCGCGTCCGGGGCGCAGATGGGTCTCCAGACCCACCGAGAGTCCTTTCTTTTAATCTCGCGCGGCGGCCGGCAGGCGACAAACCCCCGTCCGTGAGGAATCCGGCCCCAAATAACTAGGCCTTTGTATAGGTCTCGGTGCCCTGTTCCCCTCCCCAAGCCGCATCGTAGGTTCGCACCCTCTCGACTGAATATCTCTCGGTGAAGGGCGGCAGCGGTGGCACTCTCGCGTAAGCGAAGTTCCGACGCCGGTGCGAGCGCCATGGAGTACGCCGCGCTCGCCCTCGTCGGGGCGCTGGTGCTGGGCGTCCTGCTTACCATCGCCTCGCCCGGCATGTTCGGAGCCGACGTCGAGTACGCGATCTGCCGGTTGTTCTCGAAGGACCCCGGCCAGTGCGAGTCCCGCCAGGACAAGGCGCTCAAACCGGATTGCACGGCGACCCTGGCCAGCGAGAGCTACGGCGGCTCCGCCGATGTGGCGATCTTCTCGGTCGGCCGGGACTACGGGTTCATGAGGTTCACGACGATCGGTCCCGACGGGAGGAAGGAGATCAAGATCGTCGCTGTCAAGGGCGTCAGCGGCGGTGTGGGCACCGGGGTAGGGGTGGGCCTCAATGGAGGGAAGCTCTTCAACGTCGGGGCGGACGCCAGCGTGGACGCCAAGCTGAAGGTCGGCGCGGGCGACGGCTGGATGTTCTCGGGTCCGGACGCCGAGAAGAAGGCCGACAAGTTCATGGGCGACATCAAGGAGCAGTACTCGATCGACGCCGTCAAGGAGAACGGCGGCCTGCTCGGCGCGATAGGCGGCAACGTCTACGACGCCTTCGCCGGACCCGACATCCCCGACCCGGACATCGAGCGCTACGAGGGCCAGCTCGATGTGAGCGGCTCGCTCACCGCCGGTCTCGGCGTCGGCCTCAAGGACAAGCCGGAGTACAAGGGCAAGCACCGCGAGGAGACCTGGAAGGACAAGGTCCCCGACTCCCGCGGCAGCAACGGGGTCACCCCCAACATCAACGCCTACGTCGGCATCAACGGCGGTGAGAAGGTCATTTACGAGGACAACAGGAAGACCGGCGACAGGTCCATGACCTTCATTCTTTCGGGCGAGGCCAACTACGGCGAGAACCACCTGTTACCCGGCGCGCAGGGCAGGGCGAACGCGTCCGGTTCGATGACCCTCACCACGGACCGGAACGGCAAGATCAAGGGCGTCTCGTTCACCCAGGCCCACATCGTGAACGGCAGGGCCACCACGATCACCACCACGCTGCCGATCAGCACCGACGACGAGCGCTCGACCCTGGCCGAGTACCTCCTCAACCCGCTCAACACCGGCGGTCCGGGCGGTCGGCTGCTCAGCCTCACCTGGGACGACATGGCCCCGACGGAGCCGCCGGGGCCGGGGGCCCACCCGCTGCAGAGGCTGCTGTACGACAAGGGCAGGACCGCCAGGGTGGACTACGACTATGACCAGTCCGACGCCTCCTACGGGGCGAGCGTCAAGGTGGGGCTCAAGGTGGGCGCCAACGTCGCCGTCTCCAACTCCGACCGGCAGGTCACCGACGCCCGGTACCTGGGAGCCCAGGGCCCCGGGGGTACGAGAGAGTGGAAGGACTTCAAGGAGTGCCGCTGACGCGCGGCGGCCGCCCGCCGAACCCACGGCAGGAGAGAAGCGATGGGCCATCTGATCGGCGTCCTCCTCGGGGCCGCGATCTTCTGCGGCGGCGTCTACGAAGCGGTGAAGCGGCTGCGCCTGCAGGGCCGGATGCTCCGCGCGCCCGGCGTCTTCGTCGGGAGGGACGAGGTGATGGGCCCCGGCGGTCCGAGCACCACGAGCCGCGTGGGGCGGTTCCGGTTCACAACCCCGCAGGGACGGCGGGTCGAGGCCTCCAGTTCCCTGTACTCCTTTCCCGGCCCGAAGCCCGGAAGGGCGGTGACGGTGGTCTACGACCCCGCCAGTCCCGAGGACACCGCCGAGCGCCTCGGCGTGCACTACCTGCAACTGATCGCGGTCGGGCCGCTGCTCATGGCGGTTGGCGCCGCCGTGGCGGCGGTGAACGCGGCCGGCCTGTGACGATCGCGCACAGCATCGCGGGCATGGTCTGACGGAGAATGGCGGAGGCGGACATGGATCTTCTGAGAGCGTGGACGGGGGCCGTCGTGGTCCTCGTCTGCGGCAGCGTCATCACCACCGGTCTCGCCGTCAGCGCGGTCGTCTCCGACGACGACCTGAAGCCGGTCACGGGCGCGCTCCTGTGGATCGCGCTCCCGGCCCTGATCGTGTTCGCGCTGACGGCCCTCGCCGGGGCGCTCCTGCATCCGCTTCCGCAGCGTGCGGACGCAGGCCGGCACGCTCTCGCGGTGCTTCTCGTCCCCGGCCTGGCGACACTCCTCGGTATCGCCGTGGGCATCGTCCAGGGCTCCCCCGCGCAGAGCAACGCGGCCGGCGCGGTCGGGGGCCTCCTCGGCGCCGTCGCCACATGGTGGCTCCTCACCCGCCTGCGCGGCCGCCGTACCCCGCGAGGCGGCTACACCGGGTACTGATCGCGACGGTGCCCGCGGCTGATCGGCGCCACCGGCGGGGGCGCGTTCGGCGATCGGGTGCTGGGATCGCCGTCAGCCGAAACGACGGGCGAATGTCGGCGAGCGCAGCGGGGATATCTTGACGACATCCCCGGTCTGCGGAGCCTCGACCATCTGGTTGTCGCCGTAGTAGATGGCCACGTGATGAGTTGGATAAGCTCCGAAGAAGAGCAGGTCTCCGGCCTGGAGAGCGTTCAGGGAAACAGGCCGGCCGCGCCGGTCATCGAGTTGGTTCCCGGTGAAGTGGCCGAGCGCGATCCTGCCCCGGGAGGCCTGGTAGACGGCGTACAGTGTGAGGCCGCTGCAGTCGAAACCGAAGTAGTTGCGGCCGTCGTAGCCACCCGGTGAGCAGCAGACCCCCCGGGTCGGACCACTGTAGTTGCCGCCGCCCCAGGCGTAGGGCGTCCCCTTCCAGCACAGGGCCCAGGCGACCACGGCCGCCCCGAAGCTCAGATCCTCCGCGGGCTTCTTGCCCGTCTTGGCGCACTCGGAGACGACGACGCCTCCTCCCGCCAGCCCGTCGGGACGCCCGTCATACTTGATCGGGTCTTCCGCGTCAACGAGTCGCAGCTTGAAGAGCCGCGTCACCTTGGCGCGGTCACCGCCGGGATAGACCTGGATCCCGGCGCAGACGAGGCGTCGGACCGGCCCGGCGCCGGTGTCATCGGGGCCCGGGTCCCAGAGGTCGAAGGTGCAGGCCGGCGGGATCATCTCGGCGACGGCCTTCTTGGCCGCGACCCGGCCGATCCCCGTCCTGCCCGAGCGGTCGGTGCACAGATGGCGCCTGTGCCGGAGATCGTCACGCTCCTTCTCGGTGAGCTCGTCCTCGCGCTTGAGCTGGCATTCCTTCGATGCCACCGCCACCATGGCGGTGTCGCCCGCCATTCCGCTGAGCCTGACCTCGGTCACGTTCACGTCGTTCTCGTCGGCGTACTTCTTCGCCGCCTTCTCGGGATCCCCGGTCAGCCAGTATCCGGCGCCGGACGGGTCCCGGCCCTCCAGGGCGAGGGAGACCGCCGCATCACGGAGCGGAGCCAGCGTGCCGAGCGCGGACGCGTCCGCACCGGCCTGTGCGCGGGTGAACATGTCGTCGGCCTGCGCGATGCGCCCGACCATGAGCAGTCCCGCGGCGAGTAGTACGGCCATCGTCATGACGAGCACGGACGTGGCGACTCCCTCGTCGCCGGCTCCGCCCCGTCCACGCCGGATCACCCGCAGCATCAGCGCTTCCCATCGCCTCAAGATGATCGCCCCGTCACAGAGACCTAAGCACCACCTCGCATCTCCCGACAGGGTCCTGGGGCCCAAAGTGATGGGCGTCCACGGGCCCCGGCGTTTTGGGGCCTCGAATTGGGTCCGGGGACTCAGGCGTCGAAATTCGCCAATCGCGTACATTCCGGCAAGGCCACGGGGGACGGGAGGCGGATGCGGTGTGGTGCGGGCGGTGGGACCGGTCACGGCGCGACTCCGGGGCGACGGGCATCGAGTACGCGGCGGCCGTCATCGTGTCGATCGCCGTCATCGTCGGCATACTCGCAGCGATGGCGCCGGGGCTGCTCTCTCCGCGCGCCGGGAACGCCGTTTGCCAGGTTTTCCAGGACGGTGGCTGCGCGAGCTCGCCGCCTTCCGATTCCGGACCTTCCGGCTCCCCTTCTCCGGGTGGAACGAGAGGGAAGGGCGGGTCAGCCGACGGCGATACGTCCCGGCCTTCGGACGGCCAGAAGGGCCGGCCCGGCGACCGCTGGGGGCCGCACTGGAACGATGCCTACACCGGGATGCCGCCCGGCGTGGCCGCGCTCTCGGGGTTTAGTCATCAGGTCGGGAATTTCTTCGGCGGAGTCGGTTCCTTCATCAAGGATGCCGGCGGCGGGCTGCTCGGCGGCGTCTGGAGCGATCTGGTCGGTCTCAAGGACCTCGTCGTCCACCCCATCAACTCCGCCAAGGGCATCTGGTGGGCCATCACCCATCCAACACAGTCCGTGCCCATGCTCGTGTGGGACGACAAGTCGCGCGAGGACTGGAACAACGGCAAGAAGGTCCGCGCGGTCTTTCGCGGCATCTGGAACGTGGGGTCGTGGTTCATCCCCTTCTACGACATCGGCAAGGGCATCAGCAAGATCGGCAAGTTCGGCAAAGTCGCCGATGAGGCCGGGAAGGCGGGCAAGTTCGCCAAGACGGCCCGTCTTGCCAAGGAGGCCGGGGAGGCGGCGGCACGGGCCCGCAAGGCGGCCGAGAACGGAGACGTCCCCGCCGCGCGCAAGGCCGCCGAGGACGCTCGCAAGAAAGCGGATGAAGCCGAGCAGGAGGCGAAACGCGCCGGTTGCCGGGTCGGTGGCCTCGGGCCCCCGCTGACAGGCGGATCGTACGGGCGCATGGGGGTGACCCCGACGCTGCCCGCCCGGGCGGCAGCCGGGTGCGATGACGCGGCCAAGGCCCGCAAGGCGGCCGCGGAGGCGGCCAGGCAGCAGCGCGTGGCCGAGCGCGCACAGAAGATCAAAGATATCGACGACGCTCTCGCCAACAAGCGCTACGAGGACGCCGACAAATTCTCCGACGACCTGGAGAAGATGGCGAAGGACGCTGAGGAGCGGGCCGCCAAGGACCCGACGCCCGAGAACAAGAAGGAGGCGCAGGACGCGCGCGCGGCCGCCGAGAAGGCTCGAAACAAGATCGTGGATCAGAAGATAGCGGACAACCTCACGTCTCCCGATGACAATGTCAGGGTGCCGGCCCGAACCGCCCGGGATCTGCGTTCCATCGTGCGGAACTTCGAGAAGAAGTATGGTCCGAACGGCAATCAGGGCGAGATCGACATCGAGACCAACAAGGCGATCGTGGAGGTCGCCAATGGCCGGCAGGCCAAGGGTAAGGTGTCCCAGGCGACCCGCAACAAGAACAATCCGGTCACCAACCCGCAGAGCAAGCCGATCATTGTTTACGCCCCCAACATGAAGTACGGGGCGGTGAAGAATCTGAGGCTGCAGACCGGCGTGACGGTCGTCCAGACCATGGACGAACTGAAGAAGGCACTGCGGGCCCTCGGTGAGCCCGTGCCCTGACGAGAGGAGGCCCCATGGCCGAGTCGGTGTTCCTCGCATTCGGCGAGGAGGTCGACAGGGACCGGTTCATCGGGCTCGTGGCCACGCTCGGCGGGGTGACGGGCCCCGGCGAGCGGGGCGACGCCAGACTCTCCGATGGATACGCACACGTCTGGGTCCATCTCACGGACATCCCCGAGGACGATCCGGACGAGCTCGCCGTGTACGAGGCCCGGCTCGGCGGCAGGGTCGCGGCCGAGATCGAGCTTGAGATCTCCCGCACGAAAGGCAGCGAGCAGCTCGCATGGCGCATCATCGACGCCGCCTCCAGGCACTGGCGGTTCGTCGTCTTCAACGGCCATGACGAGCCCGAAGTTGGGGTCTGCACGGTCGACACCCTGCGCTCCCGGGCCGAGCGGGGCGCCGGCAGCATCTTCTGGCCCCTGAGCGCGGGCGACCGGCCGGAGGACGGCGGCTGATCACCGAGGGGGGAGGCGCGGGCCGTGCGCAGGCCGGGGGCCGGGCCGCCCCTGGTCCCTTGCCGCCTGCCCTGACCGTCGCTACCTTCGGTAGTCATGTCTTCGGTGGACGCAGATGAAGCTCCCCGCCACGGCCGCAGGCTCGGCCCCTACACCCTGATCCGCGTCCTCGGGACGGGCGGCATGGGCACGGTCCACCTCGCCGACGACCCGAGCGGCCGCAAGGTGGCGATCAAGGTCATCAACCGGCGGCTCGCCGACCAGCCGAAGTTCCGCGAGCGTTTCCGGCGCGAGGTCTCCGCGGCCTCCCACGTCCGCCCGTTCTGCACCGCACCGGTGCTTGACGCCGACCTGGACGGCGATCCGCTGTACATCGTCACCGAGTACATTCCCGGCTCTAGTCTGGAAGAGGCCGTCTCGGAGGGGGGCCCGCTGGGCGGGGCCGACCTGGAGGCCCTCGCCGCCGGGGTGGCGACGGCGCTGACCGCGATCCACAGCGCGGGCGTCGTCCATCGGGATCTCAAGCCCGCCAACATCATGCTGTCGCCGTTCGGGCCGCGGGTCATCGACTTCGGCATCGCGCGCAAGCTCGACACCGACGATCGGCTGACCGAAACGGGCCAGTCCATGGGCACGCCGTCCTTCATGGCTCCCGAGGGCCTCGTGGGCGAGCCGATCACCCCCGCGGCCGACGTGTTCACCTGGGGTTGCGTGGTGGCCTTCGCCGGTACGGGCCGTCCGCCCTTCCCCGGCGAGAACGTCGGCGAGATCCTCTACCGGACGGTGCACGGGCAGCCGGACCTCGACGGGCTCGGTTCGAGCCTGAAGAACCTGGTGTTACGCGCCCTCGCCAAGAATCCGGCGGAGAGGCCCACCGCCGTCCGGGTGCTGGAGGAGCTGACCGGCCAAAGTGATCCGGAACACGCCGCACAGAGCGGCATCGTGAGCAGGACGACGTCTCCCGACACCCCCCGGCGACCGGAGCGCGCCGGGCATCGGTCCGCACGCGACGGCCTCACACGGGTCGCCTCCCTGCGCAGGGGCTGGACAGGACGCCGCCGGTGGGCCGTGACCGTAGGAGCGGCGGCGGTCCTGGCGGCGGCGACCGCGGTGCCGTTCCTGCGCGGGGGAGATGACGCCGAGGCGGCCCCGCGCGCGAAGGGAAACGTACTGACCGAGGACTTCGACGGTGGCGGGAGCGGCTGGGACGTCGGCACATGGCCCGGTTACGCGGGCGCCGTCGAGGACGGCCGCTACGTCGTCTCCAAGACCGCCATGGGCGGCTACCGTGTGGTGCGGGCCCCGTCCCGGGAACGTCCACGGAACCTGTCGGTCACCGCCTCCGTGCACCTGCGGTCCACCGATCCGGCGGATGAGGCCGGCGTGTTCTGCCGCGGGGACGAGAGCACCGGATACGAGGTCATGCTCGCCTCCACGGGCGCGGTCCTCATCCGCAAGGGCGGCGCGGACGCGGGGACGTTGCTGGCGAGGTCCCCGCGGCGGATGGGGCGGCCCGGCCGCCCGGAGCGCTTGCGAGCGACCTGCGAGAGCACGGACGGCGGCGTCCGGGTCAGGGCGTGGATCGGCGAGCGGAACGCCGCTGACGTCACCGACCGGCCGGGGCTGCCCCCGGACGGCGCGTTCGGCCTCGTCACCGGACGCGAGCACCGCGAGTGGGGCGCGCCCAGCACGGTGGCCGTGTTCGACGATCTCGTCGTCGACCGGATTTGAGCGCCGGCCCCGCCAGGACCTCGATCAGCGGACGTTCAGGCCCGAGACGGTGGCGTCGTTGAGCCGCGTCCAGGGCACCAGCACACTGACCTTGCTCGTCGTCGCGGGAACCTTGTAGGCGCCCCAGAGGGTGAATGATTCCCCCGGGGCCAGCTCGGCCTTGCCGCTCTGCGACCGCAGCGACGAGCAGACGCACTGCCCATTGGACGTCTCCAGCGGGTAGTACCGTGTTCTCGCCACCGGGTCCAGCAGCAGGACGCCGCCGGCGGCGGAGCCGCGCTGCAGGGGGAAGCTTCCGTGCACGCTGGAGCTGCGATCGAGCCGCGACAGCACATCGATCGTGGACGAGCCGGTGTTGCGGACGGTCCACACCAGCGCGGTCACCCCGGAGGAGTCCCGGTGCAGACCGTTGACCTCGATCTTCAGGCCCTCGGCCTCGGGCGATGTGAACGTGGCGCTGCCCAGCACGGGCGGCACTCCCCTCCCGTATTCGAAGGGCCTGCCCTGCGCGGGCGGGGCGGCGGGCGGCGTCGGCCGTGCGAAGGTCACCGTGACCCGCCGGTTCTTGCGCCGCCCCTGCTCGCTGTCGTTCGGCGCGACCGGGTCCCCGGACCCGTGCCCGGCCGCCTTGAACGCCACGCCCTGCCGGGTGACCAGCTGCTTGAGCCGGGCGGTCACCGTCTGCGCCCGTCGCTCGGACAGCGGCTGGTTGATGGCGTCGTTGCCCGAGGTGTCGGTGTACCCGTCCACCGTCACGGTGGTCCCGCGGGAGGCGTCGACCTGCTTGGCGAGGTTGTCCAGCAGTGCCGAGGCACGCGGAGTGAGATCCGCCTTGTTCAGGGCGAACAGCACGTCGGAGGACAGCCGCACGGAGCGGTTGTCGGCGTCCTCGGTGATCGACTCGTCGTCGCTCTCGGACAGGCTGGACACGGTGAGGATCTTCGGCTCGGCCAGTCGCGCGGAGGCCGGGTCGACGGTCTGGCCCGCGACCGGGCGGACGGGGCCGCTGCCGAGCGGTACGTCCTGGACCGCCGCGCCGGTCGGCAGTGCGAGCGTCACCGAACGCACCTGCGGCGGCGGGGCCGGGAAGACCGCGAAGATGTCGGCCGACCCGCCAGGGGACACCTCGGTGCCGGACAGGTCAGAGCACAGGCAGGCGTGGTCCGCGGTCTGCAGCGGCATATAGAACCTGTTGCCGAGCCCGTCCAGCAGGCCGAGGCCACTGGCGAACAGCACGTTCCCCGAGTCGGGGTCGTTGGACTGGTCACCGAAGGCGTCGGACGGTCGCAGCGGCGCCTGTCCGTCGTTCACAAGCCTCATCTGCGCCGTCACCGCGCCCGCCGACGTCCGGCTCAGCGCCGTCAACTCCAGATGCGCCGGTCCCCCCTTCAGGGCCATCGGGACCGAGCGTCCCACCGCGGGGGCGGACTTTCCGGTTCCGCCGGACTGTGAACCTGGCCGCGGCTTCTTTTCGTCGCCGCCGCAGCCGGCCAGCGCGACGATCCCCGCCATCAGCAGCGCGGTCCAGGCAGCCATGCCGCGCACGCCATTTCCCATCGCTTTCATGACCTTCCTCATTTCGGCTCCAGGCAATAAAAAGAGCGATGGAGAAGGCACCATGTAGGTGACTTTCTCCACCGCTCATGACGGGTCGGCGGGCCACAGGTCGGGGCCTTGGCCAGCTGGTCTGTCAGGGTTTCTTGGTGGGCTTCGGCGTGGGCTGTCCGCCCCCTCCGCCGTTGCCCCCGCCGAACAGGTTGTTGATGGCGTTCGTGAACTGCGTCTTCAGCGTGGAGTTGACGACGGCGATCAGCACGCCGATGACCGCCGCGGCCACCAGGATCAGAGCCGCGTACTCGATGCCGGTCGCCCCGCGGTCCCGCCGCTCCCTGAGCTCCCGGATGACGCCGGCGGCGCGCTCCTGGACGCCGTCGGCCCTGTCCTGAACGAACGTCTGCGCAGTTACGTAAAGAGGGATGATTTGATTCATCTGCTGCCTCCGGCTCTTGCCTGATTCGCTCCGTTGGCAAGAACTCTACGGAAGCCCTCGTGGTAGCCCCAGGGTCCGGCGACCCTATTTCGGCCCTGTCGTTCCGACGCCTCATAGGGCCTTCGGACCCGGACCCGGGCCCCTGGATACGGTGCATCAATGCCCGCCCTCCTCCGCGGTGCCCAGCCAATGCGCTATCGCGGCCGCGCGCGAAGTGACGCCGAGTTTCGCATAGATGCGATTCACGTGGTTCTTTATCGTTTTCTCGGCGAGGAACAGCCGCTCGGCGATGTCCCGGTTGGAGCAGCCCTGCACGATCAGCCGCATCACATCCGCCTCGCGGACGGACAAGTCGAACCGATCCGCCCCCCGGGGACCGGGCCCGATGGCGCCGCGAGCGTACGGAGGTCCGGACGGCCTGCCGGGCTGGGCCGTGTCCGCGTCGGTCCGGGCGGTGTCCGCGTCGTGCCGCGCCGGTTCGACCGGTTCGTGATCGGTGGCGGTCGGCCGATCGCGCACCGCGCCGACGAGTGCGGAGAGCGCGGCCTCCGAGAGCGGGTGGCCGCCCTTCAGCGCACCGTTCACCGCCGTGGTGAGCTCGGCAGGGGTGAACGAACCGTGGACCAGGTATCCGATGGCGCCGTTGGCGATGGCCGCCCGCACCACCTCGGAGTCCTCCGTGTAGGTCAGCATGACGACCTTGCTGATCTCGCTGATCTCGCCCGCCGCCTCGACGCCTCCCACGAGCGGCATCTGCACGTCGAGCAACACCAGGTCGGGTCTCAGGCGCCGGGCCAGCTCCAGTGCCGTCGCGCCGTCGCCCGCCTGGCCCACCACGTCGAAGCCCTCGGCCTCCAGCAGGGACACAAGGCCCATGCGTACGACGACGTTGTCATCGACGACCATCACTTTCACGCCCATGCGTCACACCTCGGCAAGTGATTCGTCTGCTGGTTTCCTGAGGGAGAGCCTGACGGTGACGGTGGTGCCGCGGCCCGGCTCCGAATCCATCTGGACTGTTCCACCGACGCGCTCCGCCCTCTCGCGCAGACCGATCAAGCCGTAATGGCCGCCCGCGGCCAGCATGCTCGGGGCCTGTATCTCGAAGCCGCATCCGTCGTCGGCCACCGTGAGCACTGCGTCCCCGCCGTCCCACGCCAGGAAGACCTCGACCCGGGCCGCGCCGGCATGCCGCTGGACGTTCGCCAGCGCCTCGCCGAGGATCGCCTTCAACTCGTGGCGTGCGCGCAGAGGAAGATCCACCGAGTCGTCGACCCGGCAGGTCACGCCGATGCCGACGGCGGCTCCCCAGTCTTCGGTGACCTCGCGGACGACGTCCGGGAGGGGGCGGACGGGCGACTCCTGGCGCAGTTCGGTGAGCAGCTGCCGAGCCTCCCGGGAGGCGATCTCGGCGGCGAGCGCGACGGTGCGGGCCTCTTGCACCGCCCGCGCCTGGTCCCGGCACACCCAGGCCGGCAGGGCCGCGGCCGCCATGGCGATGCCGCGCAGTGTCTTGGCCAGGGAGTCATGCATCTCCCGGGCGAGCCGGGTGCGCTCCTCCGCCGCGGCGGCGTTCACCTCCGCCCGGCGCAGTTCGGCCTCCTTGGTGACCAGGTCGTCCAGTAGATGACGCAACGCCACCCCAGCGAAACCGGCCAGCGGATAATAGAGGGGCTGGCCCAGCACCATCTGGAAGTCGATGTCGATGTGCTCGGACACCGTCAGGGAGTAGGTCGTGTAGTAGCACACCATCTGCAGACCCGCGACGACGAGCATCCCCTGCCACCGGTAGATGAGCCCCGCCAGCGCGGCCGTCACCACCGTGGACAGGAAGAACGGACCCGAGACGCCGCCGATGCCGAGCACGGTGTAGAGCACGACCATGTCCAGCGCGAACAGCAGCGGGTGCGCGGCGAGGTGCGGCGCGATGAACCGCCAGCTGCGGGCCGCCAGCCACGACAGCACCACGATGAGCAGCACCAGCAGGAACGAGGCGGCGGTCACCTCCTGGGCGGAGACCAGCAGCAGGGTCACCGCGGCGATGAGCATCCGGATCTGCATGAGCATCCGGAACGCGGCCCCGACGCGTTCGGGCACCGGTCCGCCGTCCGGACGTAACTTCTCAGTTGCCGAAGATGCCACCCGTGCTCGCTCCCGACCCGTAGAAGAGTGCCCCCAACACGATCAGCATCAGCGCGGGCAGCGTCAAAGCCATCGTCACCGCGGTGATCTTGGGGGTGGTCCGCTGGGCCTTGCGTTTGGCCCACTGCGCCGACGTCCGACGCAGATCGTTGCTGATGTCCACCAGCGCGTCGCCCAACGGCGCGCCCAGTTCCTCCGCCTGGAGGAGCGCCGTCACGAACTGGTTGACGGCCTCGGAGTCGTTGCGCTCCCGCAGATCCTCGAACGCCTCGCGACGGGGCGTGCCCAGTTCCATCTGCCGCAGCGCGATGAGGAACTCCTCAGCCAGCGGGCCGGGCATGCTCTCGGCCGCCCGGCCGAGCGCCGTCCGGAAGCTGAGCCCCGCGCTGACCGTGACCGCCAGCACGTCCAGCAGGTCGGGCATCGAACGCTGGATGTCGTCCTGCCGGGAGGCCTTCCGTCCGTACAGCATCAGTTCGGGCTGGAGCCAGCCGGCGAAGCAGAGGAGGCCGAAGAACGGGTGTCCTGTCAGCATGAGAAGGAGCCCGAGCAAGCCGAACAGCACCACATAGCCGGCCGTTCGGCGCGCGTACGATTCCACGGTCATTCCGCCGGGGCGGCCCGCCGCGTCGATCCGCCCGCGGATGCTGCGCCGCCACGGTTGAACCAGCTCCATGACGGAACGGGTGAACGGCGTCCCGAGCCGCTCCGCGATGACGTCCAGGACGAAGACCTCCCGCGTCGCCGACGTGCCCGACGACGGGATCGCCGACGCGTTGATCTTCTGGCCGGAGGTCGCCAGCGCGAGGCCCCAGACGCCGAGGAGCACACAGAGCACGGCGCTCCCACCGAGCGTGATGACGGTCAGCATGGGGGCCTCACACGTCGATCCGGGTGATCCGGCGAATGATCAGGAGGCTGGAGACGAAGAGCGTCGCGGCGGTGGCGAGGAGGACCTGACCGACGAGGTGCTCGCTCATGAGCCGCAACGCGCCGGGCTGGAGCAGGTTGACCAGCCCCAGCCCGACCACGCTGAGCACGCCGATCGCCCAGTTGGTCACCACGGCCTCACCCATGATCGTCTTGACCTCGCGCCGCGTCTCCTTGCGTTCCTCCAGCGTGGTCGCGATCGTGCGCAGCGCGGTGACCAGTGAGCCGCCCGCCCGCGCCGAGACGACCAGCGTGCTGACCAGGACGCCCAGCTCGCGAGACGGCAGCCGCTCGGCGAGGTCGCGCAGCGCCTCGTCCACCGGCTGGCCGATCCGCAGGGCGTCGGCCGTGCGCTTGAGCTCCTCGCCCGCCGGGGCGGCGAGCTCGTCCGCGGCGATCTCGATGGCGGTGCGCATCACCAGACCCGCGTGGGTGGCGTTGGACAGTACCCGCGCCAGCTCGGGAAGCTGGGCGATGAACTCCTCCTTGCGGCGCTCCTCCCGGCGGCGCACGTAGGCGAAGAAGAGGACCCCGACCCCGGCCGCGGCGGCGAGGCCGAACACGGGGGCGATCCACCGCCCGATGAGGACGATCGCCACCGCGCAACCGGCGACCATCAGGCCCAGGAAGGTCGTGACGCTCATCCGGGTGCCGGAGACGGCCAGCCGCCGGGCCACCGCCCTCCCGACGCCGGTGCGGCGGACGGCCATGTCGAGCCGGCCTCTCAGCGTCATCACGCGCCCGTCGGGTCCGAGCGCCGAGCGGGCGACGAGCTGCCGCCGCTGTCCCCAGCCGGCGCCGAGCTCCGCGACCCCCAAGATCGCGAGAGCCAGAGTCACCACGAGCACCAGCAGGATGAGCGGATAGGGCACATTCATCGCAGGGACTTCCTTTCCGTCGTGCCGTCATCGGCCCCGGCGTCCGCGCGTCGTCCCCGGGAGCCCGCGGGCGCGAAGGCGGGCGGCACCGCTTCCCCGGCGTAGAAGAGCCTTCTGGCCAGCCGGTCGGACAGCGGGCGCGGGGTGAACACGCCGCGTACGACGCGATCCGCACCCACCGGTTCGGTCTCGAACCGCATGGCCTGCCGGAGTGCGAGTTCCCCATCGCCCTCGTTCTCGACGACGGCCACTTCGACGATCCGGCGTGACCCGTCCGGGCCCCTGCTCAGCTGGACGACCGCGTCGATGGCGCTGCTGATCTGGGCGTTGATCGCCTCGTAGGGGAGCTTGACGTCGCTCATGCTCGCCAGCGTCCGGAGCCGGTGCACGGTGTCCTCGGTGGAGTTGGCATGCACGGTCACCAGCGAACCGTCGTGACCGGTGTTCATCGCCTGGAGCATGTCCAGGGTCTCGCCACCGCGGACCTCGCCGACGATGATGCGGTCGGGGCGCATGCGCAGCGCGTTGCGGACCAGGTCCCGGATGGTGATCGATCCCATGCCCTCGATGTTCGGCGGGCGCGCCTCCAGCGGGACGACGTGCTCCTGCCGCAGCTGGAGCTCGGCCGAGTCCTCGATCGTGATGATGCGCTCGGTCCCCGGGACGAAGGCCGACAGCGCGTTGAGCATCGTGGTCTTCCCGGTGCCCGTGCCGCCCGAGATGACCAGGTTCAGCCGGGCCCGGACGAATGCCGCCAGCAGCATGCCCGTCGCGGCGTCCAGCGACTTCATCTCGACGAGTTCCTCGACGGTGTAAGCGCGGGGGAAGCGCCGGATGGTGAGGACGGGCCCGGCCAGGGAGAGCGGCGGAATGATCACGTTGACGCGCTCCCCGGTGGGCAGGCGCGCGTCCACCATCGGGCTGGACTCGTCCACGCGCCGGTTGACCTGCGCGACGATCCGATCGATGGTCTGGTAGAGCTGGTCCTCGCTGGCGAAGCCGCTGTCGAGCCGGTGCACGATCCCGAACCGCTCCACGAACACCGCGTCCGGGCCGTTCACCATGATCTCGGTGACGTTCGGATCCGCGAGCAGCGGTTCCAGCACACCGAGGCCGAGCGCCTCGTCCACCACCCGGCGGATGAGGTTCGCCCGCTCGTCCACGGCCAGCACCGGGCCCTCGCGGGAGACCAGCAGACCCGTCACCTTCTCCAGCCGGGCCCGCCGCTGCGCCATGCTGAGCCGGGCCAGCTCGTCGAGGTTGATCTCTTCGAGCAGCCGCTGCCGCCAGTGGCCGACCGTGTGCCTGCTGGTCCTGTCGCCGGCCGATCGGTCGTCCTCAAGCCGATCCTTCAGTGCCATTCCTCACCCCAGGGGCATGGTGACGGAGCGGGTCACGGTGTAGTCCAACGGGATGCCCTTCCATATCAGCGGGAGCTGCGCCCGGACGCGGCAGTAGACGCCGTCGTCCCCGCTCACCGAGCGGTGTCCTCCGTCGATCGTGTAGTCGTTCAGCCATCCGGGCATCGCGCGGTTCGCGAACTCCTCGCAGAGCCCTGGCTCGTATCGCTTCCCCGCCTCACGGGCGCCGGTGCGCGCCGCGTTGTCCACGCGCTCGACCGTGGTGGAGGCCACATAGCCCTGGAAGGCCAGGAAGATGACGAAGGCCGCGAGCGGGAAGACTCCGGCGAACTCCAGTGCGGCGGCCCCGCGGTCGTGCCGCCCGCGAAGCAGGTTCATCGCGCCTCCCGGTCCCGTTCGTTGACGATCCTGGCCCGGGTCCTGATGCCCCAGGAGCTGCGCAGGCCGGGCAGCAGGACGGGTGTGTCGATGGTGACCTCCGCGTAGCCGTCCTGGACGTCGAGGTGCAGGTGCTCGTCCTTCCACTTGCCGTAGATGCCGGTGACCGCGCGCCGTCGCACCTCCTCCCGGTTCCTGCGCGCCTCCTCGGTGTCCCGATGGTCGTATCCGGTCACCGCCACGACACGCGCCGCCTCGTTGGAGGCATGGCTGGAGTACATGGACGTCAGGCCGACCAGCACCACCTGCCAGACGACCAGGCCCACCAGCCCGATGAGCGGGACCATGCCCGCGAACTCCAGCGCGACGGCGCCCCGGTCGCCCGCCGCCTTCACGGGCGCCGCGGCGCCGGCCTCGCCGCCGGTCAGGCCTAGATCGGCGGCGAGCTGCCCGACCGCCTTCCGGAACTCGGGGTGGCGCACCGCGTCGGGACGCCCGGTGTTGGCAGCCTCCTCCAAGGCCCTGAAACAGGCGGGCACGGTGACCTTCCGCAGAGGCGAGCCCACCATCTTGCGGGCCAGTTCCGGCTGGATCTCGTTGCGCCTGCCGTGCTTGGCCAGGAGCACCGAGACGTCCTCCTTCTTCCGGATGGCGAGGCGCCCCCACATCCCGGTGAGTCGCTTGACCGACCGCAGTGCCGGGACGTCCGGGGTCGCCACGATCACGACCTCGTCCGCCACCTCGACGGCGACCGCGTTCGCGTCGGTCATGTGGGAGCCGCCGTCGACGATGACCACGTCGTACCGCGACCTGATCAACGTGAGGATCTGCCGGCTGGCGCGGGCGGAGAGTTCTTCGGAGTCCTCCCCCCGTTCGGGGCCGAGCAGCAGATGCGGTCCGAGCGTGTGAACGTACAGCGCCTCCGCGACGACCGCGCCATCCAGGTCGCCGGCGGCGGCCGCCAGGTCGGCGATGCTGTGCCGGTGCTGGACGTCCAGATAGGCGGAGATGTCGCCCTTTTGAAGATCCATCTCCACAAGGCACACCTTCTGCCCGGTGGTGGCGACCGCGATGGCCGTGTGGATGGCCAGCGTCGTGACGCCGACTCCGCCCTTGGCCCCGCACAGGGTCACGAGCCTGCCCAGACCGGTGGAGCCCGGAGCGGCCTCGGCCGAGACGAAATACCGGTGCATCGTGCGCGACCACTCGGCGGCCTGAGACACCCGGCTCTGCAGTTCCGACAGCGTCGGCTCGTTCGAGACGACGCCGCGCGCCCCGGCGGACATGGCGGCCGCGAACGTGTCGGCGCTCGAGGTGTCGGCGATGAGCACGACCGCGAGCTGGGGATACCTGACGACCAAGTCGCGGACGAGGTCGAACGCGGGCAGCGGGCCCAGCCGCTCATGGACGAGGACCACGTCGAGCCCGGGGTCGGCGGCCACGCTCGCCGCCACGTCGTCGGAGCTGTTCTGGACCGCGACGACCTCGATGTCGTTCAGCTCGCGGAACTGGCCGGTCAGCACGGTGGTGAACTGGCGGTCGTCGACACCCAGCAGTACTCGGATGGGCATGCGCCGTCACCTCGCCGGGAGCGTTTCGCAGACGGGCGGGAGCTTGACGCCGTCCAGACCCTGCCCGGACCCGCCGATCAGTGCCAGCCTGATCTTGTTCGCGAAGCTCTCCTCGCGGGTGAGCTTCAGGCTGTCGGCGGCACTCAGCGCGAAGGTGATCGGCACCTGGGAGTCGGTGACCGTGTTGTCCTTCTCGTCCTGCACCTTGGTCTCCTGGCCGATCTGGATGACCCTGGCGGCCTTGACGATCCGCGCGGCGCAGGACTCCTGCCGGTTGCCCTGCTGGTTCTGGTAGGTGGCGTAGATGTCCACCGCCATGCCCTTGCGCACCTTGCCCGCCACCCCGGTCTCAGCGTCGATCATGATGGCGATCTCGCGCTGCCCCGGCTGCAGGACCGGACCCGGGACGAGCATGCCGACCTGCAGGAAGGCGCCCGCCGGGAGGTCGGCGGCGGCGACCTTCCCGTCCAACTGCGACAGGTCCGTCACCATGGTGTCCGGGGACCACTTGCGCGGTACCCGGATCCGTTCGAGGTCGTCGGTGGTGACCAGGTCGAAGGCCGCGATCGGCCGCTTAAGCCTGAGTACGTCCGTCTTCACGCCGACCTCGGCCCGCACCGAGCCGACGTATCCGACGATGCTGATGAACACGGCGACGGCACCCAACGCAGCCAAGACCATCAGCAGAACTCCACGTCGCTGGCGCGGGTTCATGGGACTCCGTTTCCTAGCAGAGGGGGCATGGAGGCTTTACCGGTGGCCCCGGGGGCGGAAGACGACGGTGCCGTTGCGCGGCCACTCGTCGTCCGGAGCCGTAACGGGGACCCGCTCGGGCGGGGGGTCGGTGTCCGCGGCGGGCGGGGCCGCGGAACCGTCGAGGAGTATGTCGGGCGACGCCGCACCCGCGGGCGGAGGCGGGCGTCCGATGTCGGTGGGTCCGGGGACGCCGGCCGGTCCGACCGGTGCCGTTCCGCCGTTGCGGCGGGATGCCGGTGCGGCGCCGTTGCCCCAGGAGCCCGGGGGAGGTTGCACACGCGTTCGGTCCCCCTCCCAGGTACCCGCATCCGGGGCCTGGGAGGAGCGGTCCCCGGGATGCGGGGCGGGCGGCCGTGGCCGAACGGCCGACGGCTGGGATCGTCCTGGGGGAACGGGCCCGGCGGGAGGCGCTTCTTCGGCGGGCTGGACCATGAGGCAGAACGGGCACTCGGGCAGGGCGGTCGGTTCGCCGCACCATCCGCACGGCCTGTACGGAGAACCGGCCAGGAGGCTCTGCAGCGCCCGCGGATGTCCGCTGAACGCGACGAACTCGGTGTACTTCTTCGTCCCCCAGTAGTCCGCGCTCATCGGTTGCGGGGCCACAGGGGTCGACGACACGGCGGCGAGCACCGGTCGCATCTTGCTCTGGAGCCATCCGGCATCGCCGTTCGCGTCGGCCACCAGCATCAGCACAGGGTCGGCGGGCCGCGACGCCGGTTGCGGGACGGGCTTGGAGGCGGTGATGCGGTGCACCTCCGGGTGCGCGCCGGCCGTCACCGCGAAACCGCCGCCGGGCAGATAGGAGGAGACGTGCGCCCCGAGTCCGGTCTTGACGTGCTCCAGGCGCGCCACGCTGTTCACCCAGGCCCCCGCATGGACGGTCTCGCAGAGCCGGTGGACGAGGGTCGCGAGGACCCCGGGCCGTGCGTGGGCCGACGCGAACGTCAACTGGTCGGCGACCAGCGACAGCGCGAGCGGTGGCACGTCCAGCGGCAGCCCGGCGATCCGGTCGGTGAGCAGAGCGGAGCGTGCCAGGCGTACCAGCCGTTGCGCACGGCCCCTCTTCCACGCCGGATACAGCACCAGCACGGCGCCGCGCTGCCGAAGGGCGTGCGCCATGTGGTCGACGAAGGCGGGCGCGGCCTCGTCGCCCGGACCCTCCACGGCCACCCGCTGGGCCACCGCGGCCTGCAGAATGCCGGTGCTGGGAAAGTCGCCGACGAGCACCACCGCGGTCACGGGCACCTCGGATGATCTTTTGGCCTCACCGGGCGGACCCCTCCCGTCCTGAACGGCGACCGAACGGCAGACGACCTATTCGCCTGGTCACGGAGTCGCTGACTATAGTCATTACGGCTGTAACCATTCAAGGGATTGGCCCTTCCGGCAGGGTGCCGGCATCAAAACCGGGGAGCGTCACATTGTTCGATGCCGCGTGCGACGCCAAGGTTCCCGGCGGCGGTGACAGGTTCGAAGAATCTTGTCACATCCGTCCTGACATGCGTTGACGGAAAGGACGTTCGGCCTGGCCGAGGCATGTGCGGGTGGGAGTCGCCCGGCGTCGTGGCGGATGCGGCCCAGAAGAGTGGAATTTTCCACTCTTCTCTCCGATGGTAGCTCTACCTGGCCATTCTCGCCGAAGCGCCGAGTGTTGATCAACGGCGCGCGAAAGGTCCACATTCGGCCATGAAACCGGGCCCCAGGGCCCTAGACACGGCCGCGTGTCCGGTCCTTGGTCATTGACGGGAATTGGCCGGGGCCAATGGTGCCGCTGGGGCGATAATCGATGACGCGGCCGGTCACGGAGAGTGCGGAACAGGCGGGGGCGAAAGCGCGGCCGCACTCGACGAGGTCAGGCGGCCTCGAACCGTCCGGCCCTGGTCTGCATCTCATCCTGCATGTGCGGATTGTTCGGGGTGGTGCGCTCGCCGTTCGCGGCCGACCCGGGTCGGGCGTCGGACGTGTTCGTCATGCTGGGCGCGCTCGCCGAGGAGCGGGGGACCGACTCGGCCGGCCTGGCGCTGATCGGCGCCCCGCCGGGACTCGGCGGCGGGGGCTGCCGGGTGGTGAAGGGACGCGGCCGGTTCTCGGGGGTCTGGCGGCCGGAGTTCCTGTCCGGGCTGGACCGTGCGGCCGTGGCCATCGGGCACACCCGATGGGCGACGCAGGGATCCCCGGCGGAGGCGGCCAACGCCAGCCCCATGGTCGTCCCCGGGCTGTCGGCCACGGTCGTCGGCACGCACAACGGCGACATCGACGTGGCCGGCCTGCGGAAGCGGTTCGCGCCGCCGCCCGCGTCCGGCGCCACCGACAGCGAGCCGATCTTCCAGCTGCTGGCCGGCCGCCGGGCCCCGGCCGAGATCACCGGCGTCCTCCAGGCCCTGGTCGGACGGGTCGCGCTGGCATGGGTCGAGCGCGACCGCCCCACCGAGGTGCACCTGGCGCGCGGCGCGCTCAGCCCGCTCGCGATGGCCGTGGACACCGACCAGAACATCTACTGGGGGTCCAACCCGCGCTGGTTCCGGGAGGTCGAACGGCACACCCGGGTCCGGTTCGCCACCGTCGTGCTGCTGCGCGAGGGCACCTACCTGAAGGTCGGCATGGAGCGTCGGCCCGGGCGCCGCGACCTGCCCGAGGTCCTCGCGACGGCGGACTTCGTGCCCACGGCGCGGGACACCGACATGGACCCGCGCGTCTGGACGGGCTTCACTCCGGCCGACACCGCGGCCGACCAGGCCGGCCTGCTCCACCACGTGGTGGAACGGGCGGGCGGCACCGGCGGGCTGCTGACCGTCGCCTGAACCGGCCCTCGGGGGAGCGGCGTGGCCCCCCGAGGGCTCCGGCTCGTCTCAGAGGCGCTCGACGACGTAGTCGACGCAGGCGGTCAGCGCCTCGACGTCGGCCGGGTCGATCGCGGGGAACATGCCGATGCGCAGCTGGTTGCGGCCCAGCTTGCGGTACGGCTCGGTGTCGACGATGCCGTTGGCGCGCAGCGTCTTGGCCACGGCCGCCGCGTCCACCTCGTCGTTGAAGTCGATCGTGCCGACGACCTGCGAGCGCTGCGCCGGGTCGACCACGAACGGCGTCGTGTACGAGGTCTTCTCGGCCCACGTGTAGAGCCGCTGGGACGAGTCGGCCGTGCGGGACGTCGTCCAGCGGAGGCCGCCCTGCCCGTTCATCCACTCGATCTGCTCGGCGAGCAGCAGCAGCGTGGCCACGGCCGGGGTGTTGTACGTCTGGTCCTTGGCGGAGTTGTCGACGACCGTCTTCAGGTTGAAGAACTCCGGGACGTACCGGTCGGACGAGGCGATCTCGTCGATCCGCTCAAGCGCCGCCGGGGACGCGAGCGCGACCCACAGGCCGCCGTCCGCGGCGAAGCACTTCTGCGGAGCGAAGTAGTAGACGTCGGTCTCGGACACGTCCACGGGGAGGCCGCCCGCGCCGGACGTGGCGTCCACCAGGACGAGGCCGTCCCGCGCGGTCGTGCCCGCCGGGCGCTTGATCGGCATGGCGACGCCGGTCGAGGTCTCGTTGTGGGTGAGCGCGTAGACGTCCACGTCCGACTCGGCGGACGCCTCGGGGTGCGTTCCGGGCGGGGCGGAGATGACGGTGGGGTCCCCCAGCCAGGGCGCGCCCGTGGTGACCTTGGCGAACTTGCTGGAGAACTCGCCGAAGGTCAGGTGCTGCGACCGCTGGCGGACGAGGCCGAACGCGGCCGCGTCCCAGAAGGCCGTGGTGCCGCCGTTGCTGAGCAGGACCTCGTACCCCTCGGGCAGCGAGAAGAGCTCGGCCAGCCCCTCGCGGACGCGGCCGACGAGGGATTTCACCGGCTTCTGCCGGTGCGAGGTGCCCATGTAGGTCGAGCCGGACTCGGCCAGGGCGGCGAGCTGCTCGGGACGGACCTTGGAGGGACCGCACCCGAAACGGCCGTCGGCGGGCCTGAGATCGGCGGGAATGTCGATGGTGGGATTCGCGCTGTCGGTCACTCACACGAGGCTATCTGACCTGCGGCGAAGATCGTGGGCCGGGTTCACATCCCGAGACGCCGGCGGCGCCACCCCCAGGTCAGCAGGGCGACCAGGCCGGCGGCGCAGGCGCCGCCGACGACGGCCGGCGGGTAGATCCAGGCGTCGCCCCTGGAATGCGCCCGCACGGCCGTGGTGGCGGAGTCGTAGATGAGGAACGCCAGGAAGAGGGCCGCGACCGCGACGGCGATCCGTCCCGCGACGGCGTTGGTGGCGCGGCGGCGCTCCTCGCGCTCCGCGTCGAACCGCCTCAGCGCCTGCGCCGCCTCCGCCGCCTCCGAGACCGCGGGCGCCGCGGCGGTGCCGGGCGCCGTACGGGTCGCGGCGCCGGCCGCGGGGCCGATGTCGCCCTCGAGCGGCTCGTCGTCTCCGGAGGGGGCTTCTCTCATGCCGCCCATGATGACAAAGTGGCCGGGTTTCGGGAACCGGCGCATGATCAGCGGAAGGTTTCGATCCGATCGGCCGTTCGCCGCGTCCAATCTGAACGAGGGCGGGCGAGTCGGGGGCGGCCGGGCAGAGGCGGGCGAGACACGGAAGCGAGGCGGGCGCATGGCGGGCGACGGCGACCGGATCCTGAGCGAGGATCGGCTGCGCGGGGTCCTCGACCTGTTCGAACGGCTGCGGGAGCGGCCGCCGTGGCGGTGGCGGGAGCGGCTGCGGCCCCTGCTCCTGCTGCTCGGGCCGGACCGCGCCGCCTCCCACGCCGCCGAGATGCTCAAGTCCCGCTGCGAGGACGAGCGGGCCCCGGTGTCGCACATCGCGGCCGACACGCCCGCCACCGACGTCGCGGGCGTGCTGCGCGAGGCCAAGCGCGAGCTGTCGCAGCCGAGCAGCCGCGCCCGCGGCGAGCCCGCGCTGCGGTTCCCGCTGCTGGAGATGGCGCTGTGGCTGCGCGACCTGCGGGAGATCCGGCTGGCCGGCGACCGCCCGCCGCCGCGCGGCGCCTCCTCGTCCGAGCGCGAGAACCACCTGCTCGTCCGGCGGCTGACGCACCCGCCGGTCGGCGACAACGAGAACGCGCGCCGCCGCGAGCTCAACCGGGTGATCCGGCGGCGCGGCCGGGACGTCCTGCGCGACATCGAGGAGGTGCGCGGCAGGCCCGCCACGTTCTTATCGTTCCTGGAGCAGATCGCTCCCATCGGCATCGCCGCCGTCGCGCTGATCAGCGCCGGGACGGCGGCGGCGCTCGACCTCGCCTCCGCCGTGCTCGCGGCCGTGATCGGGCTGGCGTTCGTGACCGTGCAGATCGTCGCCCGGACGCGCGGCTGGTACGGGGTGCGGCGGTTCGGCTGGTTCCTGCGCCAGCCCTACGTCGACCGCGACTCCACCGGCTTCCTCGGCCTCGCGCTCGGCGTGTTCGACCCCCGCCCGGTCGAGCCGGACGACCACGGGGAGCAGCTCGACCTGCTGCTCGTCGCCGCCTTCCTGGAGGACCTGCGCCGCAACTACCGGCGCGACTACCGGCGCGCCGCGTGGGCCCGGGTCCGCTACCCGGTGCTGATCTTCGAGCACCTGTCCGCCGGGCATCCCGGGGTGGCGTTCGTGGAGCTGGTCGAGCGGGTCCGCGCCGACAGCCAGGCGAGCGACCGGCTTCCCGGCTTCGACCCGCTCATCGTCGTCGCCGGAGTCGACCCGGCCGCCCCGGCGGGCGCCGACCCGGCCGACCCGTCCGGGCTCCGGCTGCTGGAGCGGCTCGCGCGGGCCGTCCGGGTGGACGTGGCCTCGGACGAGCCGCAGAGCGTCATCGCCGCGCGCGGCCTGTGGGACCGCTACACGCGCGAGCAGCGCCGCGTCGGCGCCCTCGGGTCGCGCCGCGAGCTGCGCGTGGACGTCACCCGCGACCCGGGCGGCGACCTGCCGCCCGTGCGTCCGGTGCGGCGCCGCCCCCGGCTCGCCCATCCGGCGCTGCCGTGGATCGCCATGGTCGCGGTCGCCGCCGCGTCCGTCTCGGTGATCTCCGTGCAGGTGGTGCGGTACTGCTCCCCGTTCGGCATCAGGCGGATGGCGAACGGCGAGTGCGTCGGCATCACCGACGGGTCGTTCCGCTTCGGCGAGGACTCCGGCGGCAAGAACAACGACAACCGGCTCAACAAGGTCCTCGACCGGATCGAGTCGCTGAACGACCACGTCATGGAGTCCGGCAAGCCGTACGCGACCGTGGTCTACCTCGGCCCGGTGACCGCCGACCCGTCCATCAAGAACAAGCGGATCGACCTGCTCGCCGGGGTCCAGGGCGAGCTGATCGGGCTGTCGATCGCGCAGAAGCGGTTCAACGACGCCGCCGAGGGCGACGACCTGCGGCTGCGGGTGCTGGTCGCCAACGCGGGCGCCAAGTTCCGCTACGCCGAGGACGTCGCCGAGCAGATCCGCGGGCTGGCGCTCAAGGACCGCTCGATCGTCGCGGTGATCGGGTTCGAGCAGAGCCGCCGGCAGACCCAGCAAGCGATCAGGCTGCTGGCCAAGTCGGCGCTGCCCCTCGTCGGCACCGCCAACAGCTACGACGGGACGGCGCTGCTCGACGGCGACGCCGGCTACTCGCCGTACTACTTCCGGCTCGCGTCCCCCAACGCGCGGACCGCCCGGCACGCCGCGTACTGGGCGCGGCACGGCGACGTCGGCGGCAAGAAGGTGGACGACGCGGTCGTCATCTACGACGGCGACCCCGACGACCTCTACAGCGCGAACCTGGCGACCGACTTCCAGCGGTCGTTCCGGCCCGGCAAGGCGCTGATGCGCCCGTACAAGAACCCCGGCGAGCTGAACAAGTCGGTCAGGGAGGCGTGCCAGGACCAGCCCGACCTGTTCTACTACGCGGGGCGGTCGGACGAGTTCCGCTCGTTCGTCAACGTCCTGGAGCTCTCCTGCCCCAAGCGCCCGCTGGTCCTCGCCGACGACGAGATCGCCAAGTACGTCAGCGACAACGCCGAGGAGCTCGGCCGCAAGAACACCTTCGACCTGTTCTTCACGCCGCTGGCCGCCCGGGAGGCGTGGACGTGGCGCTGGATCGGCGACCAGTCGCCGCAGACGTTCTACTCCGACTACGACCCGGGGGTCCGGGAGATGACCGACGACGGGGACGACCCGTCGGGGCGGCGGCCGTCCATCACCCGCGCCGCCGTCAGCTACGACGCGGCGACCCTGGTCGCGACCGTGGCGAGCAAGGTGTACTGGCAGGAGAAGGCGCTGCCGTCGGCGGGCTCGGTGTTCGCGGCGCTCAACGACCCCGACCACGACGTGCTGCGCAACGGCGCCAGCGGCGTGCTGCGGTTCGGCTCCCGCGGCGCCGGCCACCAGGTGATCGACCGGCCGGTGATCCTCGCGACGATCCGGCAGGACGGGACGACGGAGGTCAAGCAGGTGTGCGGGCGCCTCGTCGCCGGCGGGCAGGGCCGGGCCGACTGCCCGCCGGGGGAGGGGCGGGGCGGCGCCCCCGCGAGGTAGCCGCGGCCCCGGGCCCACGGCAAAGGCCCCCGGTTCGACCGGGGGCCTCAGGCGCGTCGGTGCGGGGGTACGGGCCGGATCAGCCGGCCTTGCGCTTGAGGACCTCCGCCGCGCCGGCGACCTCGTCGAGGGAGCGGCTGCCGGGACCGGTGTAGCGGGCGCTCGGCCGGACGAGGCGGCCGGTGCGCTTCTGCTCCAGGATGTGCGCCGCCCACCCGGCGGTGCGGCCGCAGGTGAACATGGCGGGCATCATCGCGGTCGGGACCTCGGCGAAGTCGAGGACGACCGCGGCCCAGAACTCCACGTTCGTCTCGATCGGACGGTCCGGGCGGCGCTCGCGCAGCTCGGCCAGGGCCGCGTCCTCCAGGGCCTTGGCGGCCTCGTAGCGGGGCGCGTCCAGCTCCTTGGCGGTACGGCGCAGCACGCGGGCGCGCGGGTCCTCGGCGCGGTACACGCGGTGCCCGAAGCCCATCAGCCGCTCGCCGGAGTCGAGGATGTCGCCGACGACCTTGCGGGCGTCGCCGAGCTGCTCGACCTTCTCGATCATCGGCAGTACGCGGGCGGGGGCGCCGCCGTGCAGGGGGCCCGACATGGCGCCGATCGCGCCGGAGATGCTGGCCGCCACGTCCGCGCCGGTGGAGGCGATGACGCGGGCGGTGAAGGTGGAGGCGTTCATGCCGTGCTCGGCGGCCGAGACCCAGTACGCGTCGATGGCCCGGACGTGCTTGGGGTCGGGCTCACCGCGCCAGCGGACCATGAACCGCTCGGTGATGGTTCCGGACTCGTCGATCCGGTGCTGCGGGACCATCGGCCTGCCCACGCCGCGCGCGGACTGCGCCACGAACGACAGCGCCGTCACCGACACCCGGGCGAGGTCGGCGCGGGCCTCCTCGTCGGAGATGTCGAGCAGCGGCTTCATCCCGTACGCGGTGGCGAGAGTGGGGAGGGAGCTCTGCACGTCCACCCGCACGTCGCCGGAGGTGACCGGGAGCAGGTGCGGGTCGGCGGGGGCGAGGCCCGGGGTGAAGCTGTCGTCCACGAGGAGGCCCCAGGCGTCGCCGAAGGAGACACGCCCGACGAGTTCCTCGATGTCGACGCCCCGGTAGCGGAGGGCGCCGCCCTCCTTGTCCGGCTCGGCGATCTCCGTCTCGAAGGCGACGACCCCTTCGAGACCGGGTTTGAAGTCGGACATGTCGTCCTGCCTTTCGTCCCGTGTGATAAGGCGGTGCCGTGCCATTGAACCCTGCCCGCCTTACTGACCAGTACCCCGGGGTCCTGCAAGTTGCACAGGGCCGGGAGTGAGAGGCTCTGACGCTGTGGATTCCCCAACGCCGGACCCCGCACGGCTCCGCAGATCCTATGAGGTGGGCGAATTGTCCGAGTCGGCGCTCCCCGCCGACCCGCTCGCCCTGTTCGCCGTGTGGTTCGCCGAGGTGCACGCCTCCGGGCTGGCCGAGCCGAACGCGATGATCCTCGCGACCGCCTCCGGCGACGGGGTCCCGAGCGCCCGGACGGTCCTGCTCAAGGGCTACGGGCCGCAGGGCTTCCGGTTCTTCACGAACCTGACCTCCCACAAGGGGCGCGACCTCGCGGAGAACCCGCGCGCGGCGCTGGTGTTCCCGTGGCATCCCCTGTACCGCCAGGTCCGGGTCGCGGGACCGGTGTCCGAACTCCCGCGCGAGGAGACGGCCGCCTACTTCCGGACGCGCCCGTACGGGTCCCGGATCGGCGCGTGGGCGAGCGAGAACCAGTCGGGCGTCATCCCGGGGCGCGAGGTGCTGGAGCGCCGCTACGCCGAGGCGGCCGGGCGTTGGCCGGATCCGGCCTCCGGGCGGGCGGAGGCGCCGGAGGGCGAGGCGGCCGCCGCCGTCCCGCTGCCGGACTTCTGGGGCGGCTACCGCGTCGTGCCCGAGTCGATCGAGTTCTGGCAGGGCCGCCGCGACCGGCTCCACGACCGGATCCGCTACCGGCGGGCGGCCCCCGGGGACGCGGGGGGATGGGCGGTGGAGAGACTGGCTCCGTGACACCGCCGGTTGGAACGGTCCGCCAAAGGCGGCTGCGGGGGCTCGCGATCGACACCCGGCCGCTGGGCCATCCGGCCTACCGGCGGCTGTGGCTGGGGCAGGGCGTGTCGTTCGTCGGGTTCCAGGTCACCGCCGTCGCCGTCCCCGTCCAGGTCTACGACATGACCCGCTCGTCTTTCTGGGTGGGCGCCCTCGGCGTCGTCAACCTCGTCCCGCTGATCGTGTTCGGGCTGTGGGGCGGCGCGGTGGCCGACCACATGGACCGGCGCAGGCTGCTGTTCGTCTCGTCCTGCGTCATGTGGGCGGCGACGCTGCTGCTGCTCGTCCAGGCGCTGCTGGGCGTCGGCAGCCTCGCGCTGATCATGATCGTGGTGGCGGTCCAGGCGATCGGGTTCGCGGTGTCCTCGCCCACCCGCAGCGCGATCATCCCCCGGCTGGTCGACCGGTCGCTCGTCCCGGCGGCCAACACCCTCACCTTCACCGCGGGCCAGTTCGGGATGCTGGCCGGGCCGCTGTTCGCCGGCGTCCTGCTGGCCCACTGGGACTACGCGGCGGCCTACGCGCTGGACGCCGTGATGTTCACCGTCGTGCTGTACGCGGCGCTCAGGCTCCCGCCGATCCCGCCGCTCGGCGACGTCACCGGCACGCCCGGCCTGCGGTCGGTCTTCGACGGCCTCCGCTACCTGGCCACCCAGCCGGTGCTCCTGATGTCGTTCGCGGTGGACGTCATCGCGATGGCCGTCGCCATGCCGCGCGCCCTGTTCCCCGAGGTGGCCGAGACACGGTTCGGCGGCGAGGGCGCGGTCGGCTTCCTGTTCGCCGCGATCGCGGTCGGGGCGTTCCTCGGCGGACTGTCGTCCGGCTGGATCGGGCGGGTGCACCGGCAGGGGATCGCGCTCGTGGCGTCCATCGTCGTGTGGGGCCTCGCCGTCGCGGCCGCCGGGCTGGCCGGCCACCTCTGGCTCGCGGTCCTCCTGCTCGCCGTCGGCGGGGCGGCCGACCTGGTGTCGTCGGTCTTCCGCCAGTCCATGCTCCAGACGTACGCGCCCGACCAGATGCGCGGACGGCTCCAGGGCGTCTTCACCGTCGTCGTCGCGGGCGGCCCCCGGCTCGGGGACGTCCGGGCGGGAGCGACCGCGAGCGCCGTGGGCGCGACCGCCTCCTGGGTCGGCGGGGGCCTGGCCTGCGCCGCGCTGGTCATCGCGGTGGGGTTCGCCGTCCCGGCCCTGCTCCGCTACGACACCCGGACCGCCGAGACCGTCTCGGTCGAGCCGCTGCCGGTGGAGGACTGAGCGGCCGTCGGCGCGGGACCGAGGCGACGGTCCTCAGGGCGTCCCGAGCAGGGACGCTCCCGCGTCACGGGAAGGTTTCGCGTTCATCTTGCGTTCCTCCGTACCCGGCTGCAGGGGATATTCGCAGGGCCCGGCGACGTGGGGTCCGAGCAAGTAGACTCTTGCCCATAAGACTGGAGGGAGCTGTGACCTCACACGGCCTGATCGATACCACGGAGATGTATCTCCGGACGGTCTTCGAGCTCGAGGAGGAGGGGATCATTCCCCTTCGCGCGCGCATCGCCGAGCGGCTCTCCCAGAGCGGCCCGACGGTGAGCCAGACGGTCGCGCGCATGGAACGTGACGGGCTGCTGCGGGTCGAGGGCGATCGGCACCTTGAGCTGACCGACAGCGGGCGCGGTCTCGCGACGCGCGTCATGCGCAAGCACCGCCTCGCCGAATGCCTCCTGGTGAACGTCATCGGGCTGCCCTGGGAGGACGTCCACATCGAGGCGTGCCGGTGGGAGCACGTGATGTCGGAGGAGGTCGAGCGCCGCCTGGTCGCGCTGCTGGACAACCCGACCACCTGCCCGCACGGCAACCCCATCCCCGGCCTGGACGAGCTCGGCGGGCACGGCGACGACGCCGAAGCGGCGCCGCTGGCGGTGATGACCGCCGTCGCGAGCCCCCAGGGCGCGGGCGCGGTGATCCGGCGGATCAGCGAGCAGGTGCAGAGCGACAGCGACCTGATGCTTAGACTCAAGCAGATAGGGATACAACCGGGACGAGAGGTGATTCTCCGGGCGACCGACGACGGGGTACGGGTGATCGGTGACGACGAGGACGACAGTCCCGCGACGGAACTCTCGCGCGACATCGCCGAGCACGTCTTCGTCAGCAGGCGCTGACACGGTCGGCGTGTGCACCCCCGCCTCGACGGTCTATACCGAAGATCTCCATAACATCGCGTCTTTCGGGCGTATCCCGGCGGCGGGTTCGTCGTTCAATACGACGAGGCAACCACGTAGGACGTCCGTGCCGCGACGCGCGGTGATCATCGGGGCGAGGATCGGGACCGGCATCGGGATGGGGAGATGAACCACTGGGGGGAAGCGCCTGACGAGGCGCACCTGCCGCCCGAGACCGTCCTCGCGCAGATGGAGATGGCGGTCATCGTCTGCGACCGCTTCAGCAACATCATCTACGGCAACGCCTTCTCCCGGCAGCTGTTCGGCTTCGGCGGCGACGCGATCATCGGCCACTCCATCCTGTCGCTCGGCATCGCCGAGGAGGACCACGAGCAGGCCACCGAGCTGGCCAAGCACGTCCTCAAGGGCGGCGTGTGGGAGGGCACCTTCTGCAACCTGCGCGCCGACGGCACCACCGTCTACACGCGGGCGCACGCCGTCCCGCTGCGGCACCCGTCCGGCGCCGTCGACGGAGTGGTGATCTTCGCGCGCGAGGCGCTGCGCTCCAACCAGCGCGAGCAGGACCGCTACGGCCTCATGGAGCGGATCGGGGAGCGGCTCGCCGGGTCCCTGGAGCTGGAGAGCACCCTGCGCCGCGTCGCCGACACGCTCGTCCCGCAGTTCGCCGACCACTGCTTCATCGACCTCTACAGCGGCGACCGCCTCTACCGGAAGGTGTCGCGGCACGCGGGCGGCTGGGAGCCGCCGCCCGGCACCTGGGCGGAGGTCGGCGAACCCGTCTCCTACCCGCCCGGCCACTTCAGCGCCAAGGCGATGGACCGCCGCGACGCCGTCCTCGTCGAGGACATGATCCAGCACCGGTTCACCGCGCCGAGCGAATCGTCCCAGCGGCTCGGCCACGAGATGGGCATCACCTCGGTGATCTCCGCGCCGCTGCTGGTGCGCGGTGAGCTGCTCGGCGTGATGAGCCTGGCGCTGTCGAACCTGTCCAAGCGGCCCGACCCGCACTACGACGGCTTCGACCGCGACCTGCTCGGCGCGATCGCCAGCCGGGTCGCGCTCGCCGTCGATAACGCGCTGCTGTTCGAGGAGGAGCGCGACACCGCGCTCGCCTTCCAGAAGCACCTGCTGCCCGGCGACCGGCCGCCCCCGCTGGACGGCCTCCAGATCGCCTGGCGGTACGAGCCGGCGCGTCCCCTGGAGTCGCACGGGCACGGCATCCAGACGCAGGTCGGCGGCGACTGGTACGACGTCATCCCTCTGTCGGCCGGACGCGTCGGCCTCGTCATCGGCGACGTCGAGGGCCGCGGGGCCCGCGCCGCCGCCGTGATGGGCCAGCTGCGCGCCGCGCTGCGCGCCTTCGCCCAGGACGACAAGCCCCCCGCCGACATCCTCCGCAAGCTCGACGAGTGGGTCCGCACGATGACGCGGCCCGAGCGGATGCGGTCCGGCTGGAACAGCGACGACCTCGTCCGCCCGCCCCTGGTCTCGTGCACCTACTTCGTCTACGACGCCTGGTCGCGGGTCCTGGAGTTCGCCAACGCCGGGCACGACCCGCCCCTGCTGATCGTCGACGGCGAGGTCGGCGAGCTGGACTTCGAGAGCGAGGGCGGCATGCTCGGCCTGCGCGCCCCCGGCATGGGCGGCGAGCTGCTGTTCAACGAGGAGTCGGCCGAGCTGAAGCCGGGCTCCACGCTCGTCCTCTACACCGACGGCCTGATCGACCGCCGTTCCAAGGACGACGGCGACTACCACACGCGCGAGGAGGCGCGGGAGATGGTCCGCGCCGCCGTCGCCGGGGTCGCGCGCGGCGGGGTCGAGGCGATCGCCAACGCCGCCTACGACGCGGTGCCCGGCGACATCGCCGACGACGTCGCGATCGTGGTGATCCGCACCGCCGCCGAGGAGCTGGCCGTGGAGGAGCGCACCTTCACCGCCGAGCCGATCATGGTGTCGGAGGCGCGCCGGATGGCCTCCGACGCGTTCGCGACATGGGGCATGCCCGAGGAGCAGGCCGAACTCGCGTGCCTGCTGGTGTCGGAGGTCGTCACGAACGTCGTCCTGCACGCCACGGCCACGCCGTCGCCGCGCCGCGAGCTGGTCGTCCCGGTACCGGCCGGGCCGCCCGGCCGCGGCGGCGAGCCGCTGGGCGCGCCCCCGCCCGTGCAGTTCAACACCGACTTCGGCGCCCTGGACACAGACCCCTTCGACGGCGGCGCGTTCGACGAGGACGACTGGAACCTCGGCGCCGACCTCGGCCGCCGCGAGCCGCCCACCAAGGAGTTCCGGCTCCGGCTGCGGCGCGGCGCGGACGCGATCTGGGTCGAGGTCTTCGACTCCGACATGCGGCTGCCGCGCATCCGCAGCGCCGGCGAGACCGATGAGGGCGGTCGCGGCCTCTACCTCGTCGACCAGCTGGCCACCCGGTGGGGCGCCCGCCCGACGTCCGACGGCAAGGCCGTCTGGTTCGAGCTGCCGCTGAACCCGGCGTGAGCCGATGCGCGCCTGGGCGGTGGAGCGGCCTGCCCCGGTAGCGGAGGGGCCGCTGCGGCGCGCCGACCGCGAGGTGCCCTCGCCCGGCCCGGGTGAACTGCTGGTCCGCGTGCTGGCCTGCGGCGTCTGCCGGACGGACCTGCACGTCGCCGAGGGCGACCTGCCCGTCCACGTGCCGGGCGTGACGCCGGGCCACGAGATCGTCGGGCGGGTCGAGTCCGCGGGCCCCGGCTGCCTGCACGGGCCCGGTGACCGCGTCGGCGTCGCATGGCTGCGCGGGACGTGCGGCGCGTGCCGGTTCTGCCGGCGGGGCGCCGAGAACCTGTGCCCGTCCTCGGTCTACACGGGCTGGGACGCGCACGGCGGCTACGCCGAGTACGCGCTCGCCGTCGACGCCTACACCTACGCGCTGCCCGCCGAACTGGACGACGTGCGCGCCGCCCCGCTGCTGTGCGCCGGGATCATCGGGTACCGGGCGCTGCGCCGCGCGTCCCCGCCGCCGGGCGGACGCCTCGGCATCTGGGGGTTCGGCGGCTCGGCGCACCTGGCCGCGCAGATCGCGCTCGCCGAGGGCGCCGACGTGCACGTGTTCACCCGCAGCCCGGCCGCCCGCGAACTGGCCCGCGAGCTCGGGGCGTCCTGGGCGGGCGACTCCTTCGACGCCGCCCCCGCCCCGCTGGACTCGGCGATCATCTTCGCGCCCGCGGGCGAGCTGGTCGCCGCCGCGCTCGAACGCCTCGACCGCGGCGGGACCTGCGCCGTCGCGGGGATCCACCTGAGCGACGTCCCGCCCCTGGACTATCGGCGGCACCTGTTCCAGGAGCGCGAGGTCCGCTCGGTGACGGCGAACACGCGGGCGGACGGCGAGGAGTTCCTGACGCTGGCCGCGCGTCTGGACGTCGCCGTCACGACGCACGTCTACGGCCTGGACGACGCGGACCGCGCCTTGGCCGACCTGGCGGCGGACCGCTTCACGGGCGCCGCGGTCCTCGTCCCCTAGAGATCGGCCCCGCGCTGGGAGAACCGGCTCTGCGCGCTAGGGGATCGGTTCGGCGGCGACGTGCGCCCAGGACTGGGTGAACCAGAGTTCGCCGCCGATGACGCGAGGCTTGGCGCCGGTGCGGGGACCGCCGTCCACCTCGTCGAGCATGGCCGCGCGGATGCGGTCGGCCGCGGCGCCGTCGCGGGCCCCGGCGAGCCACGGCTCGACGGGGCGTTCCACCGTGAACACGTCCAGCCGCCGGATGCTGCCCCCCACCGAGGTGATCATCTCGGTGAGCCGGGCGATGGACGGGGTGCCGGGATGGTCGGGGTCGCGCAGGCGCTCGATCCGGTCGCGTTCGGGTCCGGCGAGGTTGCCGCGGACGAGGTCGGCGATCACCACCCGCCCGCCGCCCGGCCGACACACCCGCAGCAGCTCTCGCAGCACATGGCCCGGATCGCCCAGGTTGTAGAGCGAGAACCGGGCCGTGACCAGGGAGAACGTGTTGTCCCGGTACGGCAGCGCGGTGGCGTCCGCCTTGACCGGATCGCGCGGGGCGGGACGCGGGGGCCGCGGCCGCGGGTCCTCGCGCGTCGTGGCGGCCGGATCCCTCGGGCGGGCCCGGCCGCCGTCGTCATGGGCGTCGCGGGCGCCGTCCGGGCCGCGGGCGCCGCCGGTGATGCGCACCGGGCCCGTCCCGAACTCCACCGTCTCCATCCGGCCCGGCCGGGCCGGCGCGGACGCCGCCGCCACGGGCGTCGCGTCCACCGCGGTCACGTGGCGGACGTGCGGGCCGAGCGCGGCGGGCATCGGGCCGCGCCCGCGCGCGACGTCGAGGCACACGTCGCCGGTATGGGGTTCGACGAACTCCAGCAGGCGCCTCAGATGCGGGGCGATCGTGCCCCCGGTCTCCTGGACGGCGGTCGCCGGATGCGGCACGGGTGCTCTCCCTCGGCTCGGCCGGCTTCGCCGTACGGGGTGCCGTTCGCGTCCACCGTGCAGGCGCGTGCCGGGGAGCCCGCCCGGGACGGGCGGGGCGCGTCGGCGCCGGCGGGCAGCGAACGGGCGTGAAGCCGGTTTCGCCAGTTATGACTCCCCGCGGGGCCGAGAGGTTCGGGATCGGCCCCGAAAATTCACTTGCCGTGCATGTCCGCCTGTCAGTTCCGCAGGTGCTCGCCGTACATCGCCAGGACCACGATGACGAACACGGTGATCACCGCGGCCCGGGCCGGCATGGACAGCCGGAGCCGCACCGCGGCCCAGCGCACGCAGAACGCCGCGAGCAGTGACACGACGATGAGAGCGAGGATGCCTTCCATGGCCACCTTCGTCCGGGGGGAGTGCCGCCTCCCTGAACCATAGACGTGTAAGGACGGGGTTACCCGCCGGTCGGTCGGCGGAGGCGGGCCGATACTCTCACCCTCGTGGCAGATGCGAAGGAAAGAGACGGCCGGGACAGGGTCGACGCGATGGCGACCAGCCTGGCGCGCGGGCGGGTCGCGCTCGGGCTCGCGGCGCTCGCCGTGCCGAGGCTGACCGTGAAGCTGATGGGCCTCGGCGGCGGCGCCGACCCGGGCCGCGACTACGTGGCGCGGATGTTCGCCGCCCGGGAGATCGCGCTCGGTGCGGGCTACCTGCTCAGCGGCGACGACTCCGGGCGCCGGCTGTGGGCCCGGATCGGCCTCGCCGTCGACTCGATCGACGTGATGAGCGGGCTGAAGACCCGCAAGGGCGTGCCTCTGTGGGTGACCGCGGGCGCGGTGGCGGTCGCCGGAGGAGCCGCCTCGATCGGCGCCGCGAAGGTGGCCGGCGACCTGGTGCGCTGACCCGTCCTCCCGGGCCGCCTGCCCGGGCCGCGTGATCCCGTCCTGCTCGTGGGTAGGCCTCTTTCCGGCACGTACCCGGCACATGGGCGGCGGCAGGGGGACGACGCATGACGGCGACGGCGGCGGCGCGGGACGAGCGGGCCATGCCGAAGGGCAGGGACCTCTACGTCATCCTCGGCGCCCTGATGCTCGCCATGCTGCTGGCGGCGCTGGACCAGACGATCGTGTCCACCGCCCTGCCGACGATCGTCAGCGACCTCGGCGGGCTCAACCACCTGTCGTGGGTCGTGACGGCGTACCTGCTCGCCTCCACGGCGTCCACGCCGCTGTGGGGCAAGCTCGGCGACCAGTACGGCCGCAAGCGGCTGTTCCAGGCGTCGATCGTCATCTTCCTGATCGGGTCGGCGCTGTGCGGCCTGTCGCAGAACATGCTGGAACTGATCGTGTTCCGCGCCCTGCAGGGCCTCGGCGGCGGCGGGCTGATGGTGCTCGCCGTGGCCATCGTCGGGGACGTGGTGCCGCCCCGCGAGCGCGGCCGCTACCAGGGCCTGTTCGGCGCGGTCTTCGGCGTGGCCAGCGTGTGCGGCCCGCTGCTCGGCGGCTGGTTCGTCGACAACCTGACGTGGCGCTGGGTGTTCTACATCAACCTGCCCATCGGGGTGGTGGCGCTGGCGGTGATCGCCGCCGTCCTGCACGCGACGGGCGAGCGGGAGCGCCACCGCATCGACTACCTCGGCACGCTGCTGATCGTCGGCTGGGCCGTCGGGCTGGTGCTGATGACGACCTGGGGCGGGACGCGCTACGCCTGGGCGTCCGCGCCGATCATCGGCCTGGCCGTCGGCTCGGTGGCGCTGATCGCGGTGTGGGTGCTGGTCGAGCGGCGCGCCGCCGAGCCGATCATGCCGCCCTCGCTGCTGCGCCACCCGGTCTTCGCGCTCGGCGGCGCGATCAGCTTCGCGGTCGGCTTCGCGATGTTCGGCGCGCTGACATTCCTGCCGATCTTCCTGCAGGTGGTGCACGGGGTCTCGCCCACGCTGTCGGGCGTCTACCTGCTGCCGATGATGCTCGGCCTGCTGATCAGCTCGATCGGCTCCGGACAGCTGATCACCCGGTTCGGCCGCTACAAGATCTACCCGATGGTCGGCACGCCGATCATCGCGCTGGCGCTCTACCTGTGCTCGTCGCTGGACGAGAACTCCACCACCCTGAGCATGAGCCTGCGGTTCGCGCTGCTCGGCTTCGGGCTCGGCCTGGTCATGCAGGTGCTCGTCATCGCCGTCCAGAACGCGGTGTCGTACGAGGACCTCGGCTCCGCGACGTCCGGCGTCACCTTCTTCCGCCAGATCGGCGGGTCGTTCGGCGTCGCGGTGTCCGGCTCGATCTTCAGCAACCAGCTCGCCGACCATGTGGCGGACCTGGCGCGGGTCCTGCCGGCGGGGTTCGACCCGGCGGCCGTCCAGGGGAATCCGGGGCTGCTCGACCGGTACCCGGCCGCCGTCAAGGACGCCGTCCTGCACGCCTACGCGGAGTCGATCGACTCGGTGTTCTTCTGGGCGGTGCCGGTGGCGGCGGTCGCGTTCGTGCTGACCTGGTTCCTGCGCGAGGTCCCGCTGCGGGCGACCTCGCAGACGACCGACTACGGGGAGGGCCTCGGCGCGGCGCCCAACGCCCGGTCGTCCAGGCACGAGATGGAGCGCGCCCTGAGCGAGCTGATGCGCAGGGACGCCAGGGCCTTCGAGCTGTACGACCGGCTCGCCGCGTCCTCGGGCGTGTCCCTGCCGGCCGGGAGCGTGTGGGCGCTGTGCCGGATCGCCAAGGACGGGACGGTCACCGGCCAGGACCTCGCCGACCGCGCGGGCGTCCGGGTCGAGCAGGGGCGCCCGTACGTCGACCGGCTCGTCGACGCCGGCTACGTCCTGCGGCGCGAGGGGGCGCTCACCGTCACGCCGTCCGGGCGGGGCGCCGCCGAGCGCCTGTTCGAGGCCCGCCGCGCGGGGCTCTCCCGGCATCTGGACGGCTGGGCCCCCGAGGAGCATCCTGAGCTGGCGGACATCCTGTCGCGGCTGGCGGAGGCGTCCCTCGGCGACGAGGCGGACGGCGAGGTCCTCGGGCCCGGGACGCGTCCTGCGGCGCGGGGGGCCTAGAGTCCCCGAGACCCACCTCACAGCGCGTCGCGCCGGGAGGATGTAATCTCATACTGACTAACCGAATCACACTCGGTTTCGGGACGGAACCCCAGATTTTTGGAGGCGTAGTGGCCGAGGCGTACATCGTCGGCGCGGTCCGTACCCCCGTCGGTACCAAGAAGGGCGCCCTCAAGGACGTGCACCCCGCCGACCTCGGGGCGCACGTGCTCAAGGAGCTCGTCAACCGCACCGGGGTCGACCCCTCCGGGGTCGAAGACGTGATCATGGGCTGCGTCATGCAGGTCGGCCCGCAGTCGCTGGACATCGCGCGCACCGCGTGGCTGTCGGCCGGGCTGCCGGAGAGCGTGCCCGGCGTGACCATCGACCGGCAGTGCGGGTCGTCCCAGCAGGCGATCCACTTCGCCGCCCAGGGCGTGCTGTCGGGCACCCAGGACCTCGTCGTCGCCTCCGGCGTCGAGCAGATGGCGGTCGTCCCGATGGGCTCCTCCGTCGCCATGGCCCTGGAGAAGGGCATGCCCTTCCCGTACGGCGAGGGCTGGGCCGAGCGCTACGGCATGCAGGAGGTCTCCCAGTTCCGCGGCGCCGAGCTGATGGCCGAGAAGTGGGGCCTCACCCGCGAGGACCTGGAGAAGTTCGCGCTGGAGAGCCACCAGCGCGCCGCCAAGGCCATCGAGGCCGGCTACTTCGACCGCGAGATCGCCCCGATCGCCGGGCTGTCCAAGGACGAGGGCGCCCGCGCCGACACCACGCTGGAGAAGATGGCGGGCCTGAAGACCCTGCGCGAGGGCGGCCGGATCACCGCCGCCGTCGCCTCGCAGATCTCCGTCGGCGCCTCCGCGGTGCTGGTCGCCTCCGAGGAGGCCGTCAAGCGGTACAACCTCACCCCGCGCGCCCGCATCCACACCCTCGCGGTGTGCGGCTCCGACCCGGTCTACATGCTGACCGGCCCGATCCCCGCCACCGAGAAGGCCCTGGACCGCGCCGGGCTCAAGATCGACGACATCGACGTCTTCGAGGTCAACGAGGCGTTCGCCCCGGTCCCGATGGCGTGGGCGCACGACACCGGCGCCTCGCTGGACAAGACCAACCCCAACGGTGGCGCGATCGCCCTCGGGCACCCGCTCGGCGCGACCGGCGGCGTCCTGATGACCAAGCTGCTGCACGAGCTGGAGCGCACCGGCGGCCGCTACGGCCTGCAGACGATGTGCGAGGGCGGCGGCCAGGCCAACGCCACCATCATCGAGCGCATCTGAGTCCGTCGAGGTACCGCCCCCTGGAGCCCGCTCCAGGGGGCGGTACCGTTCGGAGGTGGGCGGCGACATGTACGAGACCATCCTGTATTCGGCGGACGACCGGATCGCGCGGATCACGCTGAACCGTCCCGACGCCCGCAACGCGCTCAGCGACCAGATGATCGGCGAGCTGCTCGACGCGTTCGAGCGGGCCGAGGCCGACGCCGGGGTCCGGGTGATCGTCCTGACCGGGGCGGGGGACCGGGCGTTCTGCGCGGGCGCCGACCTCGGCGGCCTCGGCCGGGCGCAGGCGGACGGCCGGTCGGTCGCCGACGCCGCCATCCGGGACAGCGCCCCCTTCCGGCTCTTCACGGCCTTCCCCCGGCTCGGCAAGCCGATCATCGCGCGGCTGGCCGGGCACGCCGTCGCGGGCGGCCTCGGCCTCGCCGCCGCCTGCGACCTGGTGATCGCGGCGGACGACGTCAAGCTCGCCACCCCCGAGGTCAACGTCGGGCTCTGGCCCATGATGATCATGGCGATCATCAACCGGAACGTCGCTCCGAAGCACGCCTTCAAGCTCTACTACACCGGCGGCCGTATCACCGCCGCGGAGGGCCGCGACATCGGCCTGGTCACCGAGGTCGTCCCGCGCGCCGCCCTGGACGCCCGCGTGGACGAGCTGGCCCGCGTGATCGCGTCCAAGAGCCCCGTCGGCCTGCGCCGCGGCCGCGACGCGTTCTTCGCCATCGAGGGCCGTCCCCTGGAGGACCAGGTCGCCCACCTCCTGTCCGAGCTGGTCGACCTGACGGCCACCGAGGACGCCAAGGAGGGCATCACGGCCTTCCTGGAGAACCGCCCCCCGGACTTCCAGGGCCGCTGAGCCGCCTGGTCCGCGGGTGCGAGCTCGGGCAGGGCGAGGCTGTAGGCGGTGGCATGCCGCGTGACCGTGATCACCGGGTCGGCCTGGAGATCGCTTTTCCGGCATTGCGGGTGTGAGACTGCCTGGTGTGGAGATCGAGGAGGCCGTCCGGCGGATGGGGCTCGCGGACACCTACCGGGACCGGCACTGGGACAGGGCCGTCAAGGTGACCGACAACGCCGTCCAGAAGGCGGAACCGGAGTGGCTCGAAGGGCTGCTGGCCGCGTTGCTGGAGGTCGGGGAGCCGACCTACCCGATGCGGTACGGCTTCGAGGTCGCGTTGAGGCGGCTGGCGAGCGCGCCGGGGGACGCGGGGCGGACCGCGCGCGTCCGCGCCCTCGCGGCCGGGGGACGGACGTGGAGCGGCGACCTTCGGTACGACCTGCCGGAGGTCGCGGAATGGCTGGCCTGCGCCCAACCCTCCGAGCATCTCCTCGCGGTGTTCGACGACGCCGAGGCGTCGGACGAACTCGCGGCCTGCCTGCTGCAGGAGACGGCCCTGCGTCACGACGCGACGTCCGCCGCCGGGTTCGCCGGGAGGCTGCGGGCCGCCGGGCATCCGCTGGCGGAGCTGCCGCTTCGTCCGGTCGGGGCCGAGCGGCATCTCGGGCTGCCCCGGCATCCCGGCCCGGCGGAGCCCTGGCGTCCGCCGGGTGAGGGGACGCCGGCCGTGCCGGGCCCCTCCGGTCTCGACATCGGGGTGGCCGCCGTCGACTGGCCCGGCGCGCGGGAGGCGCTGAGCGCCTACCGCAACTGGCCGTCGGGTGCCGATGCCGTGGAGGCCGGGCTGTTCCGGCTGGACCGCGCTGTCGCCCCCGCCGGCTTCGGCGCCTCGCTGCTCCGGCTCCTGCCGGGCGCCAGCACCGGTGCCTCGGTGGCCGGAGTGCGGCGGGTCACCACGGCCGACGTCCTGCGGACGCTCTTCGCCGGGGCCGCCTCCGGCGGTGCCTACGGGCCCCGCATGCACGGCGCCTATGCGCGCAAGGCGTCATGGGAGTCCTTGGCGGCGCTGGCGGACGCCGGGCAGACCGGCCTGGCGGCGATCGAGCAGGCCGCCGACCGGTGCACATGGCTCTTCTACGGCTCGGACTGGCATCTCCAGGTCGTCCCGCCGCTGGACGTGGGGGTCGCCGTCCTGCGGCCGGACCGCCGGACGGTGGCCGTGCTAGCCGTCACCGACTCCGACTGACCCGCGAGCAGCGAGGAAACCATCGATCTCGGCCTGCTGAGCGGCGTCGAAGGCGCCCCTGGGGAGGAACGCGGCGGGCTGCTTGTTCACGAACAGCAGCCAGAACTCCGGGGTGGAGATGACGTTGGAGAACATGGTCCAGCGCATCGTCGTGGTGGACTCGTCCGTCCGGCAGTCGTAGCCGTCGTCGGTCACCCGGACCGTCGTGGGGACGCAGAGGAACGAGAGCTGCTGCCGCGCGCGCTTGCGAAGCCACCAGTTCCCCGACAGGGGACCCAGCACCGATGCCACCAGCATGCCGATGCCCATCGCCGGGTTGTCCGTGACGAACATGACGGACGCGCCCACGATCAGGACGGCGACGAGAACCGCGTACACGGCGGTGAGCTGCCGCCTGAGCCCCTGGGAGAACGCCCGGACCACCTCGTCCGTGGTGGGTTCGTACTGGACCGTGATGTCCACATCGCCGCCTTTGCCTAACGTGTGGATCATCCTTCCTCTGGCCCGCTCATCAGCGCAACCGCACGTCGGCGGGAGGCGGCACCCCAGGACGTGGCTGGCCCGGGTCGTGCCGGCGTCGCGGACATCGCTCGGCCGCCGACCGGCCCAGACGAGATCGCCTCAGGTAAGTGCAACCGTAGGGTTGCGCCTCTGGCGACGCATGTGCAACCCTGAGGTTGCAACGATGAACCGAACTGGGGAGCAGCCAGATGAGTGAGAACCGGATTGAACGCGAAACCCTGATCGCGGCATCCTTGGAGCGGGTCTGGTCGCTGGTGGCCGACCCCGGGTTCTGGGTGGCCGACGTGCCGGGCCCGCCCGGCGGGGCCGCGGAGGGCGAGTCGATGGTGGTGAAGAACGCCGAGCACGGCGACTTCCCCGTGCGCGTGGAGAAGGTCGAGCCGCCGACGTACGTCGCCTACCGCTGGGTCAGCGCCTTCCCGGGGGAGGAGTTGCGCGACGACAACAGCACCCTCGTGGAGTTCACGCTGACCCCCGAGGGCGGCAAGACGCGGCTGCGCGTCGTCGAGAGCGGGTTCGCCGCGCTGACCGGATCCGAGGACCTGCGCCGCAAGGCCGTGGAGGACAACACCGGCGGCTGGCCCCAGGTGCTGGACGCCTTCAAGACCCGCGTCGAATCCGCGTGACCGAGATCCCCGACGACGGCGTCGCGCCGGTCGACAGCGTCCTCGCCGCGCTGGCCGATCCGACGCGGCGCCGCCTGCTCGACCTGCTCGCCGAACACGGCGAGGCCACCGCCACGACCCTCGCCGGGCCCCTTCCGGTCTCGCGGCAGGCGGTGGTCAAGCACCTCAACGTCCTGGAGGCGGCCGAGCTGGTCTCCAGCGGCCGGGTCGGACGCGAGGTGCGGTACGCGGTGCGGCCCGCGGCCCTGAACGCGACGGCGCGGTGGATGGCCTCCCTCGCGGCCGACTGGGACCGCCGCCTGGCGAACATCAAGCGCATCGCCGAAGAAGCGGAGCGCGACGCCCGCTAGCCGTCCCCCATGCCATCGGCCGCTCACGGCCATCTCACGCCGGACGACGCTCTGATCGTCCGGCGATCCCGGATCCCTTGCGGAAAGGGCGCTTCGTCATGCCCACGGAAACGACCAAGCCCACGGAAACGACCAAGCCCACGGAAACGACCTCGCCCCCGCGTATCGGCGGCAGGCAGCGGCTCATCCTGCTCGTCCTGCTCGGCGCCGGTTTCACGCTGTCCGTCGACTTCTCCATCCTGAACGTCGCCCTCCCGATGGCCGGTGAGGGCGTCGGGCTGGGCGTCGACGGCCTGCCCTGGATCACCGCCGCGTACGCGCTGCCGGCCGCCGGCTTCACGCTGGTGTTCGGCCGGATGGCGGACCTGTTCGGCCGTCGCAGGCTGTTCCTCGCCGGGATGGCGCTGCTGACCGGGGCCTCGCTGCTCGGCGGCTTCGCGTCCGGCCCCGAGACGCTCCTGACCGCACGGGCCCTCCAGGGCTTCGCGACGGCGATGGCGACCCCCGCGGCGCTGTCCTTGATCACCAGTACGTTCGCGGAGGGCCCGCTGCGCGAGCGCGTCCTCGGCCTCAACGGCGCCCTGCTCTCCGCGGGCTTCACCGTCGGCGCCCTGGTCGGCGGTGCCCTGGTCAGTCTGCTGAGCTGGCGGGCGGCGTTCTTCATCAACGTCCCGGTCGCCGTGGCCGTGCTGCTGGCCACCCCCACCCTGATCGGTGAGAGCAGCCGTCCCGCCCGGCTCCGGCTGGACCTGCCCGGCGCGGTGACCGTGACCGGCGGCCTGCTGGCCGCGATCTACGCGGTCATCGAGCGGAACGTCCCCGCGGCCGTCGCCGGCGTGCTGCTGCTGGCCGCCTTCTGGGTGATCGAACTGCGCTCTCCCGCGCCGCTCGCCCCGGTGCGCATCCTCGGCCGGCCCACGGTGAAGTGGGGCAACTACGCGGGCCTCGTGGTCTTCGCGATGGAGCCGGCGATGATCTTCCTGACGACGCTCTACCTGCAGAACGTCCTCGGCTTCTCCCCGCTGGCGACCGGGCTGGTCCTCGGTGTCCCCGGCCTGGCGTCCGTCGGCGCCGGAGTGATCGCCGGGCGGGTCATCGGGCGCTTCGGCGGCCGGGCCGTCCTGACCTGCGGCCTGGCCGTGCAGGGCCTGGCGACCCTGCCGCTGGTCTTCCTCGGCGCGGACCGCACGGCGCTCGCGATCCTGGTCCCCGCGCTGTTCATCGGCTTCTTCGGGCACGTGACGTCCATCGTGGCGTACACCGTGACCGGCACCTCCGGGCTGCCGAACGAGGAGCAGGGCCTGGCGACCGGGCTGACGCTGATGACCCAGCAGGTGGCCATCACCATCGGCATCCCGATCCTCGGCTCGGTCGCCGCCACGCAGAGCGTGGAACTGACCGGCATCCGCCTCGCGCTGGGTGTGGACGTGGCCGTGACGCTGGCCAGCGTGGTGCTCGTCTGGTTCGGCCTCCGCCCCCGTGACGGCTCCCGCCCGGCGGCGCCCGGCCCGGCGGCGCCCGGCCCGGCGGCGAAGGAGGCGGCCGCCTCCCCTTCGGCCCCGGTGTGACCGTCACCACCTCCAGAGGGTCCGGCCGGTGAGGAGGTGGCCTTTACCCGCGCCGGGGAAGGGAGGGCGGTGTGGGGGACTGGTTCACTCGCGAGATCGCGGACGCCGGGCGGCTCCGGCTGTTCTGCTTCCTCGTGGCGTTCATCGCGGCCTTCCTGTTCATCCGGTTCAGCGTGCGGATGATCAGGCGGCAGGCGCGATGGTGGCCCGGGAACGTGGCGCCCGGCGGGCGGCACATCCACCACGTCGTGTTCGGGCTCGTGTTCATGTGCGTCGGCGGTGTGGGCGGGCTGGCCCTCACCGACGACTCGTCCGGGTGGGCGGCGGCCGCCGCGGCGGTGTTCGGGGCGGGCACCGCGCTCGTCCTCGACGAGTTCGCCCTGGTCCTGCACCTCCAGGACGTCTACTGGAGCGAGCAGGGCCGGCTGTCGGTCGAGGTGGTCTTCATCACGATCGCGCTGTGCGGGCTGATGCTGGTGGGCCTGCGGCCGCTGGGCGTGGACGACGCCGCCGGGGACGGGCTGTGGGGCATCGCGGGCATCCTGCTCTTCAACCTGTGCGTCGCGCTGATCGCCCTCCTCAAGGGCAAGGTCTGGACGGGCGTCATCGGCCTGTTCATCGGGCTCGTCGCGATCATCGGGGCCGTCCGGCTGGCCCGGCCGGACTCGCCGTGGGCCCGGCGCCGCTACGCGGAGGGCTCCCGCAAGGAGCGGCGGGCGCGGAATCGGGAGCGCCGGTACCGCCTCCCCGTCCAGCGCCTCGGGGACCGGCTGAGCGACCTGATCGCCGGACGCCCGTCCATCAAGTCGTAGTGGAGCGGAGTGCGGGGTCCGCGGACCCGCCTCCGTGATTCCGGGTTGCCGCGGTCCGGCGGACGTGGACGGTAACCGGTGCGGGATAGTCCCGCGAACCGAACAAACAAGACAGGAGAAAGTGCGATGAACCCTGAGCAAATCAGGTTCACCGAACCGGGCCCGTCGCCGGTGCCCCTTCTCGCCGACCGGTTCCGGGCGGCGCTGGGCGCCGCCTTCGGCCGGAAGTACTGGGGTGTCGACCCCCTCATCCGGCCGTCGCAGCACGCGGATCTGCAGGCCAACGTCGCGATGGCGCTGGCCAAGGAGCTGGACCGGCGCGACCCCCGGGAGCAGAAGCGCGACCCCCGGCAAGTGGCGCAGGAGATCGTGGACCGGCTCGACGTCGAAGACGTCGTGTCGGAGGTCCGGATCAGCGGGCCCGGCTTCATCAACATGACGCTGAGCGACAAGTGGATCGTCGCCCAGCTCAAGCGGATCTCGGCCGACGAGCGCCTTGCGGTGCGCGCGGCCGTGCTGCCGCAGCGGGTCGTGGTGGAGTTCTCCTCACCCAACGTCGCGAAGGTGATGCACGTCGGTCACCTGCGGACGACGATCGTGGGCGACGCCATCGCCCGGATCCTGGAGTTCCTGGGCCACGAGGTGATCCGGGACAACCACATCGGTGACTGGGGCACGCCGTTCGGCATGCTCATCGAGTACCTCCTCGACTTCGAGGGGGGCACAGTCGCCGGGCTCGACGCGTTCGTGAACGACACGGGCGCCTTCTACAAGGCGGCCCACGCGAGGTTCGAGTCGGACGAGGAGTTCGCCGGACGGGCGCGGCGGCGACTGGTCGCCCTGCAGGCCGGCGACGAGGACACGCTGCGGTACTGGCGGCGCCTCGTGGACGTCTCCATGCGCTCGTACAACGCTCTGTACGAGCGGCTGGGCGTCAAGCTCACCGACGACGACGTCAAGGGAGAGAGCTTCTACAACGAGATTCTCCCCCAGGTCGTCGACGAACTGGAGATGAACCGCCTCGCGGTGCCCAGCGAGGGTGCGCTGTGCGTCTTCCTGCCGGAGTTCAGGGGCAGGGACGGCGGGCCCAAGCCGGTCATCGTCCGCAAGAGCGATGGTGGGTACAACTACACCACCACCGATCTCGCCACGATCCTCTACCGGCTGGACGAGCTGCGTGCCAACCGGATCGTCTACGTGGTGGGTGACGAGCAGACGGAGCACTTCGAGCTGCTGTTCGCCATCGCGCAGAGGGCGAACTTCCTGGCAGGCGGGGCCGTCCTCGAACACGCCAAGATCGGTCTCGTGACCGACCCCAGGACCGGCAGCAAGCTGAAGAGCCGGTCCGGCGAGGCGGTCAAGCTGTCCGAGTTGCTGGACGGGGCGACCGAGCGGGCCACCGCGGCGTTGATCGAGAGCGGGCGCGGCGAGATGTTCGACGACGCGACCCGCGCCGCGATCATCGACGCCGTGGCCATGGGCGCGGTGAAGTTCGCCGATCTGCTGGTGGCGCGGGACAGCAAGTACCCGTTCGACCTGGATCGGATGATCGCGTTCACCGGCAAGTCGGCCGGCTTCGTGCAGTACGCCGGCGTCCGGATGAAGTCCGTCCTCCGCAAGGGCGGGCTGACGCCGGAGTCGGCCGTGGCACCGATCCTGATCGGAGCCAAGGAGGAGCGGGACCTGGCGCTGCACCTGCTGGACTTCGGTATCACACTGGAGCAGGCGGGCGCGGCGGCGGAACCGCACCAGCTGGCGGGCTATCTCTACGAGCTCGCCAGGTTCTTCACGGCCTTCTACGAGGCCTGCCCGGTGCTCAAGGACGGCATCGACGAGAAGACCAGGGCTTCCCGGATGGCTCTGTGCGCGGTCACGCTGCGCACGCTGGTCACCGGCCTGGACCTCCTCGGCATCCCCGCACCCGACCGGATGTGAGGACCGCACCTTGATCACCTGATCGCGCCCGTCCGGCGCCCCGGCGCCGGACGGACGTGACATCGGGAGGGTCTGCCCGGCCTTCCCGAGCAACTGACGGGCCGCACTCCGCACCGGTCGCCTCACGGCGACCGGCGCGGGTGTGCGGCCCGTTGTCCTTTCCGGGCGCCGCCTCTTCGCCGGCGCGAACTTCTCCGGGGGCCCGGTCGTCTGATCATGAGGGTGGCCGTGGACGTCGGGGGACCACGGCCACCCTCGCGCCTCTTACGAACCAAGCGCTCGCTTGACTAGGGGGCGGGGCGACCGGCACGGTGAAGTCCTCCCCCGAGAGGAGCGCCATGGCGCCGCTGGACGGACTCCGCGTCCTCGATCTGACGATGTGGCGGCCCGGGCCGTACGCGACGCAGCTGCTGGCCCAGCTCGGCGCCGACGTGATCAAGGTGGAGCCGCCCGGCGGGGAGCCGATGCGGATGTTCCGCGACCATTTCGACGCCCTCAACCGGCACAAGCGCGGCATCGCGCTCGATCTCAAGTCCGAGGACGGGCTCGCGGCGCTCACGGAACTGGCCAGGGACGCCGAGGTCTTCGTCGAGGGGTTCAGGCCGGGTGTCGCCGAGCGGCTGGGCGTGGGCCACCAGACCCTCAGGGCGCTCAACCCGCGGCTCGTCTACTGCTCCATATCCGGATACGGGGCGGAGGGCCCGCTCAGGGACGTGCCCGGACACGACATCAACTACCGCGCCCACGCGGCCGCGCTGCCGCCCGACGCCGTCTCGCCGGAGGCCGACGAGCTCCCCCTCGCGGACATGGCGGCCGCGACGATGGCCGCCTTCGCGATCACCGCCGCCTGCCTCAAGGCCCGCGAAACGGGTGTGGGCGACCGTATCGATCTCGGCATGGCGGACGTCCTGGCGCACTGGGTCGGCACCGTCCCGGTGGCGACGCGGCGGTCGGGCGTGGGGCCGGTGCCCGGCTACGGCGTCTACCCGACCAAGGACGGCCAGAAGATCACCCTCGGCGTCGTGTCCGAGGAGGGGCTCTGGGCGGCGACCTGCCACGCGCTCGGCATCGGTGAGCACGCCGCCGTCCCGTTCGCCGAGCGGCTCCAGCGGATAGGCGAACTGGACGGCGCGGTCGCCGCGGCGGTCGCGGCGCTCACCCGGGAGGAGGCGATCGAGCGCCTGGCGCGGGCGGGAGCCCCGGTGGCGCCCCTGCTGTCCCCTGCCGAGATGCTCGAACTCGATCACTTCAGGTCGCGCGGGATCCAGGAGGAGGGCCCGGTCCGGACGGCCGTTCATCCGCCGCTTCCCGAGGGGGCGGTCCCGGAACTGGACGAGCACCGGGGCCAGACCTGGCGTCTCACGGAGTGAAATTCGGGGTGGAATGTCCGATCCGTTTGGCATGCTTGTCTCGTGAACGCGCGTGCGATGAGTCCCGTCCTGATCGGCAGGTCGGCCGAGTTGCGGCAGTTGCGGGGCGCCCTCGCCGCCGCGCCGGGCGCCGTGCTGCTCGGCGGCGACGCCGGGCTCGGCAAGACCCGCCTGATCAGGGAGTTCAGCCGGGACGCCGACGCCAGGACGCTGGTGGGCGGCTGCCTGGAGCTCGGTTCCGACGGCCTTCCCTTCGCGCCGTTCACCACCGTCCTGCGCGGGCTCGTCCGCGACATCGGCATCGAGGGCGTCGCCGGGCTCGTCCCGCGCGGCGACACCGGCGCCCTCGCCCGGCTGCTGCCCGAGTTCGGGGAACCGGAGAGCGACGCCGCGTCCGGCGAGGAGCGCGCCCGGCTGTTCGAGGTCGTGCTGACGCTGCTGGAGCGGCTCGCCGAGCGCGGCCCGGTCGTGCTCGTCATCGAGGACGCCCACTGGGCGGACCGTTCCACCCGCGACCTGCTCGCCTTCCTGATCCGCAACCTCGGCTCGGCGCCGCTGCTGATCGTCATGACCTACCGGTCGGACGAGCTGCACCGCACCCATCCGCTGCGCCAGCTGCTCGCCGGCCTGGAGCGGCTCGAACGCGTCCGCCGCACGGAGATCGGCCGGCTGGCCCGCGCCGACGTCGCCGCGCTCGTCACCGAGCTGCTCGGCCAGATCCCGCCCCCCGGCCTCGTCGAGCGGATCGAGGCCCGCAGCGAGGGCAACCCCCTGTTCATCGAGGCGCTGCTCGACGACGACGGCACGCTGGCCTGCGAGCTGCCCGAGTCGCTGCGCGACCTGCTGCTGGCGGGCGTCCAGCGGCTTCCCGAGGAGACGCAGGACGTCCTGCGGGACGCCAGCGGCGGCAGTACCCGCATCGAGCACGCGCTGCTGGCGGCGGTGTCCCGGCTCGACGACGCCGCGCTGACCCGCGTCCTGCGGCCCGCGGTCGCCGCCAACGTCCTGGTCGTGGACGGCGACGGCTACGCGTTCCGGCACGCCCTGATCCGCGAGGCCGTCCACGACGACCTGCTGCCGGGCGAGTTCACGCGCCTCCACACCCGCTACGCCGAGGCCCTGGAGAAGGAGCCCGGGCTCGTATCGGCCGGGCGGCTCTGGGTCGAGCTGAGCTACCACTGGATGCAGGCCCACGACAGCACGTGGGCGCTGGTCGCGTCCTGGCGCGCGGCGAGGGAGGCCCGCAAGGCGGTCGCCTACGCCGAGTGCCTGGCGATGCTCGAACGGGTCCTCCAGCTGTGGGACAAGGTCCCGGACGCGTCGGAGCGCATCGGCGCCGACCACGTCTCGGTCCTGGAGGACGCCGCGACCGCCGCCGACCTGGCCGGCGAGTTCGACCGCGGCATCAAGCTCGCGACCGCCGCGCTGAAGGAGGTCGAGGCCGCCGACGGCGAGCGCGACACCGCCCGCTGGGCGGCGCTGCTGGAACTGCGCGGCCGCATGCTCTACCACGTGGCGCGCCCCGGCTTCGTCGAGGACCTGCGCGCCGCGGTGGACGCGCTGCCGGCCGACCCGCCGACCATCCTGCGCGCCCGGGCCCTGTCCACGCTGGGCAACTACGTGCGCATCACGACCTCCATGGAGGACGCCCGCGAGGCGGCGCTGGAGTCCCTGTCCATCGCGCGCGCCCTCGGCGACCCCGTCGCGGAGACCGAAGCGCTGATCACGCTGTTCTGCGCCCACACCGACTACGAGGACGAGGACCGCCTCACCGAGGTCGGGGAGAGCGCCGAGCGCAGCGGCAACCACCGGGTGCTGCTCCGCTACTACGTGATCAGGTCGCACTTCCTGGAGGGCGCCGGACGGCACGAGGAGGCCGCCGCCGTCGCGGGGCACGGCGCGGAGCTGGCCCGCCAGTACGGTGTGGCCCGCACGCAGGGAACGTTCCTGTCCATCAACGAGGCCGAGCCGCTGGTCTCGCTCGGGCGGTGGGACGAGGCCCTGGCCGTGATGAACCACGCCATGGAGCAGGACCCCGCCATCACGACCCGCACCTCGCTGCTCGTCCTGTCCGGCTGGGTGGCGCTCGTGCGCGGGGACATCGCGATGGCCAAGGCGCGGCTGGCCAGGTCACGCGAGATCATGAAGCTCAAGCTGAAGTGGATGAAGACGCAGGACTACTTCAGCACCCTCTGGCTGGAGGCGAACATCGCCTTCGCCGAGGGACGCCCGGAGGCGGCGCTGGTGGCGCTGGACCCCGTCCTCGAACACACCGGCATGCCGGACGACGCCCGCTACGCGTGGCCCGCGCTCATCGTCGGCGCGGCCGCCTGCGGCGAGGTCGGCGGCGCCGCCGAGGACCGCCTGCGCCGCATGGAGGAGCGCGCCGCCGGGCTCGTGACGAGCGGCCCGCTCCAGTTCGCGCACTGCCTCACGTTCAGCGCCGAACTGGCGCGGGCGCGCGGCATCCTCGACCGGGCCGCCTGGGAGGAGGCCGCGGCCGCATGGGAGGCGCTCGCCAACCCCTACTACCAGGCGCGGGCCCTGTCCCGCGCGGCGGAGGCCGCGCTCGCGGCCGGCGACCACGAGGCCGCCGCGGCGGCGCTGCACACCGCCGCCGCGCTCACCGACGGGCTGGGCGCCCGGCCGCTCGCGGAGAAGGTCGCCGACCTGCTGCGCCGTACCCGGATGCCGCGCCGCGGCGACGCCTCCGCGCCGCTCGGGCTGACGCCCCGCGAGTTCGAGGTGCTGCGCCTGGTCGCGGAGGGCCGCAGCAACCGCGAGATCGCCGAAGCGCTGTTCATCTCGGTGAAGACGGCCAGCGTCCACGTGTCGAACATCCTCGGGAAGCTGGAGGTGGCGAGCCGCGGCGAGGCCGCCGCGACCGCGCACCGGCTGGCCCTGTTCGCCACGCCGAAGGTCGGCGCCTGAGTCGCGCCCGGCGTGCGCCGCCCTGATTCACGGCGGGGAACCTCCCCTCCCGGATTCCCCACCGCGAACCGTCGGACCACACGGGAACATTTCGTGGCTGGCCTTTCGGGGACGCGGACCGCGGAAGCAGGCGGTGCTTCTCCGCCCGGAGAGGCGGACCGGGACCCGTCCGGCCACTGCACAGTCTCGCGGTCCCGGGCCCGGACGGCGATGCGAGACATACCGTTTCGGCGTCAAGAAAAAAGCGACGGGGGCGGGTCGGCTTTCGTGACCCGTCCCCGTCCGCGCGAGGAACGCGGCGTCAGCGCGGGACGCGCGCGACGCAGAAGACCGTCTGGCCGAACGGCGGCTTGACGAAGCGCTCGATGGTGCGGGTGAGCGGCACGACCGTCCGGTCGTAGATCTTGACGAGCTTGGGGTCGGGGTAGCCGGCGCCGCCGCGGCGGACCGCGAACCACCAGGCGATCCCGCCCAGGAAGTTGATCGGCTTGAGCACCTCGGGGACGAGCCCGGCCTCGCGGACCGACGCCTCCAGCGTGGCCGGGGTGTACCGGGTGACGTGTCCGACCTTGCGGTCGAAGTCGCCGTAGAGCTGCATGTAGCCGGGCACCCAGATGACGATGCGGCCGCCGGGCTCGGTGACGGCGGCGAGGTCGCGCAGCGCCTGGGCGTCGTCCTTGATGTGCTCCAGGACGTTCATCATCACGACGGTGTCGACCTTGCGCCGGATCGTGATGTCGGCGGGCAGGGCGAGGTCGATGACCTCGACGTCGTCGTTGCCGTCGTAGCGCTTGCGCAGCTCGCCGACGCAGTACGGGTCGTTGTCGCTGACGACGAGGTAGTCGAGGCGCCCGGCGAACTGCTCGGAGAAGTGCCCGAGGCCGGAGCCGACCTCCAGCATGGAGCGGCCGACGTGCGGGGCGACGGTCTGGTACTCGTACTCGCGGTAGTTGCGGGCTTCGTCCCCGCCCAGGTGGTTCTCCAGCGCGCCCTCCCCGGCGGCGGGCTGGACGACGTCCCCGTCAGGGGCGGGCCCGGCGGCAGGACCGGCCTGCTTCGGGCGGCTGCCGACGAGGTTGAGGAGGGTGCCTGCGATGGACTTCTTCTGACCAGGTGACTGCATTACTTCCCGCTCGCTGGGTGCGTTGGCGTTCGGCTTCTCGTTCGCCGGACCGTTCCCCCGCCCCCTCGGGACGGTTCGATCACTGGCGCGAAGGTCGGGTCAGTCTACTCCCGCGCCGAAGCCGGACGTCCCGGGACGGCGGGACGCCGTCCCGCGACGCGGCCCGCCGGGCGTGTCGCCGGTCAGCCGATGGTCCGGTGCACGTCCTCCCGCTCGCTCGGGCCGGGCTCGGACGGCGCGATCCACGGTCCCGGGATGGACGGGTCCAGGACGCCCTCCTCCACCCAGGCGAAGTCCCCGGCGAGGACGGCCCGTGCCAGCTTCACGTCCATCGCGTCGGTGTTGCGCCACAGCCCGTCGAACAGCTCCTCGACGCGGACGCGCGCCTGCCGGCAGAACGCGTCGGCGAGCAGCAGGGCGGACTTCCCGGGTGCCGTGGCCGGTCCGATGCCGTTGGAGCCCATGCTGCCGAGCGGCCCCTGCGCGGACGCGTCGGCGTGGGCGCGGACGCAGACCGCGCTCATCGCGAACAGCTCGGCGCCGATGTCGACCATGCGGCCGAGGAACCCCTGCCGGTACTCAAGGCCGCCCTGCCAGCGCCCGGCCGCGTAGAAGGTCGACCGGGCCAGCTTGCGGGACGCCCGCTCGACGTACCGCAGGTGCCGGGCCAGCGGGCCGAACTCGGCGTAGGCGTTCGGGCGCTGCCCGGCACCGGTGACGAGCGTCGGCAGCCAGCGCGCGTAGAACCCGCCCGCCTTCGCCGCGGCCCGCGCCTTGCGCCCGGTGGAGGCGTCCGGGTCGATGATGTCCCCGGCCACCGACAGGTGCGCGTCCACGGCCTCGCGGGCGATCAGCAGGTGCATGATCTCGCTGGAGCCCTCGAAGATCCGGTTGATGCGCAGGTCGCGGAGCAGCTGCTCGGCGGGCACGCCGCGCTCGCCGCGCGCCGCGAGCGACTCGGCCGTCTCGTAGCCGCGGCCGCCGCGCAGCTGCACCAGCTCGTCGGCCACGCGGCACGCCATCTCCGACGACCACAGCTTGGCCAGGGCCGCCTCGATCCGGACGTCGTTCCGCTCGTCGTCGGCGAGCTGGCCGGACAGATCGAGCATCGCCTCCATCGCGTACGCGGTCGCCGCGATGAACGCGATCTTGGTGGCGACGGCCTCGTGCTCGCCGACCGGCCGCCCCCACTGCACCCGCTGCTTCGACCACTCCCGCGCGACCCCGGCGGCCCACTTGCCGCCCGCGGCGCAGATCGCGGGCAGCGACAGCCGCCCGGTGTTGAGCGTGGTCAGCGCGATCTTCAGGCCCGCGCCCTCCGCGCCGATCAGGTTCGCCTTCGGGACGCGCACGTCGTAGAACCGCGTGACGCCGTTCTCGATGCCGCGCAGCCCCATGAACGCGTTGCGGTTCTCGACGGTGATGCCGGGCGAGGCCATGTCCACGATGAAGGCGGAGATGCCGCCGCGGTGCCCGTCGGACTTCGGGACGCGCGCCATCACCACGACGAGGTCGGCGACGACGCCGTTGGTCGTCCACAGCTTGACGCCGTTGAGGACGTAGCCGTCGCCGTCGGGGACGGCGGTGGCGCGGAGCCGCGCCGGGTCGGAGCCGACGTCGGGCTCGGTGAGCAGGAACGCGCTGACCTCCCGGGCGCAGCGCGGCAGCCAGGCGTCCTTCTGCTCCGGCGTACCGAACATCTTGACCGGCTGCGGGACGCCGATCGACTGGTGCGCCGACAGCAGCGCGCCGAGCGCCGGGCTGACCGACCCCGCCACCATCAGCGCGCGGCCGTAGTAGAGCTGGCTGAGCCCGAGCCCCCCGTACTTCTCCGGGATCTTCATGCCGAGCGCGCCGAGGTCGCGCAGGCCCCGCACGACCTCGTCGGGGATGCGCGCCTCCCGCTCGATCCGCGCCGGGTCGATGTCGGCGGCGCAGAACGCCGAGAGCTTGGCGAGGAACTCCTCGCCCTTCGTCCGCTGCTCCTGCGACGGGCGCGGATGCGGATGGATCAGATCGAGGCGCAGGTCGCCGAGGAACAGCTGCTTGCCGAAGCTCGGCAGCCGCCATTCGGTCTCCCGGGCCTCCTCGGCCACCTTGCGGGCCGTCCGCTCGTCGACGTGCTCGTGGGTTCGCTGGCTCATGTGATCGAAGTTTCCACTGGTCGGAAGCGGAAACCCCGCCCAGGTCCCGGACGTGGGCGCCTTCCTTCGGGCCGCCCGGTCAGCGGGCCGGCAGGCCGTCCACCTCGGCCGCGAAGAGCTCCGCCGGGTCGAAGCCCATTCCGGCGAAATGGCCCGCGAGCTCCAGGGACAGGACGCCGTGGCAGCGGGTCCAGAAGGTCAGGGCCCGGTGCAGGGCCGCGGGCGGGGCCGGATGGTCGCCCGCCCAGTCGCGGTGGCCCTCCAGATGCGTGCCGAACGGTGTGGCGGGTTCTTCCTGGGATGACGCCGCGCAGGCGTCGAGCAGGATCGCCATGATCTCGTCGGAGACGGCGGTGGTGTCGTCCGGCGCCTGGTAGCCGGGCACGGGGGTGCCGTAGATGAGGAAGTACCGGTGCGGGTCCTCCAGGGCCCACCCGCGCACCGTCTGCGCGAGGCCCGCCAGGCCGGCGCCCGTCTCGGACGCGGAGCGGAGGGCGCCGGCGAGGCTCCGGTACGCGTCCCGGACGAGCTCGGTGATCAGCTCGTCGCGCCCGGCGTAGTAGCGGTAGAGCGCGGGCCCGCTCATGCCCATCCGCTTGGCGATCGCGTTGAGGGAGAGCGCGGACGCGCCCGCCGCGGCGATCTGCTCCCACGCGCGTTCCTTGATCTCCGCACGCACCTGCGCCCGGTAGCGCTCGCGCGGGCTCCCGGTGTCCGGCTCCGCCATGACGGGCCCCCTCTCCGCCGTCGAAGCTACACCGCCAAGAATTAGTTAGAAGGTATCACTGAACCCGTTGACGCCACCTGGACCGCTTGGTTATAACTTCTAACGAAAGCAGGAGCATCTATCGAAAGGAATGCCATGAATCGCCTCTCGGTCCCGTACGGTCGGCACCTCCGTCCCGGCGGGCGGATGCGCGCGACGGCGGTCACGCTCTCGCTCGCCGCCGCCGGTGCGCTCGCGGGCACCGTCCCTGCCGCCCAGGCCGCGCCCGTCCACCCCGCTCCCGTCCATCACGGCGGCAGGCCGCAGTGCCGCGGGGAGGGCGTCGACCCCGCCGCGCTCATCCGCTACCGGAGCGACATCCTGATCAAGGCGCCGCTGAGCACCGTCTTCACGCTCCAGACGGACGTGGAGCGCTGGCCGGACTGGCAGGAGCCCGTCCTGTCCATGAAGCGCCTCGACCCCGGGCCTCTCCGCAAGGGGGCGCGGTTCCAGTGGACCACCCCGGCGCCCCCGACCCCGACGACGCCCGCCACGACGCTGACCATCACCTCCACCGTCCGGCAGCTGCGGCACGACGCCTGCATCCTCTGGAGCGGCCCCGCGATCGGCGACGGGGTCCGCATCGACGAGGGCGTGCACCTGTGGACCTTCACCAGGGTCAGGGAAGGCGTCCGCGTGCACACCGAGGAGACCTGGACCGGCGACCAGGTCGAAGCGGACGTGCCCCGGGCCACCGAGATCCTCGGCCAGGGGCTCGAAGCCTGGCTGGCCGATCTGAAGGCCGCCGCCGAGGCCCGCGCCGGCCACCGAACCGTGCACTGAGCGTCCGTTTTGTGCCTGGGACGTAGTTCGGCGATGCTGGGGGAGTGTCAACGGAGACTCTGAACGGTGCCGCCGAGCTGCGCGCCTTCCTGCACGGCCTTCCCGGGGTGGATCGGGTGGGTGTCGAGGAGCGGGCGGCGCGGTTGGCCGCTCGGTCGGTCAAGGCGTCGGCGAAGGCCGAGGCGATCGATCTGGCGATTTCGATGGTGGATCTGACCACGCTGGAGGGTGCGGACACGGCGGGGAAGGTGCGGGCGTTGTGCGTCAAGGCGGCGCAGCCCGATCCGTCGGATGTTTCGGTGCCGAGGGTGGCGGCGGTGTGTGTGTACCCCGACATGGTGGAGGTCGCGGTGCGTGCCCTGTCGGGGACGGGGGTCGGTGTTGCGAGTGTGGCGACGGCTTTTCCGTCCGGGCGGGCGCCTATGGAGGCCAAGCTGGCCGATACGCGGGCGGCGGTGGCGGCGGGTGCGGCCGAGATCGACATGGTGATCGATCGGGGTGCGTTCCTGGCGGGTGACTACGCCAGGGTGCATGAGGAGATCGTCGCGGTCAGGGAGGCGTGCGGGCCGGCGCATCTGAAGGTGATCTTGGAGACCGGTGAGTTGGCCACCTACGACAATGTGCGGCGGGCCTCGTGGCTGGCGATGCGGGCGGGGGCCGATTTCATCAAGACCTCGACGGGGAAGGTGGCGCCGGCGGCGACGCTGCCGGTGACGTTGGTGATGTTGGAGGCCGTCCGTGACTACCGGGCGGCCACGGGGCGGCAGGTGGGCGTCAAGCCCGCGGGCGGGATCCGCACCGCCAAGGACGCGATCAGGTATCTGGTGCTGGTGAAGGAGACCGCGGGCGTCGACTGGTTGACGCCCGAGTGGTTCCGGCTCGGGGCGTCCTCGGTGCTGAACGATCTGCTGATGCAGCGCCGCAAGCTGGCCACCGGGGTGTATTCCGGTCCC
>NZ_JBFAGB010000046.1:0-71320 GCF_040639875.1 Actinomadura sp. NPDC023710
ATATCGACACGGCGGCTTACTCGACTTTCAGCCCGTGAGCCCGTGCTCCCTTATGCCCGTATCTGATGAGAGCCGCGGCCGTTTGGTGCGGTGATTCTTTTCTTCGTGCCCGCGATGCACTCTTCCGACAATCCAGGAAGGGCAGGGGCACTCACGCAACGACGGCCCCGCCGCCCGTGGAGGCGCGGCGGGGCCGTCGGGCGTCAGCCGGTCGTGAGGGGGAGGGTCAGGGTGCTGCCGTGCAGGTCGACCTTGACCTTGGTGCCCGCCGGGTAGCGGAGCGTGTAGGCGTGGTCGGTGGCCAGCACCATGAGGCCGATCCGGTGGCCGGGCTTGAAGACGTAGTCGTAGGGCTGCATGGGCCAACTGAAGGTGTAGTCCTTGCCGGGCTTCACCGGGGTGCTGCGCCAGATCGAGCCGCGGTTGCGGACGTCCGTCCAGCCGCGCGTCACGATCTTGAACGGGGTGACGGCGGTGGTGTACCTGCGGACGGTCCGGCAGCCCTCGTCACCGGGGATCGAGTCGCCGTAGCACCACCGGTCGGATGTCGGGACGAAGCCGGAGACGCGTTCGTCGGAGCCGTAGTCGACCAGGAGGGCCGACAGGTAGGGCGAGCGGCCGTCCACGGAGGCGCGCAGCCTGATCTGCGCCGTGCCGCTGAGCCTGGCGGCCTTGGTCAGCTTCGGCGTGAGGTAGATCAGGCGGTTCGGGTCCGCCGCGTCCGGGGTCGCCGCCAGTTCCTCGGCCTTGCGGGACGGGTCGTCCACCAGCTGCCGGGTGCCGCGGCCGCGTTCGCCGAGGCCCTTGGCCGACAGGCCGAGCGACACGGGACGGGCCGAGGCTTCCGGCCAGTCCTTGTGCGTCTCCCACTGGCCCGGCGTGCGCTCCAGGTCGACCTTGGGCCGGCGCATGACGTCGTTGCGGACGTCGTAGAGCTCGTGCGCGAACCACAGGTTCAGCGATTCGAGCCACACGCTCTGGCGGACGTCCAGGGGCTCGTCGTGCGCGGCCTGGTGGATCCAGAGCTTGCGGTCGACGCCGGCCTTCTTCAGCCCCTCCCACAGAAGGGACATCTGGATCGGCTTGACGTTCCAGTCGGCGAGGCCGCTGGTCATGAACACGCTGGCCTTGAAGTGGGGCGCGGACTTGGCGAAGTTCCGCTCGTCCCAGGTCCGGTTGTAGTCGCCGGTGACCCGGTCCATCTTCTTCTCGAGATCGTGCATGACGGGCGCGCACACCTCGGGGTCGCGGCGCGTCAGCACCGCCTTGGCGTGCAGGTCGAGGTCCTCGCCCTCCCAGCCGTCCGGTGCGACGACGCCGCCGTTGGCGCGGTACTCGTCGTACCAGTTGGACACGCCGGAGATGGACACGACCGTCTTGAGGCCGGACACCCCGGTCGCGGCGGCCGCCAGAGGCAGCGTGCCGTCGTAGGACTTGCCGGCCATGGCGACGTTCCCGGTCGACCAGCCCGCGCGGATCCTGTTGCCCTGGGCGTCGTACGCGGTCGCCTTGCCGGTGAGCCACTCGATGACCGACTTCATGCCCTGCGCCTCGTTCGGGCCGACGGCGGTCGGGCAGCCGTCGGAGTCGCCCGTGCCGAGGGTGTCGGCCGCGAGGACGGCGTAGCCGCGGGAAACGAAGTAGTTGTCGTAGTAAACCCGCGAGTAGCTCGTCGCGCCGGGCGGGCCGGGCGGCGGGATCCAGGGCGCGAGGCGCGGGTAGTCGGTGACGTCGGCCGGGTGGTAGGGCGGGTCCTGGAGGCCGGCGTAGTAGGGGCTGCCCTCAAGGATCGAGGCGACCTTCAGGCCGCCGCCCGTCTCCTTGGGACGGGTGATGTAGACGGAGACGCGGTCGCGTTCGCCGTCCCGGTCGCTGTCCACCGTCGTCTCGACGAACACCTTCTCGCGGATGGCGTCCTCGAACGAGAACGTGGGCTGCGTCTTGCCGTCCTTCACCACGATGTGAGGACGTTCCGCGTCGGCGTACGCGGGCACCGTGCCGGCCACGAGGCCGAGCGTGCCCGCGAGCGCCACGACGGGCAGGAGTGAGAGTCGCAACGTCCGCTCCTTGGCTGCTGAGAGAAACCTGATCAGCTTCCAGAGCGGACACAACGCCCGTCAACGGTGATTGTTAACAAATCGGCCGGTTCACGCGATCCGGTCGATGACCAGCGGGAGCGCGGGCACGGTGCCGCCTGCCTCGATGTCGAAGGCGCCGTCGAGGGCCTCCAGGGCACGGCCGAACCTGGCCTCGTCGTCGGCGTGCAACGTCAGCAGCGGCCGGCCCGCCTCGACCGCGTCGCCCGGCTTGGCGTGGCAGATGACGCCCGCGCCGAACGAGACCGAGTCCTCCTTGCGGGCCCGGCCGGCGCCGAGGCGCCAGGCCGCGACGCCCACCCCGTAGGCGTCCAGCCTGGTCAGCACGCCCGAGGACGGAGCGGTGACCACATGGGTCTCGCGGGCGGCCGGCAGCGGCGCGTCGGGGTCGCCGCCCTGCGCGGTGATCATGCGGCGCCAGGCGTCCATGGCGGAGCCGTCCTTCAGCGCGTCGGCCGGGTCCCTCCCGGAGATCCCGGCGGCGGCGAGCATCTCCCGCGCCAAGGTCAGCGTCAGCTCGACCACGTCGGACGGGCCTCCCCCGGCGAGCACCTCGACCGACTCGGCCACCTCGACGGCGTTGCCCACCGCGTTGCCGAGCGGACGGTCCATCGCGGTCAGCAGCGCGACCGTGCGCAGCCCGTGGTCGGAGCCGATCGCGACCATCGTCTCGGCCAGCTCCCGGGCGCTGTCCACCGTCTTCATGAACGCGCCCGAGCCGACCTTGACGTCCAGCACCAGCGCGCCCGTGCCCTCGGCGATCTTCTTCGACATGATCGAGGAGGCGATCAGCGGGATCGACTCCACCGTGCCGGTCACGTCGCGCAGCGCGTAGAGCTTGCGGTCGGCGGGCGCGAGGCCGCTGCCCGCCGCGCAAATGACCGCGCCCGCCGAGCGCAGCACGTCCAGCATCTCGGTGTTCGACAGCGACGCCCGCCAGCCCGGGATCGACTCCAGCTTGTCGAGCGTCCCGCCGGTGTGGCCGAGCCCGCGCCCCGACAGCTGCGGGACGGCCGCGCCGCACGCCGCCACCAGCGGCGCCAGCGGCAGGGTGATCTTGTCGCCGACGCCCCCGGTGGAGTGCTTGTCGGTGGTCGGACGGTCCAGCGCCGACCAGTCCATCCGCTCGCCGGACCGGATCATCGCCTCGGTCCACCGGGCCACCTCGGCCCGCGACATGCCGTTCAGCAGGATCGCCATCGCCAGGGCCGACATCTGCTCCTCGGCGATCACGCCCCGGGTGTAGGCGTCCACCGCCCAGTCGATCTGCTCGGGGGTCAGCGACCCGCCGTCCCGCTTGGCGCGGATGACATCGGTGGCGTCCACGGAATCCTCTCAATGGTCAAGCCGGGTCGGCCAGGGTGTACCGACCGGGGGGTGTCGTCAGGCCCGGTCCACGAGGTCGTCGGGACCGAACGCGTCCGGCAGGACGTCCGACATGGGCAGGATGCCGCGCGTCGTCTCCAGCAGCATCGGGGCGCCGCCGTGCTCCCACAGCAGCTGCCGGCAGCGCCCGCACGGCATCAGCGGGTTCCCGTGCCGGTCGACCACCGCCATGGCGACCAGCCGGGGCCGCTCGGACTTGCCGGGCCCGTGCAGCGCCGACACGACGGCGCATTCCGCGCACAGGCCGACGCCGTACGAGGCGTTCTCCACATTGCATCCGGTGATCACCCGGCCGTCGTCCACCAGCGCGGCGGCACCGACCGGAAACCCGGAGTACGGGCAGTACGCACGGCTCATCGCCTCCCGCGCCGCAGAGCGCAGAGCAGGCCAATCAATCTCCACAAGGCCCTACCTTTCTGGGAGGACGACCCCCCAAACCCCCGAACAGGCTGCTGACCCGCCCCCCGCTCCGCCCCAGTCGCCGGTCAGCGGGCTTCACCGCGCCGGTAGCGGAGTCCGTTGGCGGCGGGCATGCGGAGGCGCTGGCTGGCCAGGGCCAGGACGAGCAGCGTCGTCAGGTGCGGCGTGAAGGAGACCAGCTCGCCGGGGACGATGTCGCTCAGCAGGAACCACGCCAGCAGCGCGGCGGCCGCGACCAGCGACAGCACCGAGCCGACGACGGCGGCGCGCATGTCGCGGCGGTGCGCCACGTCCAGCGCCGCCTGTGGGGACAGGCGGTTCGCGCGGACGCCCTGCCAGACGGCCACGCCGATCAGCAGGATCGCCACGAACAGCAGCAGCGCGTGCACCGACTGGCCGCCGCCGCGCACGTTCATCGCGTCGGTGTAGCCGAACAGCAGCGAGCCCGCGGCGAGGCCGCCCGGGCGCCAGTTGCCGAAGATCATGGCGGCGAGGCCGATGAAGCCGCGGCCGTTGGTCTGGCCGTCCTGGTAGAACGGCGCGGCGACGGTGACGAGGAACGCGCCCGCCAGGCCCGCGAACCCGCCCGAGATCATCACGGCCGCGTACTTCATCCGGTAGACCTGCACGCCGAGCGACTCGGCCGCGTACGGGTCCTCGCCGCACGAGCGGATCCGCAGCCCGAACGCCGTCCGCCACAGCACGAAGAAGCTGGCCGGGACGAGCAGCAGCGCCACCAGCGTCAGCAGCGACATGTCGCTGGTCAGGCCGCGCACGATGCCCGCGAGGTCCGACACCAGGAACCAGTGGTGCTTCTCCAGCGAGCCGAGCCAGTCGGGGCTCTGCCAGCCGCCGATCTTGCCGCCGGACAGCACCGGAAGCGTCAGCGTCTGGACCGGATCGACGGGGGGCGACTGCCGGGGGCCGCCGCCGAGCGCCTTCGCCTCGCCCTTGTCGAAGATCAGCCCGGCGAGGAACTGGGTGAGCCCCAGCCCGAGGATGTTGATCGCGACGCCGGACACGATGTGGTCGACGCCGAACGACACGGTCGCGACGGCGTGCAGCAGCCCGCCGAGCGCGCCGCCGATGATCCCGGCGAGGACGCCGATCCACGGGCCCCACTGGAAGCCGGCCCAGGCGCCCGTCCAGGTGCCGAGGATCATCATGCCCTCAAGGCCGATGTTGATCACGCCCGACCGCTCGGACCACAGCCCGCCGAGGCCGGCCAGGAAGATCGGCACGGCGAGGCGCAGCGCGGCGCTGACGGTCCCGCTGGAGGTCACCGGGTCGGCGTCGTCGATCACCCGGACCAGCGACAGCAGCACCAGCAGGCCGGACGCGATGAGCAGGTAGTGCGGCCAGCGCAGCCGGCGCTTGCCGTTCGCGGCCTTCCTGGCGGGGGCCGTCTCGGTGGCGGTGCTCATGAGGCACTCCCAGCGGCCTCGCGGGCCAGGTCGTGGCCGGTGGCCAGCTCGGCGGCGACGGCCCGCTGCTGCCGCCGGATCTCCCAGCGCCGGACGAGCTCGTACACGATGACGACGGTCAGCACGACCACGCCCTGCATGACCCCGACGATCTCCTTCGGCACGTCGACCTCCTGGAGGACGTCGGAGGTCTGGTCGAGGAACGCGAACAGCAGCGCGGCGAGCGCGATGCCGGCCGGATGATTGCGGCCGAGCAGCGCGACCGTGATGCCGGTGAAGCCGAGACCGGCCGGGAAGTTCAGCGAGTACTCGTAGGACGCGCCGAGCAGCTCCGGCATGCCGATCAGGCCCGCCACCACGCCGGACGCGACCATCGTGTAGACGATCATGCGGCGGGCGTTGACGCCGCTGGCCTGTGCCGCCGACGGCGACAGTCCCGACACCTTCAGGTCGAACCCGAACCTCGTGTGGTTGATGACGACCCAGAACACGACGCCGACCAGGATCGCCAGCGGCAGCAGCCCGTACACGTCGCCGGGCAGGTCGATGCCGATCGAGGACAGGAGGCCGTTCAGGCCGCCGACCCGTCCCGACTCGGGGATCTGCGGCGTCGCGACGTTGTTGCTGCCCGGCCGCACCTCGGCGAGCCGCTTGTCGTTCAGCAGGTAGGCGATCAGGCCGGTCGCGATCGCGTTCAGCATGATCGTGGACAGCACCTCGCTGACCCCGCGGGTCACCTTCAGCACGCCCGCGATCGCCGCCCACAGCCCGCCGACCACCATCGCCGCGATGATCGTCAGCATCTGGCCGAGCGGGGCGGGCAGGGCCAGCGCGCCACCGAGCGCGGCGGCGAGGAACGCGGCGAGCCGGTACTGGCCGTCCACGCCGATGTTCAGCAGCGCCATCCGGAACCCGATCGCCACGGCCACGGCCGACAGGTAGTAGCGGGTGGCGCGGTTGAGGATGTCGACGATCGAGTTCTCGGTCGTGCCGTAGTCGACCATGCTCTGGATCGAGCTGACCGGGTCGGCGCCGGTGATCCGCAGCAGGATCATCGTGATGCCGAGGGAGATCAGCAGCGCCAGCACCGGCGCGCCGATCTTCAGGCCGAGACCCCGCGGGCCGAGACCGCGCAGCATCGCCTTCCACGACGGCACCGTCTCCGGCTCCACCGGACCGGACGCCTTCGCGTCGGGAGCCTTCGCGCCGGCAGGCTCAGATTCGGGGGCCTCGCCCGGCCGGGGCGCGGGGACTTCCGCCGGCGGCGCCGCGCCCGCGGGCTCGCCGCCCGACGGCTTCTCACCCGACGGCTTGTCACCCTGCGGCGCCGCGCCCGCCGGCTCGCCGCCCGCGGGCTCCTCGCCCGCCGGGTCCAGGTCCTTGCGCTCGTCGCTCATGCGGGCGCTCCGGCGCCGGTCATGGCGGAGCCGAGCTCCTCGGGGGTGACGGTCCGCGGATCGACCTCCGCGACCAGCCGTCCCCGCAGGATCACGTGCAGGGTGTCGGACATACCGATGAGTTCCTCAAGATCGGCGCTGATCAGCAGCACGGCCAGCCCGTCCGCGCGGGCCTGCCGCAGGTACTCCCAGATGGCGGCCTGGGCGCCGACGTCGATGCCGCGCGTCGGATGCGCCGCGATCAGCAGCCGCGGGTCGCCGGACATCTCCCGCCCGACGATGAGCTTCTGCTGGTTGCCGCCCGACAGCGCGGCGGCGGGCACGTCGATCCCCGGCGTCCGCACGTCGTAGGCCTGGACGATCCGGGTGGTGTCGCGGCGGGCGCCGCGCCGGTCGACCCACGGGCCGCGCACGTTCGGGGGCCGGGTCTGGTGGCCCAGCATGCGGTTCTCCCAGAGGGTCCCCTCCAGGATGAGCCCGTGCCGGTGCCGGTCCTCGGGGATGTAGGCGATGCCGGCCTCGCGGCGCCGCCGCGTCGCCCACGAGGTGATGTCCTCGCCGCCGTGGCCGATGGTCCCGGCGTCGGCGCCGCGGATCCCCATGATCGCTTCGATGAGCTCGGTCTGCCCGTTGCCCTCGACCCCGGCCAGCCCGACGATCTCGCCGCGGCGGATGCGCAGCGACACGCCGTCCACCACGGGACGGCCCTCGGGGGTCAGCACGGTGAGCCCGGCCACGTCCAGCTGGACGTCCTCGGTGACGGTCGACTCGCGCAGCTCCGGGACGGGCAGCTCGGACCCGACCATCAGCTCGGCCAGCCGCCGGGACGTCACCTCCCGGGGATCGAGCCGGGTCGCGACCGTCGTGCCGCGCCGGATCACCGAGATCGTGTCGGCGACGGTCAGCACCTCGTCCAGCTTGTGCGAGATGAACAGCACGGTCAGGCCCTCGGCGCGCAGCTCGCGCAGGTTGCCGAACAGCTCCTCGACCTCCTGCGGGACGAGCACCGCGGTCGGCTCGTCCAGGATGAGCACGCGGGCGCCGCGGTAGAGCACCTTGAGGATCTCCACGCGCTGCCGCTCGCCGACGCCGAGCGCCTCGACCAGCACGTCGGGGTCGACGCGCAGCCCGTACGCCCGCGACATCTCCTTGATCTTGGCGCGCGCGGCGGCGAAGTCGATGCGGCCGCGCCGCCGGCCCCTGGCGCGGGGCTCGGCGCCGAGGATCACGTTCTCCAGGACGGTGAGGTTGTCGGCCAGCTTGAAGTGCTGGTGCACCATGCCGATGCCGCGGGCGATCGCGTCGGCCGGCGTCCGGAAGGCCACCTGCTCGCCGTCGACCTCGATGGCGCCCTCGTCCGGCCGCTGCATCCCGTAAAGGATCTTCATCAGCGTGGACTTGCCGGCGCCGTTCTCACCGCAGAGCGCGTGCACCTCGCCGCGCTCGATGGTGAGGTTGATGTCGCGGTTGGCCACCACTCCGGGGAACCGCTTGGTGATCGATGTCAGCCGCACGGCCGGCACCTGGTCAGGCACGAGTGCCCCTCCTCCTGCCTAGAACGAGAGAGGACTGGACCGGGAAACGTGCCGCCGCACCGGGGCGCCACCTCGCGGTGGCGCCCCGGTGCGGCGCTTGCGGCCGGCGGAACCGGCCGGCACGTCGCCGCACGGGAGCGGGCTCCCGTGCCCCGGCCGCGATGTCAGGCCTTGGTCGGAACGGTGATCTTGCCGCTGACGATGTCGGCCTTCAGTTCGTCCAGCTTGGCCTTGATGTCGTCGACGTTGCCGCCGGAGGTGGCGTAGCCGATGCCGTCGTTGCTCAGGTTGTACTGCGTGGTGCCGGCCTTGAAGGTGCCCTTGGCGACGCTCTCGACGAAGTCGTAGACCGCGACGTCCACGTGCTTCTCCATCGACGTCAGGATCTGGGCCTTCACCCCGGCGACCGCGGGCTGGTTGTACTGGTCGGAGTCGACGCCGATCGCCCACTTCTTGGCCGCGCCGACCGTCTTGATGACGCCGATGCCCGCGCCGCCCGCCGCGTGGTAGATCACGTCGGCGTTCTCGTCGAGCTGGCCCTTGGCCGCCTCGTTGCCGAGGCCGGCGTCCTTGAAGCCGTTGAAGTTCGGGGGCTGCGTGAGGTACTTGGCGGGCAGCACCTTGATGCCCGGCTTGGCCTTCTTCGCGCCCGCCTGGTACCCGGCGAAGAACTTGTTGATCAGCGGGACGTTGACGCCGCCGATGAACCCGATCGTGCCGGTCTTGGACTTCAGCGCGGCCGCGGCGCCGACCAGGTAGGACCCCTGCTCCTCGGAGAAGCAGGCGCCGCTGACGTTCGCGCCCTCGACCTTGCACTGGTCGGCGTCGACGACGAGGAACTTGGTGTTCGGGAAGTCCTTGGCGACCTTGTTGATCGAGGCCGTGTAGGCGAAGCCGACGCCGATGACCGGGTTGTAGCCCTTGTTGGCCAGCAGCCGCAGGCGCGACTCCTTGTCGGAGTCCGGCTCGTCCGGCTTGGCGGAGATCTCCTCGGTCTTGACGTCCAGGTCCTTCTTGGCCTTGTCGAGGCCCGCGGCGGCCGAGTCGTTGAAGGACTGGTCACCGCGGCCGCCGATGTCGAAGGCCAAACCGATCTTGAGGGTCTTCTTGCCGTCGTCGCCGTCACCGCTGTCGGCCTTCTTGCCACCGCACGCGGAAGCGCTGAGCGTCAGCGCCGCACCCGTCACGGTGACGAGCGTTATCTTCAGTCCACGGCGCAAGGTAGCGCTCCTTCCGTTCCCCACCCACGGTCCGGTGACCGATCCGGTCACCGAAATCGTTGGGACGCTACCTCGCGAATGCGGGCAAACTTCCCGCTTGCACGGTTTCGCAACAGGTCCGTTACCAATGCGTACGCATATCGCCACAGGTCAGCGCCGCCATGGACGGCGCTGACCGGCACGCGAAGCCCTCGTGCGCGGGCGTCCGAGAGGAGGGAGAGCGACAGGCCGGGTGATCACCCCTGGTGATCAAACCCGGCCGACGGGGGGCTAGGCCAGCGCGACCCCCTCGATCGACTCGGCGTCGCCGGGACGACCGCCGTCCCACAGCGCGGTCAGCGCGGTGGCGCTCAGCACCTTCATGCCGACGGCGATGCACCGCTCGTCGACGTCGAAGTCGCCGCGGTGGAGGTCGTACTCGCCGGGCGAGCCGGGGGTGCGGACGCCGAGCCGGGCCAGAGCGCCGGGGATCGACTCCAGGTACCAGCCGAAGTCCTCGCCGCCGAGGCTCTGCGGGGTCGGCACGACGCCGTCCTCGTCCATGACCTGGGCGGCGGCGTCGCGGAACATCTGCACGCTGGCCGCCTCGTTCACGGTCGGCGGGACGCCCCGGACGTAGTCCAGCGACGCCTCCACGTCGTAGGCGGCGGCGACCGACTGCAGCAGGGCCTTCATCATCTCCGGCGCCCGGTGCCACGCCTCGTCGTCCAGGCAGCGGACGGTGCCCTCGGCGATCCCGTCGTCGGGGATGGCGTTGGCGACGGACCCGGCCGAGACGCGCCCCCACACCAGCGACAGGCTGGAACGCGGGTCGACACGCCGCGACAGCGCGGACGGCAGCTCGGTGACGATCTTGGCGAGCGCGTAGACCAGGTCGGCGGTCAGGTGCGGCCGGGCGGTGTGCCCGCCGGGCCCGGTGACCTTCACGTAGACCTTGTCGCAGGCCGCGGTGATCGGGCCGGTGCGCAGCCCGAGCTGGCCGACCTCGATGCGGGGGTCGCAGTGCAGCGCGAACGCGCGGTCGACGCCCGCGATGCCGCCGGCGGCCATCACGTCCAGCGCGCCGCCGGGCGTCTCCTCGGCGGGCTGGAACAGCAGCCGGACACGGCCGGGCAGCAGCCCCGCCTCCGCCTGCTGGGCCAGGAACAGGCCCGCGCCCAGCACCATCGTGGTGTGCACGTCGTGGCCGCACGCGTGCGCGACGCCGGGGACGGTCGACCGGTAGGCGACGCCCTCCTTCTCGTCCTGGAGCGGGAGCGCGTCGATGTCGGCCCGCAGCGCCACGGTCGTGCCGTCGGCGGGGCCGATGTCGCAGAACAGCCCGGTGCCCTTCGGCAGGATCACCGGCTCCAGGCCGGCCGCGCGGAGCCGCTCGGCGAGCCTGCGGGTCGTGCGGTGCTCGGCGTAGCCGAGCTCGGGGTGCATGTGCAGGTCGCGGCGGAACTCGATCAGCTCGGCCTCGTGCCCGGCGAGGAACGCGTCGAGCTGCGGCTGCAGCACGGCGCCGCCGAGCACCGCCGGGACGCCGGACACCACGTGGGCGCCGGTCGCCGCGGGGACGCCGGCGGCCGCGGCGGAGGCGTCCCGCCGCTGCACGGCGCCCTCGGCGTCGCGCGGTGCGGGCCCGCCGGGCGGCACGGCGTTCGCTCCGGCGGCGCCGGGGACGGCGCCGCGGTCCTCCCGGCCCTCGGGACCTTCATGTCCCGGGGCGGCGGGTGGTTCAAGGCCGGGCATCACCCCGGGTCCCGAATGTGTCATGTGCGCCCCCTGCGCGATGGCGGGGCCGAACGGCGCCCGCCGGGTGAAGTTCTCGTTGGTGGAAGCGGTGTGGTTCTCGGGTCTGCTCGCGGGATCCGTGCTCGCGGGCTCGGTGTTCGCGGGGTTCCCGGTGCGGTCCGGTTGCTCAGGCTCCGGCATGTGCGACCTCCCCCAGTGTGACGAACCTGTCCTCCGCGAGCTCGGCGATCGCCGCGTCGACGATGTTCTCCAGCGTCCCGCCGCCTGCGCGGATCGCGCGCTGGCGCTCGTACGGGGCGCCGTGTTCCAGCACCTCGCCGGCGACCTTGAGCTCCTCGGCGCAGCCGAGCCGGTCGGCGACCGGCTCCAGCTCCCTGATCAGCTCGTACAGGTCGTCGCGGAGCGGAGCGGTGTTCCCCGTGTCATCGGTGATCACGATGGCGTCGAGCCCGTACCTGGTGGCGCGCCACTTGTTGTCGCGCACCACCCAGGCGGCCGGCCGCGGCAGCGTGTACCCGCGGTCCATCTGCTGCTCGAACAGCGTGACGAGGCTCTGGCACAGAGCGGCGGCCATCCCCACCTCACGCAGCGTGGGAATCCCGTCGAACATCCTGATCTCGACGGTGCCGAAGTCAGGATGCGGCCGGATGTCCCACCAGACCTCCTTGATGCTCCTTATGGTTCCGGAACGCATCAGCGTGTCCATGTAATCCTCGAAGGCCGCCCAGTCGTCTAGCAAGTGGGGCGGCCCGGCCGTGGGCATCTGGCCGAACACGACCGCCCGGCAGGACGCGAGGCCGGTGTCGCTGCCGCTCCAGAACGGGCTGGACGCGGTGAGCGCGAGGAAGTGCGGAAGGTAGGACGAGAGCGCGTTGACGATCGGGATCGCCTTGGCGCCGTCGGAGATGCCGACGTGGACGTGAACGCCGAACGTCTGGATGCGCCGGGCCAGCCACTGCATCTCCTCGATCAGCTGGGCGTAGCGCCCCATGGGCGCCATCACCGCCTCGCGCCAGTCGCTGATCGGGTGGGTGCCCGTGCAGGCCAGGGCGAGGCCGCGGTCGGCGGCGGCGGTGCGCAGGGCGGTGAGGGTGCCGGACAGGTCGGCCTTGGCCTCACCCACGGTGTCGCTGATCCCGGTCACCACCTCGATGGTGGACTCCATCAGTTCGTGCCGGACGCGGGGGTTGTCGCCGTCCTCGCTGAGCCAAGGCAGCGCGGCGAGCACCTCGCGCGCGTCCTGCCGCAGGTGCCTGGTCTCCGCATCGACGAGCTGGATCTCCCACTCGACGCCCAGCGTCGACCCGTGCGATGCGTTGAAGTCAATGGCCACGGCCAACCTCCGTCCACAATCCTTGCAGGTCGTTGCGTGGCACGTGGCGCAATTCAGCCAGCGGGTCCCTAAGCCTGGACAAGCGCCGGTCCAGGTCACGTGTTCGTTCCATGATGGCGTCCGTGCCCGCCCCCTGCCGGGCGTCCATGCCCTTTGCGGATCAATTGACTCATGCGAGCCGTCGGATGGGGGGCGGACGCCCTACTTTTCGGTCATCGATCTCGGTCTGCGCACCACTAGATCGAACTAGTCAGTCCGTCCCAAAATACCGTCAGCCCGTCTCAAAATCCCGTCCATGACGGATGGTAACCGATCGGCCCCGCCCCATACGTACCGTGATATGACCGCTGCGCCCTCTGTCACGTCCGTCGCCTCTGTCGCGTCCGTCGCCTCCGTCCCGCGCTTGCCGGATTCGCGATCGGGTACCTCTTCGCCGGATAGGTCGCCTAGTCTTCGGGGGGAGTCATGGGCATTGGGCGCCTGCGCGCCGGGAGCGATCGCGCTCCCATGGGATTGAGGAGCGTCGGGAGCTTGCCAGGACAGCGACGAGGGCCGGCCGGCGTCCGCCGCGCCCTGACGTTGATCACCGTGCCGGTCACGGCCGCCTCGCTGGCGGCGGCCCCCGCCTTCGCCGCCGCCCCGGCCGGCGCGGCCCGCGCCGGAGGTCCCCCGGGCGCGGGAGCGCGCGCCGAGGCGTCGCCCGCCGCGTCGCCGTCCGCGCAGACCGTGGGCGGGCCCCGGCTCGCGAGCCGCGGCGTCGTCGCGGGCACCGCCCCGGGCGTCCCGGCCCCGCCGAAGATCAAGGCGGCCTCGTACATGATCGCGGACGCCGACACCGGCCAGGTCCTGGCCGCCAAGGACCCGCACGGGCACTACCTGCCCGCCAGCACCCTCAAGACCCTCACCGCGCTGACGCTCGTCCCGAAGCTGGACCCGAACCGGCTCGTCCGGCCGTCCCAGAAGGCGTGCGACACCGAGGGCACCAAGGTCGGGCTGACCCCGAAGATGCAGTACAAGGTCTCCGACCTGTTCCACGCGCTGCTGATGATGTCGGCCAACGACGCGGCGGTGACGCTGGCCGAGGCCGACGGCGGGATGCGCAGGACCCTCGCCGACATGAACGCCGAGGCCAGGCGGATCAACGCGCGCGACACGCTCGCCGGGTCCCCCAACGGGCTGGACAAGGACCTCGGGCTGAACGTCCGGACGCAGCACACCTCGGCCTACGACCTCGCGCTCATCCTGCGCGAGGGCATGAAGAACCCCGAGTACCGCGCCTACATGCAGGCGATCGACTTCCAGTTCCCGGCGCCCCCGACCAAGAAGGAGCGCAAGAAGGGCAAGAAGGTCGGCGGGTACCCGATCCACACGCACAACCACATGCTTCCGGGCGAGCGGCTGGCCTACCCCGGGATGCTCGGCGGCAAGAACGGCTACACGATCGCCGCCGAGCAGACCTTCGTCGCCCAGGCGCGCCGCGGCGGGCACACGATCGTGATCTCGCTGATGCGGGCCGACATGCCGCCGTCGGCCTACGCGACCAAGCTGCTGAACTGGGGCTTCGCCGCCCGCGGCAAGGTCCAGCCGGTGGGCGCGCTCGTCCCGCCCGGCGACATCGAGCAGACGCGCAAGAACGGCGGCTCGGGCGTGCTGCCCGACGCGCCGCTCGCCTCCGACGACTCGTCCCGCATGTGGCTGCTCGTCGGCGGCGGCACGGTGGGCGCCCTGCTCGCGATCGCGGTGCTGTTCGTGGTGCTGCGCCGCAGGCGGCGCCTGGAGGCGGCCCGCTTCCGCGGCGACCGGTAAAGCTTTCTCCCACCCCTTCCCACGGGCCTGGCACCCCCGCGACCGGCGGGCTTACGCTCGCGGTGGCGCCGGTGATCGCGTCACCGCCGGGGGACGGCGCCGCGGGGAGGAAATTCGCCATGTCCGACTTGTATGTCCCCATGCCCGGCGCCCCCTCCCTCGCACCGGAGCCGCCGGCGACGTACGAGCATCCGAACGTGACGCTCCTGAAGGAGGGCTACACGGCCTTCGCCAAGGGCGACGTGGACCACATCCGCGGACTGCTCGCCGACGACGTCGTGCACCGCGTCCCCGGGCGCGGGCCCATCTGCGGCGAGTACCGGACGCCCGAGGAGGTCCTGGGCTTCTACGTCCGGCTGTTCGAGCTGTCCGGCGGGACGTTCCACACCGAGCCCTACTCCGTCATGGCCAACGACGAGCACGGCGCGGCCCTCGTGCAGACCTACGCCGAGCGCCCCGGCCGGATCCTGGACGGCCGCGCCGTCGACCTGTTCCGCATCCGCGACGGAAGGATCACAGAGATCCGGACCCTGGCCGAAGACCAGTACGCCGACGACGCCTTCTGGTCCTGAGCGGCCTTGTCATCCCGTCCCTGCCGCCGGCTTCCGAGCCTAGGCCGGCTTCCCGGTCTCGACCGGTTTCTCGTCTTCCACCGGCTTTCCGGCCTCGATCGGTTTCTCGTGGCGGCCCGGCTCACCTCGGCGGTCCGGGCGCTCGTCCTGTAACGGGTTCTCGTCCTCGCCCGGCTTCTCGTGCCTGCCCGGCTTCTCGCCGGCGCGTTCCTGGAGTGCCTCGACCTCCGCTCGGTCGGCGCTGTTCTCCGGGTTGGCGGCGTCGGCGGTGAGGACGACGCGGCGCGTGGCCGTCCAGGCGGCGACGAACAGGGCGAACCGGGTCGCGACGTTGATCCACACCATCAGTCCGACCAGGACGGCGAACGTGCCGTAGACGGGGTTCTGCGTCGTCCGCCCGACGAGGAACGCCGCGATCTGCTTGAGGATCTCGAAACCGACCGCGCCGAAGACCGCGCCCCGGATGATCCGGCGCCAGGGCGCCCGGGTGCCGGACAGCCGGGTGAACAGCACCAGGAAGACCACGGTGTCGAAGAAGATGGCGCAGGCGAGGGACAGCAGCCGCAGCCCGGTCCCGGCGCCGGGGACGTCCTCCAGGCCGAGCCAGCCGAGGACGGTGTGGGTGGCGGACGTCGTGATCGTCGTGACCGCCATGCCGCAGACCAGGATCAGGCCGAGGAACGCCAGCACGGACGCGTCCCAGAGCCGCTTCAGGAAGAAGTTGCCGCCGCCGCCCGGCTCGTTGCCCCAGATGTCGCGCAGGGACTCGCGCAGCACCTGCACCCAGCCGATCCCGGTGAACAGCAGCGCGACCAGCCCGAGGACGCCGACGGCGGTCTTGGACTGGGCGATCTGCTCGACGTCCAGCTGGCCCGCGAGGCCCGGCAGCTGCGAGTTGATCGCCCGGACGAAGTAGGCGCGGGCCTCGTCGCTGACCCCGACGAGATAGCCCATCAGCGCGTACGCGAGCGCCATCAGCGGGAAGAACGACAGGAACGCGTAGCTGGTGAGGGCGGCCGCGAGCCGGTCGCCGCGGCGTTCCTGGTACCGCTCGAACGCGCGCGCCTGGTGGTCGAACCACGGAGATCTTTCCCGGGAGCGTCGCAGCAGGGCCTTCCCGTCGCCGAACAGGGACTCGCTCCGTCGTCGGACCCTGCCGATCACCTGCCGCATGCACGCAACGTACCCAACGCGGGCCACTCGATGCCGCAGACGGTAATCGAACGGTCAACGCAGCGTCTTGTGGCGCCGCTCACCACGGACGGCTCAGCCGGGCACGGGCCCGCCGCGGTCGCCGCCTGGGGACGGTACGGCGCCGTCCCCGAAGATGAAGTCGCACTGCGGGCGCCACACGCCGTCCCGCCCGTGCTCGTACAGGGAGAAGCCCCACGCCTCGAAGTCGGCGCTGTAACCGGAGAGCTCCTTGAACGCCTGGTCCATGACGCTCTCGGGGAGGTGGTGGGCGATGGTGACGTGCGGGTGGTAGGGGAAGGGCAGCGGCCGGGCGAGCGGACCCGACAGGACCTTCGCCTGAACCCGCTCACAACCACCGATGCCTTCGGCGAGTGCCACGAACACGACCGGCGACACCGGACGGAACGTTCCGCTGCCTCGCAACCTGATCGGGAACGGGGTCTCGGTACTCGCGACGTCGCGCAGATGATCCTCGATGGCGTCGATCTCGGACTCGGGGACCTCGGTCGGCGGCAGCAGCGTGATGTGCGTCGGGATCGCGTGGGCGAGCGGGTCGCCGAACGAGGCGCGCCGCGCCTGGAGGAAGGCGCCGTACGGGTCGGGGATGGGGATGGCGACGCCGATCGTGCGCACGCCGCCGTCCCCGCCGGGGGTCACGCCCCCGGCGGCGGAGGGCGCCCTCCCGGGGCCCTCCGCGTCGGGAGCGGGGTCGTCAGCGACCACGTCCCACGAATCCCACCCGCTCGCGCACGGTCTCCATCGTCGCGGTGGCGACCCTGGAGGCGCGCTCGGCGCCGAGCGCGAGCACCCGGTCGAGCCGCTCCTCGTCGTCCAGCAGCTTGAGGGTGCGCTCCCTGATCGGTGTGAACGTGTCGAGGACGACCTGCGCGAGGTCCTTCTTGAACTGCCCGTACCCCGAGCCCGCGTAGCGGCTCTCCAGGTCGGGGACGGAGACGCCCTCCAGCGCGGAGAAGATCCGCAGGAGGTTGGTGACGCCGGCCTTCTTCTCCTCGTCGTAGACGACCTCGGAGCCGGTGTCGGTGACCGCGCGCATGATCTTCTTGCGCATCGGGCCGGGCTCCTCCAGCACGTCGATGATCCCCTGCGGCGAGGACGCCGACTTGCTCATCTTGGCGTCCGGCTCCTGCAGGTCGGTGATCTTCGCGGCGCCCTCGGGGATGTGCGCGTCCGGCAGGACGAACGTGTCGCCGAACCGGTGATTGAACCGCTGCGCGAGGGTGCGGGTCAGCTCCAGGTGCTGCCGCTGGTCCTCGCCGACGGGGACGCGCAGCGCCCGGCCGCCCTCGGCGGTGGGGTCGGGCGAGTAGAGCAGGATGTCGGCGGCCTGCAGGACCGGGTAGGTGAACAGCCCGACGCTCGTCCCGCCGGTGCCCTGCTTGGACGACTTGTCCTTGAACTGCGTCATCCGCTGGGCCTCGCCGAACCCGGTGAGGCAGCCGAGCACCCAGGCCAGCTCGGCGTGCTCGGGGACGTGGCTCTGCACGAACACCGTGGCACGCTCGGGGTCCAGGCCCATCGCGAGGAGCTGGGCGACGGCGACCTTGGTCCGGCGGCGCAGCAGCGCGGGGTCGTGCTCGACGGTGATCGCGTGCAGGTCCACCACGCAGTAGAAGGCGTCATGGGTGTCCTGCATCGAGACCCACTGCCGCAGCGCCCCCAGATAGTTGCCGAGGTGGAACGAGTCGGCGGTGGGCTGGATGCCGGACAGCACGCGCGGCGGTGCCGCGGCCGTTCCGGCGGACGCTTCGGGGCTGGGCGCTTCGGGCATGTGCACGGACCGATTCTCTCAGGTGTCGCTTGAGGCTTCGCCGCCGGTGGCCTGCCGGGTGCCGGAGCCGGCGGCGGCGTCGCCGATCGCCGCCCGCGGGGTCGCGGACGGCGTGCCGGGCGGCGCCGGTGCGGCCTGCGGCGACGCTCGCGGCATGACGCGCACGCGGGCCACCCGCCGGCCCTCCATCCGGGCCACCGCGAGCCGGCGTCCGCCGGCCTCCACCGAGTCGCCCTCCGCGGGCACGCGGCGCAGCATCGCCATGATGTGCCCGGCGACCGTCTCGTACGGCCCGGCCGGCAGCCGGATGCCGGTCTCGGCGGCGAAGTCGTCCAGGTTGAGCAGGCCGTCGACCTCGACCACCCCGCCGTGCAGGCGCCGTGCCTGCGCGTCCTGAACATCATATTCGTCGCGGATGTCGCCGATGAGCTCCTCCAGGAGGTCCTCCAGCGTGACGATGCCGGCGACGCCGCCGTACTCGTCCATGACGATCGCCAGGTGGCAGCCCTCGCGGCGCATCTCCGACAGCGCCGGCAGCACCCGCTTGGAGGACGGCAGGAACTTCACCGGACGCACCAGATCGCCCACCGGGCCGTCGCCCCGGAGATCCCGGGCGGACCCGTCCGGCAGGACGGGCGCCAGCAGGTCGCGGATGTGCACGAAGCCGATCACCTCGTCGTGGGAGTCGCGGCAGACGGGGAACCGCGAGTGCGGGCTGCCCGCGGCGATCCGCGCGGCGGCGGTCAGCGGGAGCGAGGCGTCCAGGAACTCCACCTCGGTGCGCGGGACGAGGACCTCGCGCAGTGGCCGCTCCCCCGCCGCGAACACCTCCCCGATCAGTGTCCGCTCGTCCGCGGTGAGCTGCGTGTTCTGCGCGACCAGCGCCCGCATCCGCTCCGCGGTGAGCTCCTCGCGGAGCGCGCCCGGGTCGCCGCCCGACAGCCGCACGACGAGGTGGGTCGAGCTCGACAGCAGCCACACCAGGGGGCGGGCGAGCGCTCCCGCGGGCCCCACGGGCGGCTGGAACGGCGTCCGGTCCATGGGTTCAGCCTTCCCCGTTCGGCGTTCCGGATAGCCTGGGCGGACCCCATAGCCTGGACACATCCCGTCGTCCCAGACCCTCGTCGTGGAGGTCCGTCAGTGAAGCTGCTCGTCACCGGAGGAGCCGGCTATGTCGGCAGCGTCGTCTCCGCTCTGCTGCTGGAGGCGGGGCACGAGGTCGTCGTCCTGGACGATCTGTCCACCGGGCACGCGGACGCGGTGCCCGAGGGCGCGCGTCTGGTGCGCGGCACCCTGCGCGACGCGGCGCCGGAGGTGCTCGGCGGCGCCGGGTTCGACGCCGTGCTGCACTTCGCGGCCCGCTCGCTCGTCGGGGAGTCCGTCGAGAAGCCCGGCCTGTACTGGGACAAGAACCTCGGCGAGTCCCTCGCCCTGCTGGAGGCGATGCGCGTCGCGGGCGTGCCGCGGATCGTGTTCTCCTCGACCGCCGCGACCTACGGCGAGCCGGAGTCGACGCCGATCCTGGAGACCGACCCGACCCGTCCGACCAACCCCTACGGGGCGTCCAAGCTGGCGATCGACACGGCCCTCACCGAGTACGCGCGGCTGCACGGCATCGGCGGGGTGTCGCTGCGGTACTTCAACGTGGCGGGCGCCTACGGGCGCCTCGGCGAGCGGCACACGGTCGAGACCCACCTGATCCCGAACGTGCTGAGGATCGCGCAGGGCGGCGGCGACGCCGTGAAGATGTTCGGCGACGACTACCCGACGCCGGACGGCACCTGCGTCCGCGACTACATCCACGTGACCGACCTCGGCCGCGCCCACCTGCTCGCGCTGGACGCCTGCGAGCCCGGCCGCCACGAGATCTTCAACCTGGGCAGCGGCACCGGCAACTCCGTCCGCGAGGTCGTCGAGGTCTGCCGCGAGGTCACCGGCCGCGACATCCCCGCCGAGGTGGCACCGCGCCGCCCCGGCGACCCGGCCGTGCTGGTCGCCTCCTCGGAGAAGATCCAGGAGCGGCTCGGCTGGAAGCCCGAACGCGATCTGCGCACCATGGTCGGCGACGCGTGGACCTTCCTGCGCTCCCGATGACCGGCGCGCTCAGCCAGAGCTTCGCCGAGGCTTTCGGGCGGGCCCCGCAGGGCGTGTGGCACGCGCCGGGCCGGGTCAACCTGATCGGCGAGCACACCGACTACAACGACGGCTTCGTCCTGCCGTTCGCGCTCCCGCGCGGCGTCTCGATCGCCGCCGCCCGCCGCGACGACGGCGTGGTGGAGGTCCGCTCACTGCAGGCCGCCGGCACCGTCACCGCGCCCGTGGACGGCGGGACGGTCGCCTCCGAGCGCTGGCCCGCCGACCAGGAGTGGGCCGCGTACCCGGTCGGCGTCGCGCGCGTGCTGCGCGAGCACGGGACGGGCGGCGCGTCCCTGCTGATCGACTCCGACCTCCCGCAGGGCGCGGGCCTCTCCTCGTCCGCCGCCCTGGAATGCGCGACCGCGCTGGCGCTGTGCGACCTGCACGGCGTGGAGATCGACCGTCCCGCGCTGGCCCGGCTGGCGCAGCGCGCCGAGAACGAGCAGGTCGGCATGCCGTGCGGCCTCATGGACCAGTCGGCGTCCCTGCTGTGCACGCCCGGCCGCGCGCTGATGCTCGACTGCCGCAGCGGGCTGTCGTCGCAGGTCCCGTTCGACCCGGCGGCCTCGGGCATGGTCCTGCTGGTGGTCGACACGCGGGCCTCGCACGCGCTGACGGGCGGCGACTACGGCCGCCGCCGCGCGGAGTGCGAGGAGGCCGCGTCCCTTCTCGGCGTCGACGCCCTGCGCGACGTCAAGGACCTCGCCGCCGCCCTGGCAGCGCTGCGCGACCCCGTCCTGCGCCGCCGCGTCCAGCACGTCGTCACCGAGAACCACCGCGTCGAGGCCGCCGTCGGGCTGCTGCGCGCCGGTGCCCTCCCCGAGCTCGGCGCCATGCTGAACGCCTCGCACCTGTCCCTGCGCGACCAGTTCGAGGTCTCCTGGCCCGAGGCCGACGCCACCGTCGACGCCGCCGTGCGCGCGGGCGCCCGGGGCGGCCGCATGGTGGGCGGCGGCTTCGGCGGCTCCGCCATCGTCCTCGCCCCGGCCGCGCGCGCCCAGAAGGTGCGGGACGCGGTCACGGCCGCCTACGCCAGGCGCGGCTGGACGCCCCCCGAGTTCCTGGAGGCGCCCCCCTCCGAGGGCGCCCACCGCGTCAGTTGAGGGCCGACTTCAGGTCGTCGTGGAGGCGGGTGGCCTCCTCGGCGGCGCCGGTCTCGTCCAGGGTGGTGAAGCCGTCGGCGGCGGCCGAGGCATGTGCGACGGCCTCGGGGAGGCGGCCGGCCTGGGCGAGGATGCGGGCCTGGTCGTAGGAGACGAGGGCGGTCTCCCAGACGCGGGCGGGCTCGTTGTCCGGTGGGAGCCCGGCCAGGGCCGCACGGGCCGTGTCCATGACGGCGACGGCCTCGTCGGCGTCGCCGCTCCAGAGCAGGCACATCGCGGCGCGGCGGCGGGTACGGACCACCCCGTAGGGGTCGCCCGCCTTCTCGTTGGCCTCGGCGGCCTCGGCGAACCGGGCCGCCGCCAGGGCGTCCCTGTCGAGGGCGGTCAGCACGCCCCCGGCCTCCTCCAGGAAGTGCGCGACGGCGTCGTGCCGGCCGTCCCGCGCGGCGTCCTCGGCGAGGTCGGCGAACGTCGCGGCGGCGTCCTCCTCGCCCATCTCCTTCTGCGCGTGCGCGAGGATCAGGCGGCAGCGCCGGGCGGCGTCGCCGTCCAGGCCGGGCAGCGCCTCCTCGGCGGCCTCGGCGGCCTCCAGGTGGCGGCCCGCGGCCAGGTACGCGGCGGCGAGGTCCAAGCGGAGGTGGACGGCCTGCTCGTGCATGCCCTCGGCCGTCCAGGCCGCGATGGCCTCCGCGAGGTCGGCGACGGCGTCGGCCGGCCGGTCGGCCGCGAGGAGGGCCAGGCCGCGGTCGCAGTGCGCCGCCGCGCGCATCGGCGACGGGGGCAGCACGGCGACCACCTCGTCGAGCAGGGCGAGCGCCTCCTCGTCCGGGCCGGTCTCGCGGCGGGACAGGATGCGGGCGAGCAGCAGGCCGGGCGAGGCGACCGTCGCCGGCTCGCCGGAGGCGCGCGCCGTGGCGGCGGAACGGCGCAGCGCCGCCGCCGCCCCGTCCGTGTCGCCGGTCAGCAGGAGCGCCCGCCCCTGGAGGAACCACAGCTCACCGGCGCGGTCGGGCGCGTCGTCCGGATCCACCCGGTCCAGCGCCGCGAGGGCCTCGGCCGGCTGCTCCAGCCCGAGCCGCGCGGTGGCGAGGCGGAGCAGCGCGGCCGTGGCGTCGCCGTCCTCCCCCGGATGCGCGGTGAGGTACTCGGCGGACGCGGTCACCTGCTCCAGGCCGTCCTCGTCGCCGAGGTCGACGCGCATCGCGCCGAGGCGGCCGAGCGCGCGGTGCCGGCGCGTCTCGTCGCCCAGCTCCGCATACAGCCGGGACGCCTCCTCCCAGCAACGCGCGGCGCCCTCGCCGTCGCCCTCGACGGCGAGTTCGACGCCCCGGCCGTCCAGGCGGCGGGCCTTCTGGAGGGGCGTCGGCTCGGTGGTCCCGGCGACGGCGTCGAACCGCCGGAAGGCCGCCAGCATGCCGGGCAGGTCGCCGTCCCCGCGGCGCCGCTCCACCAGGTCGAGCAGGTCGCCGAGATCGTCCACGGACGCGAGATCGTCTCCGGGGGCCGAGTCCCCGCGCGGGGCGGGCGCGGGCGCCGGACGGCGGTGGTGGGCGGCGAGCGGCAGGAAGTCGACGACCGGCTCGGCCTCCAGCGTGGCGCGTACCAGGTCGCCCTGGTGGGACGTGCCGTTGCGGGCGTCGAACCGGGCCGCCAGCGCCGTCGCGCGTCCGGCCAGTTCGGCGCGGAGCTCGGGCAGCGGCACGTCCGCCGCCGGGCGGTCGTCCGCCGCCGGGCGGCGGAGGGTCGCCGCGCCGTGACCGGCCGCCTCGACCACCCGCAGCAGCGAGGCCGCCGCGGCCGAGAACTCCATGTCGGCGTGCGCGCTCGGGGCCCGGTCGAGCCAGCCGAGATGCCGCTGCAAGATCTCCAGGCCGCGCGCCCCGTTGCCCGTGACCGCGCAGAACACCAGGTGCTCGGCGATGTCGCCGAGATCGGCGAGGCGCGCCCGGTGCACCCGGTAGGCGCGGCGGTGCGCGCCGGCGGCCTCCTCAAGGCGGCCCATGCGCAGGTACACCGGCAGCAGCGCCGTCTGGATCGACTGCGGCTGCTCGTTGCAGGACAGCTGCGCGCTCAGCACCGGCGCGGCGATCTCGAACGCCTCCTCGTGCCGTCCGGCCTCGACCAGGTGGCGGGCCATGCCGGTCGGGTCGCAGCCCTCGCAGTCGGACAGCTCGTCCCGCTCGGCCGCGCGCCACTTCACGAACCACTCGTGCGCCGAACCGTCGCCGATGTGCCGCGCCACCACGTTGCGGTAGTGGTACACCGCCTGGAGGCTGTGCCCGCCCGCCTTGTAGCGCCGCTCCATGTCGTCCAGGACGGCGTAGGCCCGGTCCAGCGGGATCTCCGGGAACGAGGTCAGGGAGCTGACCACCGCCTTCATCTGCCACAGCAGGCTGTGCGTCTCGTCGAACCGGGCGGGGTCGCGGTCGTGGTCGGCCAGCGTGCGGCTGAACGTCGCGAACGCCTTCACGGGCTCGCCGCCGTACCGGTAGGCGTCGGTCAGCCTGACCCGCACGTGGAACGCCAGCACCTCGTCGCCGGTCGCCTCGGCGCGGCGCAGCGCGTCCTCGATCAGGACGGTGCGGGCCTCCCCGTAGGGCAGCTCCTGCGACCGCGCCATCAGCGCGTAGACGTCATCCGTGGTCATCAGGGCCCTCCGGGGAGTGGACGGCCCACTCCAGCAGGCCGATGAAGGAACGGTTCAGGACCGCCGTGTCGACGGGCCGCAGCGGATGGTGGCCGAGCAGCAGCGCCTGCCCGTACAGGGCCTGGACGGCCGCCTCGACCGGCCCGCCGTCACCGAGCGAGGTGACGCGCCGGGCCAGCGGGTTGCGGTAGTTGAGCACCAGCTGGGGACGGTCGGCACTCGTGGTGGCGCCGACCGCGCCGAGCACGTCCGCCCACAGCTCGCCCGCCTCCTCCCGCGCACGCGCCAGCTCCTCGCGGAACTGCGCGTCCCGGCTCGTCAGGTAGAGCGCGGGCAGCGAGGCGGGATCGAAGTCGCGGACGACGACCTCGCAGCCGAGCCGCTCCACCGCCCGCTGCGCCGCCGCCAGGAACGGTCGCAGCGCCAGCTCCGCCGCCGGGTCGAGGACGCCGAACGTCGTGGTCAGCTCGGCCGCGTCCAGCCGCGCGAGCCGGATGTCCGGGTCCAGGTCCGGCAGCCGCTCGATGATCTCGGTGTCGTGGACGTAGCCGCCGTTGACCAGGCCCACGCCCTGGGCGCCCGCGACGGCCGCGAGCCGCCGGAACTCGTCCACGTCCGCGGTGAACCGGCCGTCCGGATGGCGGCGGCGGAACTCGTGCAGGGTCATCGGCCCGGAGGACGTCTCGTACTCCAGCCACCGGTCGACGATCCGCAGCATGTCGTCGTCGTGCAGGGCCATCGCCTTGACGCCGAGCTGGTGCAGCCGGAGGAACGCGCGCAGCCGCGCCGGGTCGGTCTCGGCGAGCCTCACCAGCCATTGCCGCAGCACCTCGCCGAGGCCGTGCCGCGTCGATTCGAGCAGCTCGTCCTCGTACAGGGCCTCGCGGCTCGCGGTGGGCCGCAGCTCCCCCGCGTCCACGACGCAGCGCGCGAAGAACGCCCAGTCGGGAAGGAGCCCCTCGACGTGCTCGGCCAGCAGCATCCGCTTCAGGTAGACGCGGTGCGCGGCGCGCGCGGACGGCGACACCGGCTCGGGCAGGACGAACGCGACGCCCGTCAGCCCGGCCTCCGGCACGTCGAGGTCCACGACGTCGAACGGGGTGAACCCGCAGACCTCCTCGCAGTACCGCTCCAGCGCGCGCCTGCGGTCGGCGGGATCGCGGTAGGACCCCCGCCACGGCGGCCCGTCGCCGGTGACGGCGACGCCGTCCACGACCAGCTCGACCGGGAGGAGCGACCCGTACGAGGCGGCCAGCTCGGCGACGACCGGGGGGCTCAGCAGCTCCGACGCGCCCGGCCGCGCCCGCAGCGTCACCGTCGTGCCCGGCTCGTCCCGCTCGCCGGGCTCGACCCGGTAGCTGCCCTCGGAGCGTCCCGTCCACCGGACGGCGCCGCCGCCCCGCGCGGACCGCGTCACGACCTCGATCTCGTCCGCGACGAGGAACGCCGACAGCAGCCCGATCCCGAACTGGCCGAGGAAGTCGTGGCGCGCGAAGCCCAGTTCGTCCCGCTTGGACGACCGCCCGATCGTCGCCAGCAGCGTGTGCACCTCGTCCTCGGTCAGGCCCACGCCGTCGTCGTGGACGCGCAGGACGCCGCCGCCCGTCTCGATCTCGACGCGGCCGCCGGCGCCGCGCGCCGTGATCGCGTCCACCGCGTTCTGCAGCAGCTCCCGCAGGTAGACGCGCGGGCTCGCGTAGAGATGGCGGCTCAGCAGGTCCACCACGCCCCGCAGGTCCACCTGGAACGCCTGTTCGGCCACCGGCACGCCTCCCCCGATCACTTTTAGAGCGATCACACACCCTAGCGACCGATACCGACGCCTTCAGAATATTCGTCCGCAGATCATTCGGTCCGCAGCGGCTCCGCCGCGGTCCCGGACCCGCCAGGGCCGGGACGCGGACGAGCCCCGGACCAGGTGCGGTCCGGGGCTCGTGTCGCACGCCCGCTCAGGGGCTCGCTCAGGTGCGGGTTCAGATGAGGCCGAGCTTGCGGACGGCCTCGCGCTCCTCCGACAGCTCCGCGACGGACGCGTCGATCCGGGCGCGGGAGAAGTCGTCGATCTCCAGGCCCTGGACGATCTCCCACTTGCCGTTCCCGGTGGTGACCGGGAAGGAGGAGATCAGGCCCTCGGGGACGCCGTAGGAGCCGTCCGACACGACCGCCATGGACGTCCAGTCGCCGTCGGCGGTGCCGTTCACCCAGGTGTGCACGTGGTCGATCGCGGCGGAGGCGGCCGACGCCGCCGACGACGCGCCCCGCGCCTCGATGATCGCGGCGCCGCGCTTGGCGACGGTCGGGATGAAGTCGTTCTCCAGCCAGGCCTGGTCGTTCACCGTCTCGGCGGCGTTCCGGCCGGCGATCTCGGCGTGGAACACGTCCGGGTACTGCGTGGCGGAGTGGTTGCCCCAGATCGTCATCTTCCGGATGTCGGCCACCGAGGCGCCCGCCTTCTTCGACAGCTGCGCGAGGGCGCGGTTGTGGTCCAGGCGCGTCATCGCGGTGAACCGCTCGGCCGGCACGTCCGGCGCGTGCTGCTGCGCGATCAGCGCGTTGGTGTTCGCCGGGTTGCCGACCACCAGGATCCTGACGTCGTCGGCGGCACCGGCGTTGATCGCCTCGCCCTGCGGCTTGAAGATGCCGCCGTTGGCCTCCAGCAGGTCGCCGCGCTCCATGCCCTTCGTGCGCGGGCGGGCGCCGACCAGCAGCGCGACGTTCGTCCCCTCGAACGCCCGGCCGGCGTCGTCGAAGATGTCGATGCCGGACAGCAGCGGGAACGCGCAGTCGTCCAGTTCCATCGCGGTGCCCTCGGCGGCCTTCACCGCCTGCGGAATCTCCAGCAGGCGCAGGCGTACGGGCACGTCGGCGCCGAGGAGGTGCCCGGACGCGATGCGGAACAGCAGCGCGTAGCCGATCTGGCCTGCGGCGCCGGTAACGGTAACGGTGACTGGGGTGCGAGTCATGCGTCCTTCTCCTGCTGTGACCTGACGGGCTCAGGCGGCCATCCTTGGGAACCCGACCGCCCGAGAGGCCGCCCGCCTGCGCTGCGTCGCGCGGGTTCTCTCGCCGTCGAGATAGTTGCGGTGCCAGGCTATCGCGCACGTCCCGCCCGCCACCGCCCAGGTGCGCCTCCCGGCATGCCACCCCGGCCCGAACAGGCGGAAGGCCGTCCCAGAACATTCCGGGACGGCCTTCTGTCCCCGCGTGCGCGGGGACACTAGCCGTTGATCTTCTTCTGGAGGTTGGTGTCGAGCGCCTCCAGGAAGTCCTGCGTCGTCAGCCACGGCGTCTGGGCGCCGACGAGCAGGGCCAGGTCCTTGGTCATCTGGCCGCTCTCGACGGTCTCGATGCAGACCTGCTCCAGCTTGCGGGCGAAGTCGACGACCTCGGGCTGGCCGTCGAGCTTGCCGCGGTGCTCCAGCCCGCGCGTCCAGGCGAAGATCGACGCGATGGGGTTGGTCGACGTCGGCTTGCCCTGCTGGTGCTGCCGGTAGTGCCGGGTCACCGTGCCGTGCGCGGCCTCGGCCTCGACGGTCTTGCCGTCGGGGGTCATGAGGACGGACGTCATGAGGCCGAGGGAGCCGAAGCCCTGCGCGAGGGTGTCGGACTGGACGTCGCCGTCGTAGTTCTTGGCGGCCCAGACGAAGCCGCCCTCCCACTTCAGCGCCGCCGCGACCATGTCGTCGATCAGCCGGTGCTCGTAGGTGAGGCCCTTGGACTCGAAGTCCGACTTGAACTCGGACTCGTAGATCTCCTGGAAGAGGTCCTTGAACCGGCCGTCGTAGGCCTTGAGGATCGTGTTCTTCGTGGACATGTACAGCGGCATCTCGCGGCTCAGCGCGTACCGCATGCTCGTCCGGGCGAAGTCGCGGATCGAGTCGTCGTAGTTGTACATGCCCATGGCCACGCCGCCACCGGGGAACGAGGCGACCTCGAACTCCATCGGCTCGTCGCCGTTGTCGGGGGTGTAGGTGATCGTCACCTTGCCCGGGCCCGGCACGACGAAGTCGGTGGCCTTGTACTGGTCGCCGTGGGCGTGGCGGCCGATGATGATCGGCTTCGTCCAACCGGGGACCAGGCGGGGGATGTTGGAGGCGATGATCGGCTCACGGAAGATCACGCCGCCCAGGATGTTGCGGATCGTCCCGTTCGGGGACCGCCACATCTTCTTCAGGCCGAACTCCTCGACGCGCGCCTCGTCGGGGGTGATGGTCGCGCACTTGACGCCGACGCCGTGCTCCAGGATGGCCCTGGCGGCGTCGACGGTGACCTGGTCGTCCGTGGCGTCACGGTGCTCGATCCCGAGGTCGTAGTACTTCAGGTCAACATCGAGGTAGGGCAGGATCAACTGGTCCTTGATGAATTTCCAGATGATCCGCGTCATTTCGTCGCCGTCGAGTTCGACGACCGGGCCCGCTACTTTGATCTTGGGCATGCTGTTGCTGTCCCTTTCCTACACCTGGCCAGCAGTCCTTGTAAGGCTCAACTGGCTAGGCTAGCCGAGGCGGTCATGAGGTCTAGACCTGGCCTTGCCCCGCGGCCCACCGTCTCCGCCCCGACCTGCGCCGACGCGCTAGCCGGGCGGCTCTTCGACCGTCCGGGACGAGCGCCCGGCGATGAGCAGCCGCACACCGCGCACCAGCATCGTGAGCGCGATCAGGACGCCGAACGCGCCGGCGAGGACGAGCCCGGTCTTGTTCATCGGCGGGACGCTCAGCGACACGAACGCGACCATCTCGCCGAGGATCACGAGGGTCCAGCAGTCGACCGACCGGCTCCGGACGGCGAGCGGGCCGAGCTGCGACTCGGGCAGCAGCAGCCGGGCGAGCGCGCCGATGAGCAGCGCGGCGGCCATCAGGCCCGAGCCCTTGCGGAAGTAGTTGAAGGCGCACAGCGTGAGCCCCGCGCCGACGCCGCTGAGCACGAGGAGGTACGGCAGCCGCGCGAGCCAGTGCGGGGCGGCGCTCCTCCGACGCGGCGCCTTGCGCCTGCGCCGGTGCACCTGGGTGCTCATGGCCCTCACGGTATAGGCAATCGGGTCCCGGCACGACATCGCGCACCCCCTCCGGCGGGAGTGGGCCGCGAGGGGACGCGAATGAGTCGGGACGGAGACGCAAGGGGGGCGGCGGGGGAAGAGTCCGGCTTGTCGCCCGCCGCCGAAATGCGGATGGGACCTATGTGCTCAAGGTGATGACCGAGAGCCCGGAATCCCCTGCGCCATCGGTCCTACTCGCCAGTAGGAGGGTGTGACGGCATGGCACCCGGGTAACCCGGCAGACAGGGGTCGCTAACTAGCTGGGAGGACTGCCGTGGAGGGGCCGTTCATGCGGATCGAGGACAGCGGGCTGGTGGTGCCGCTGCGCCCCGACGTGACGACGGTCGGGAGAGGGAGAGGAGTGGACATCCGCCTCGACGACCCGAGTGTGTCCCGTTTGCACGCAGAGATCGTCCGTCGTGGCCCGTACGTCTACGTGGTGGACATGGGCCTGTCCCGCAACGGGACGCGCGTCAACGGCCGGCCGATCGCCCGTCGCGTGCTGGAGGACGGTGACGTCGTGAGCTTCGGCACGGCGCGCTGCCGGTTGGGGGGCATCCCCCGTGAGGAGGTCGACCCGGACGTCGAACTGCGGCGCGCCGTCGCGCCCGAGCTCACCCGCCGGGAGGTCGACGTGCTGACCTCGCTGTGCCGGCCCGCCCTGTCCGACGAGGCGTTCGTGGCCCCGGCCACGGCACGCGACATCGCCGGCGAGCTGGTCGTCACGGAGGCCGCGGTCAAGCAGCACCTGCTGCGCCTCTATCAGAAGTTCCGGATCCCCGAGGGCGCCAACCGGCGCACTCGGCTCGCCAACGAGGTCATCGCGATGGGCCTCGTCCGCCCGCTGCCGCCGGTGCACGTGCCCCAGCAGGGCCGTCCGCCGGTCGACGGGCGCGTCCCCGGGGTGCGCGGCACCACCGAGACGCGCCGGCCGGGCACTACCGGTCACGCTCACGCCCCGGGCCGCCCGGCGCACAGCACGGCCGCGGGACGGAGGGCCAGCTGATGTGAGACCTGCGGTCGCCCTCCCCCGGCAGCGCAACCAGAGGGCGATCGCTCAGCCCCCGATGCGGCCGCGTAAGTGACGGCGCGGCCCAGGGCGACGCGGGCGGGGGCCGCCACCTCGGTGCTGGTGGCGGCCCCCGCAGCGCGTCCGTCTCCGGGCGGTCCCGTCTGAGGGCGGCGCCTGATCAGGCGGTCGGCTCGGCGGCCTGCTCGGCGGCCTGCTCGGCGGCCTCGACGACGTTGGCGAGGAGCATGGCGCGGGTCATCGGGCCGACGCCGCCGGGGTTGGGCGCGACCCAGCCGGCGACGTCGCGGACGTCGGCGGCGACGTCCCCGGCGAGCTTGCCGTCCACGCGGGACACGCCCACGTCGAGGACGGCCGCGCCGGGCTTGACCATGTCGGCGGTGATGAGGCCGGGCACCCCGGCGGCCGCCACGACGATGTCGGCCTTGCGGGTGTGCTCGGCGAGGTCGCGGGTGGCGGTGTGGCAGAGGGTGACGGTCGCGTTCTCGGTGCGGCGCGTCAGCAGCAGGCCGAGGGAGCGGCCGACGGTGATGCCGCGGCCGACGACGGTGACCTCGGCGCCCCTCAGCGGGACGTCGAAGTGGCGCAGCAGCTCGACGATGCCCTTCGGCGTGCACGGCAGCGGGCCGGGCTGCATCAGGACGAGCCGGCCGAGGTTGACCGGGTGCAGGCCGTCGGCGTCCTTGGCCGGGTCGATGCGCTCCAGCACGCGCTGCTCGTCCAGGCCCTTCGGGAGCGGCAGCTGGACGATGTAGCCGGTGCAGGCGGGGTCGGCGTTCAGCTCGGCGACGGCGCGCTCCACCTCGTCCTGCGAGGCGGTGGCGGGCAGGTCGCGGCGGATGCTCTCGATGCCGACCTCGGCGCAGTCGCGGTGCTTCATGTTCACGTACGAGTGGCTGCCGGGGTCGTCGCCGACGAGGACGGTGCCGAGCCCGACGGAGACGCCGCGGTCGCGCAGCGCCTCGACGCGGACCTTGAGGTTCGAGCGGATCTCGGCGGCCGTGGCCTTGCCGTCCAGAATCTGTGCCGTCATGCGTTCCTCCGCGTGGATCTCGGGCGGGACCGGGCTCCGGGCCCAGAGCCCGGCCGGAAGGGGTCCCGTCCACCCAGGCGCGCGGTGTCCGGACTGTCGTTCGCTCCCCGGTGGTGATCCACCTTGACCGCGCCAGTCGCGTAGGCCCCCCATGCTAACCGGCCGCCTGGAGACGGCGGCGACGCGGCCTCACGGGAGGAGGCCGCACGAGTGGCTTGCGGAAAAGGGCGTCAAGTGGCTCTGCCGGATGCCGTCCCGAGGCTCCTAACGTGCTCCCCATGAGCGACGAATGGTTCGAGCGACCCGTCCTGACCGGGCGATACGTGCGGTTGGAGCCGCTGTCCGCCGAGCACGCCGCGGGCCTGTTCGAGGCGTCCAAGGACCCGGACCTGTGGACGTGGATGAGCCAGCGGCAGCCGGAGAGCGCCGGGGACATGCGCGCCCAGGTCGACAAGGCGCTGGCGGCCTGCGAGCGCGGGCTGCGCGTGCCCTGGGTCCAGATCGACGCGGCGACCGGCGAGGTGGCCGGGACGACGTCGTACTACGAGATCTCCCCGTCCGACCGCGGCCTGTGCATCGGCCACACCTGGATCGGGGCGCGGTGGCACCGGACGGGCCTCAACACCGAGGCGAAACTGCTCCTCATGGGGCGCGCGTTCGGCGACCTCGGGGCGATCAGGGTCGGCTGGCACACGCACGCCCGCAACGAGCGGTCGCGTGCGGCGATCGAGCGGCTCGGGGCGTCGTTCGAGGGCGTCCACCGCAAGCACCGGATCCGCGCGGACGGTTCGATCCGCGACACCGCCGCCTACGCGATGACGGACGACGACTGGCCCGCCGCCGAACGCGCCCTGCGCGCGAGACTGCGCTGAGCGGTACCGGTACGGCCGGCCCCCGGCCGCTCAGTCCTCGGAACGCTGGCGCCAGCCGATGAGGCGGTCGGTGCCGTGCCAGCCGAGCTGGGCGGCGAGCACCGCGGCCAGGAACGCGGCGACCAGCCCGATCACCTGCCGGGACTCCATCAGCAGCAGGTCGGCCTGGTAGACCACGCCGAGCATGAGGGACATCAGCAGATTCATCCCGCCTCCACCACGGAACGCCCGCGCCGAGGTCAAGGGAGGGTCAGGGGGGCGCGGCAGCCTGAGGGTACCCGTCCGGCGGCGGTGCGCGGTCCCGCGGCGGGAAACAGGTTGCGAAAGCACGAGTCGCGGAAGGACGGGCCGCGGAAGGACGGGCCGCGGAAGGACGGGCCGCGGAAGGACGGGCCGCGGACGCAGGGACGCGGCGCCGGGCCGGTCCGCCGTCAGTGGATGATCGCGATGAAGATCAGGCAGCAGAGGATGTTGACCATCCAGCTGTTGTTCGTCATCCACGTCCGCGCGCGGGGCATGGCGCGTTCCGCGCGCTTGTGGAACAGCAGCAGGCCCAGCAGTGGCAGCGCCGCGACCAGGAGGGTGGCCCCGATGAAGACGGCCGCCGCCGCCACGCCCTCGTGGTGCTGCTCCAGGTTGGCCCCCACCGTGAGCATCACGATGATGTCGGAGGGCATCAGAATGATCAGCAGCAGCCCGGTCTTGAACGCCTGTCCGGGTCCGGCGTTCATCAGCGACCCGAGCCATTTGGGGGGCTCGATCGTGGCCCGTTTCACGTAGTTGCGCAGGATGGCGAGCAGCAGCAGCGCGATCAGCACGTACTGGACGATCTTTCCCACCGAGCTGTCGTCGGACGCCTCGCCGATCGACACGTTGCTGCCCACCAGCGCGAAGATGCCCCGCGCGACGGAGACGCCCACGGTCGCCGAGATGGCCACACCGGCCAGGAACGCCAGGGAGGCCCGCACCGGCCTCGGGGTCGTCACCAGGATGATCGCGGACATGATCTGGGGTCCCGCCATCATCGTGATGGCCAGCGGGAGCACCTGAAGACTCATGGCCCCTCCCCGCCGTGACTCCCGCAGCACGGGAACCGCCCTCGTCGGGACTCACGGTAGAGGAGCGATCGGGGCCCGACCCGCAGGTCGACGCGTTCTTGACCGGGGTTGATCCTTTCCTCTGCCCGAGCGTGCGCCCGATGGCCCGCACCTGGGGCGCGGCTGACCCGCCGCTGAAGGGGCACGGACGCGGCGTCCCGCGTCCTCTCGGGCCGAGAGGCGCACAGGCGCGCCGGCGGGACCTTCCCCCGCCGGCGCGCCTGGGGCGGCGTGCCTCGTGAACCCTCAGTGGAAGAAGTGCCGGACCCCGGTGAAGTACAGGGTGATGCCGGCCTTCTCCGCCGCGGCGATCACCTTGTCGTCGTTGACGGACCCGCCGGGCTCGACGATCGCGCGGACGCCCGCCTCGGCCAGCACCTCCAGGCCGTCCGGGAACGGGAAGAACGCGTCGGACGCGCCCACCGACGCCGCGGCCCGCTCCTGCCCGGCCCGCGCGACGGCGAGCTTGGCGGAGTCGACCCGGTTGACCTGCCCCATGCCGACGCCGACGGTGGCGCCGTCCGCGGCCAGCAGGATCGCGTTGGACTTCACCGAGCGGATCGCCCGCCACGCGAACACCAGGTCGCGCAGGGTCGCCTCGTCCGCGGCGGCGCCGGTCTTGAGCTCCCAGGCGGACGGGTCGTCGCCGTCCGCGTCCACGCCGTCCACGTCCTGCAGCAGCACGCCGCCGTCGACGCGCCGGTACTCGACGCCGCCCGCGGGGGCGTCCGGGCAGACCAGCAGGCGGATGTTCTTGAAGCGATCCTTCAGGACGGTCACGGCCTCGTCCTCGAAGGACGGGGCGACCAGCACCTCGGCGAAGCTCTCGGTGACCTGGCGGGCCAGGTCGGCGGTGACCGGCCGGTTCACCGCGATCACGCCGCCGTACGCCGACACCGGGTCGCAGGCGTGCGCCCGGCGGTGCGCCTCGGCGATGTCCGCGCCGACCGCGATGCCGCACGGGTTGGCGTGCTTGATGATCGCGACGCACGGCTCGGTGAAGTCGTAGGCGGCGCGGCGCGCGGCGTCGGTGTCGACGTAGTTGTTGTAGGACATCTCCTTGCCGTAGAGCTGCTCGGCCCCGGCCAGGCCCTTCTCGCCCGGCGAGCGGTACAGGGCGGCCCGCTGGTGCGGGTTCTCGCCGTACCGCAGGGTGTTCGAGCGCTCCCAGGTGGCGCCGAGGAAGTCGGGCCACCGCGTCTCGGCGGCGGTCTCGTCGGGCGCGTAGTCGCCGGCGAACCAGGAGGCCACGGCCACGTCGTAGGACGCGGTGTGCGCGAACGCCCGCGCGGCCAGGCGGCGGCGCTCGTCCAGGGTGAACCCGCCGGCCCTCACGGCGTCCAGGACGGTCCCGTAGGCGGACGGGTCCACCACGACGGAGACGCTCGCGTGGTTCTTCGCGCCGGCGCGGACCATCGTGGGCCCGCCGATGTCGATCTGCTCGACGCACTCGTCCGGCGTCGCGCCCGAGTCCACCGTGTCGGCGAACGGGTACAGGTTCACGACCACGAGGTCGAACGGCTCGACGGCCAGATCGTCGAGCTGCTGGAGGTGGTCCTCCTTGCGCCGGTCGGCGAGCAGGCCCGCGTGCACCTTCGGGTGCAGGGTCTTGACCCGCCCGTCCAGGCACTCGGGGAACCCGGTGAGCTTCTCCACCCTCATCACCGGGACGCCGGCGGCGGAGATCCGGCCCGCCGTCGACCCGGTCGAGACGATCTCCACTCCCGCCTCGTGCAGGCCGCGGGCCAGCTCCTCCAGCCCGGACTTGTCGTACACACTGATCAGCGCGCGCTTAATCGCCACCCGACTCACCGGCCGAGCTCCCCTCTTGATCGGACGAACCCCTGTCAGAACCGCTGTCGGAAGGACCCGTCGCGGAGGCCTCGCCGCCGGGCGGGTCCGCGCAGGTCCGGCACTTCATCGAGACCCGCCTGCCGCGCGCGGTCCACCCGTCGCGGGCCAGCCGTCCGACGACGTCGACGAGGAGCCGGCGCTCCACCTGCTTGATCCGCTCATGCAGGGAGTCTTCGTCGTCATGCCAGCCCACGGGGACGGTCTCCTGGGCGATGACGGGTCCGGTGTCCACGCCTTCGTCGACGAAGTGAACCGTACAGCCCGTGACCTTCACCCCGTACGCCAGGGCGTCCCGTACGGCGTGCGCGCCGGGGAAGGACGGCAGCAGCGCGGGGTGGGTGTTGACCGTCCGGCCGCCGAAGCGCGCCAGGAACCGCGGGCCGAGGATCTTCATGAAGCCGGCGGACACCACGAGGTCGGGCTCGTACTCGGCCACCGTCTCGGCGAGCGCCGCGTCCCAGTCGTCCCGAGACGGGAAATCCGGTATACAGAGGGTAAAAGCGGGCAATCCCGCCCGTTCGGCGCGCTCGGTTCCGGCGATATCGGGGCGGTCCGCCCCCACGGCCACCACTTTCGCCCCGTAGGCTGGATCCGCGCACGCGTCGAGCAGCGCTTGTAGGTTGGTCCCCGCGCCGGAGACGAGGACGACGAGCCGGGCGGACACCATTTCTCCCCGGTGGACGTTGCTGGGACACACGAAGCCTATCGGGCGACCTCGGCGCCGCCTCACCCCAGACCGCCCGAACCGGAGCCCGAACGAGCCAGACAGTACGAACGCAGACGGTACGAACGCAGACCGTACGAACGCAGACCGTACGAACACACCCGCATGGAACCGAGATGCGCACGGCCAAGGAGGAGAAGAACGTGAGCGACCAGCCGGACCGTCCGGCCCAGCCCGAAGACCGCCCGGACGGGCGGCCGGCGGGAGAGCCGCCCGCGGAGCCGCGCCAGGGCGGGCGGGGCACCGGCTGGCGGGCCCTGTGGCTCGGCGGCATCGCCCTGCTGACCGCGTTCTTCTTCTATCCGCTCGGCCTGGTGCTCGGCGTCGCCGCGCTCGTCGTCGGCATCAGGGCCCGCCGGGGCGCGCGCCGCACGCACGACGCCGCCCCGGGCGCCGTCCCCGGCATCGTGCTCGGGTCGATCGGGCTGGTGTTCTCGCTGCTGTCGGTCTCCCTGACGGCGTTCCTCTGGACGGAGCTGAGCGGCTACCAGAGCTGCGTCAGCGCGTCCAACACCACCGCCGACAAGCAGGCGTGCCGCACGGAGTTCTACCCGAAGATCGAGAAGAAGCTCGACCTGCCCGCCGGCAGCATGGACAAGTACGGCGACCTGCTCTGACCGGCCGTCCCCCGGAGCCGCCCGGCTAGGCGTCCTGGTCGGGGTCGTCGCGGAGGACGTAGATGGCGCCGCCCCGGTTCTCGGTGCGGCCCGAGTCCTCGCGGGGCGGGGGGACGGGACGCCGCTCCTCCGCGGGCTTCCGCCCGCCGGGCTCGTGCGGTCCGCCGGGCTCCTCGGGCTCCAGGTGCCCCTCGACGACGATCGTGCCGTCGCCCGGCGGCTGGGGTTCGTCCTCGACGGGGCCGGGGGCCGGTTCCGTCCGGCGGCGGGGCCGCCGGGGCGCGAGGACGGGCTCGGCCTCCTCGAACTCCAGCGGGTCCGGAGCGTGCGGGGCCTTCGGCGCCGGTTTGGGCGGGCCTTCCAGGCGCAGGTCGTCATCCCCGGGGACGGGCGCGGACAGCGGCATGGCGGGCTCCGGAACCGCCCGCACCGGCTTCTTCGGCTTGGCGGGCTTCTTCGCCGCCCCCTTCGTGGAGGGCGCCTTCGCGGCAGGGGCCTTCTCAGCCGCCCGTTTCTCGGCCCCCCGCTTCTTGGACGCCCCCTTCTTGGCCGCCCGCTTCTTGGTGCCCGGCTTCCTGGACGGGGCGCCCGCCGGACGCCGCAGCACCATCCAGTTCGCCACCCACGCCGCGATCGCCGCCGAGATCCCCACCTCAAGGGCGGCCAGCAGCCCCACCTGCCACGCGGACGGGCCCACGGTCGCCATCCGTCCGCCGCCCAGCGGGCCCCCGGCCAGCGCGCTCAGCAGCGCCGCGACGGCCCCGGTCAGGGCGCCGGACACGAAACCCCACAGCGGCGCGCCCTCCGACACCGGGCTCGGCAGCGACCGGATCGTCAGGACGCCGCCCACCGCACCCGCGACGAACGGCGCCGCCAGCGCCAGCAGTGAGATCGCGGGCGCCGGGCCCGGCTGGGGAAGGGCGGCGAGCGGCGGGAACGCGGGCACGGCGTCCAGGAACACCCCGGTCGGGGAGACGCTCGTCCCGGCGCCGACGGAGAAACCGGGCCCGACCGCGTACGCCATGCCCCAGATCGCCGCGTTCGGCAGGAACGCCAGCTCGACCAGCAGCAGGAGGACGCCGCCGACGGCTCCGGGGGCGAGCATGTCGTAGAGGTCGCCGGCGTCCGACAGGTGCGTGGCGAGGGATCCGCCGACGAGCAGCGCCCCCGACGCGAGCAGCACGCTCAGCGACCCCGCCACGCCGATCACCAGGGAGCGCGGCCGTTCGGGCAGCAGCCGCAGCAGGGCGCCCAGCCCGGACCGGACCCGCCGCCCCCGCGCCTCCGCCGCCACCACCGCCCGCGCCGCGCCGAGCCCGCCCGCGACGGCGGCGACGAGGAAGCACCCGACGAGCGCCTGCCACGCCGACGGCCGCACCTCCGCGGACGCCGCCGCGAGCGCGAGCAGCCCGGCCAGCGCCGCGTACGGGGCGGCCAGCGCGACGGCCACGTGCAGGACCGCGGTGCGCTGCCGGTGCGGCAGCCCGGCCACCCGGATCATCCAGCCGCCGCCCCGGTACAGCAGGACACCGGGCAGGACGAGGACGCCGAGCGGAAGGAGCCCGAACCGCCCCTGCCCGTAGGAGAAGCCCGCGTGGTGCGAGACCAGCCAGAAGTTCACGGCCGTCCGGAACACGCCGGCCAGGCCGTGGCCGAGCGCGGTCTTCGGCGCGGCGATCCAGCCGATCAGCGTGATCGTGGTGAGCACGGCGAGCCCGATGCCGATGCACCACAGCGCCGCGACGAGCCCCGTCACGTACAGCGGCCTGGCGGGCGCGGACGGCGGGCGCCCGCGCCCGGAATCCGCGCCCGGCGGCGCGGCGGCCCGGCCCGCTTCGCCCGGAGGCGGCGCGGCCTTCGGGGCGCCCTTCGACGGTGCGCCCTTCGACGGTGCGGCCTTGGACGGCTCCCGCTTCGCACGCTGCCCGGGGGTCTTGTCGCTCACCGGTCCATGCTGGCACCGCGCCCGCCCCCGCACGGCCCGCCCGCCCGGCGTGTCGCCTTTGTGATCACTCCCCGCGGCTTCGCGGTCGCGCCCCGCCGCCGGCGCGCCGCGCGGCCGGGACGCGAAAGACGCCCGGGCCGCAGGGCGGCTCGGGCGTCTTTCGGGTGGTCCGGGGGGATCAGCTCTTCTGCATGATCTCCCGCATGAGGACGGCGGTCTCGCTCGGGGTCTTGCCGACCCGGACGCCGACCTTCTCCAGGGCCTCCTTCTTCGCCTGCGCGGTGCCGGCGGAGCCGGACACGATGGCGCCGGCGTGGCCCATGGTCTTGCCCTCGGGGGCGGTGAACCCGGCGACGTAGCCGACGACCGGCTTGGTCACGTGCTGCTCGATGTAGGCGGCGGCGCGCTCCTCGGCGTCGCCCCCGATCTCACCGATCATCACGATGGCGTCGGTCTCCGGGTCGTCCTGGAACGCCTGGAGCGCGTCGATGTGGGTCGTCCCGATGACGGGGTCGCCGCCGATGCCGACGCAGGTGGAGAAGCCGATGTCGCGCAGCTCGTACATCATCTGGTAGGTCAGCGTGCCCGACTTGGACACCAGGCCGATGCGGCCGGGGGTCGTGATGTCGGCCGGGATGATGCCGGCGTTGGACTTGCCGGGGGACGCGATGCCGGGGCAGTTCGGCCCGATGATGCGGGTCTTGTTCCCCTTCGACTCCGCGTACGCCCAGAAGTAGGCGGTGTCGTGCACCGGGATGCCCTCGGTGATGACGACGCAGAGGGGGATCTCGGCGTCGATCGCCTCGACCACGGCGTCCTTGGTGAACTTCGGCGGCACGAACACGACGGAGACGTCCGCGCCGGTCTCCCGCATGGCCTCGGCCACGGTGCCGAACACCGGGAGGGTCGTGCCGTCGAAGTCGACCGACTGGCCGGCCTTGCGGGCGTTCACGCCGCCGACGACCTGGGCGCCGGAGGCGAGCATCCGGCGGCCGTGCTTGGTGCCCTCGGAGCCCGTGATGCCCTGGACGATGATCTTGCTGTTCTCGGTGAGCCAGATGGCCATTGTCATGCACCTGCCGCTGCGAGTTCGGCGGCGCGCCTGGCCGCGTCGTCCATGGTGTCGACCTGCTGGACGCCGGGCAGCGCCGCATCGTTGAGGATCTTTCGCCCGAGCTCGGCGTTGTTGCCGTCCAGCCGGACGACGAGCGGGCGGTTGACGGTCTCGCCGCGGTCGGCCAGCAGCTTGTAGGCCGACACGATGCCGTTGGCGACGGCGTCGCAGGCGGTGATGCCGCCGAAGACGTTGACGAAGACGGACCTGACGTCGGCGTCGGACAGGACGATCTCCAGCCCGTTCGCCATCACCTCGGCGGACGCGCCGCCGCCGATGTCGAGGAAGTTCGCGGGCTTCTGGCCGTCGAACTGCTCGCCCGCGTAGGCGACGACGTCGAGGGTGGACATGACGAGCCCGGCGCCGTTGCCGATGATGCCGACGCTGCCGTCCAGCTTGACGTAGTTGAGGTCCTTGGCCTTCGCCGCCGCCTCCAGGGGGTCGGCCGCGGCCTTGTCCTCCAGCCTCTCGTGGTCGTCCTGGCGGAACGAGGCGTTGTCGTCCAGGGAGACCTTGCCGTCGAGGGCCTTCACCTGGCCGTCGGCGGTGAGGATCATCGGGTTCACCTCGACGAGGGAGGCGTCCTCGTCGAGGAAGACGGCCCACAGCCGCTCGATCAGCTCGGCGGCGCCGTCGAGGGCCTCCTGCGGGAGGCGGCCCTTCTCGGCGATCTCGCGGGCCCGGGCGCGGTCGACGCCCTCCAGCGGCGAGACCGGCACCATCGCCAGCCGGTCGTGCGGCACCTCCTCGATCTCCACGCCGCCCTCGACGGAGCAGATGGACAGGAAGGTCCGGTTGGCGCGGTCGAGCAGGAAGGAGAAGTAGTACTCCTGCGCGATCGCGCTGCCCTCCTCGACCAGGACCTTGTGGACCGTGTGGCCCTTGATGTCCATGCCGAGGATCTGGCCGGCGAGCTGCTCGGCCTCGTCGGCGGAGTCGGCCAGCTTCACGCCGCCGGCCTTGCCGCGGCCGCCGGTCTTCACCTGGGCCTTGACGACGACCTTCGAGCTCCCCGCGGCGAACAGCTCCGCCGCGATGGCCCGGGCTTCCTGGGGAGTATGGGCGACCTTGCCGGTGGGCACCGGTACCCCGTACTCGGCGAAGAGTTCCTTCGCCTGATGTTCGAACAGGTCCACGAGGGCGTCCTTTTACGGATCGACAGCCGAATGTGCGACCACACGAGTGGGGGTTACACGGGTGTCCGTGCGGCCGGCACTCTGCGGTCCGCTCCGTCGAAGCAGCCTAGTCAACCCGTCTTGATGGTGACGCCGCCGGGTCCATATGTCACGCGGACTTCCCTTGAACGGGAGCGCGCGGGGCGGTAGGTGTGCTCATCCTCAAGGGAGGGCACGAGTGGCTCGTGAGGAGGATGAACCGATTGACATAGTTTGATGTACTAATTCGGCGAGACGGCCAGGCGGACAGGGGGCGAACGCATGGCGATGGCGGAGAGACGGGACACGTCCGTCGCGGCACCCGTGCCCGTCGCGCCCGTCATATCCGTCCCGCCGCCCGCGGGCGGGCCCACCACTCCGCGCAGGCGCGTCGCGGCGCGCGGGCGCTCGGGCGCCCGCAAGGTGCGGCGCACCGCGGGCCTGCTCATCGTGGCGGCGCTCGTCGCGACCGGCGGCGCCACCGTCCCCGAGCCGCCCGACCCCGGCTGGGCGAGCCCCGGGCTCGTCGGCGGCGGCGGATGGCCGTTCGCGGGCGTCCCGCTGGCCCCCGACCAGGCCGAGGGGGCCTCCTACCTGCCGGGCAGCTCGGTCGTCAGGCTCGCGGACGGGCAGGTCCGGTTCGTCCCGTCCGGCGGCGAGGCGCCGATCACCGTGGACGCCTCCGACCCGCGGGTGGGCCGGGCGGTCCGGTCCGACGGCGCGTGGCTGGCGCAGGGCACCGTCCCGGGAGGCGGGACGAACGAGGCCTACCGCGACATGGCGACGCGCGCCCTGCTCGACCTCCGGCTCCTCACCCGCCCGAACGGCGCGTCCCTCGCGTCCTGGTACTCCAAGTGGCGGTACTGCTGGCCCCGCGACTCCGCGTTCGCCGTGGCCGCGTTCACCGTGACCGGGCATCCGGCCGAGGCGCGCCGCATCCTGTACTTCCTCGCCCGGGCGCAGCACGACAACGGCATGTGGGCCGCGCGGTACAACGCCGACGGGACGGCCGTCGCCGACGGCCGCGCCCCGCAGCTCGACTCGCTCGGCTGGGTGCTGTGGTCGACGTGGTTCTACCGCGTCCGGGCCGCGGACCAGGACGAACTGCCCACGCTGTGGCCGATGGTGCAGCGCGCCGCCGACCATCTGGCACGCTCCCTGGACGCCGAGGGGCTGCCGCCCGCCTCGTCCGACTACTGGGAACGCGATCACCGGCGCGAGCAGGACCCGCGGCGCCCGACGCTCGGCGTGGTCGGCCCCGCGCTGGCGGGGCTGCGCGCGGCGGCCGACCTCGCGCGGATGCGCGGCGAGGACGCGAAGGCGGCGGAGTGGCGGCACGCGGCGCAGCGGGTCTCGGACGCGGTGGCCAGGCAGTTCGCCCCCTACGGCTACCCGCGCTCCCCCATCCCCGGCGGGCTGATGGACACCTCGGTGACGTTCCTCGCGCCGCCGTTCGCACCGGCCGATCCGGGCGTGACCACCGCGATCGGGGACGCCGCGCGCAAGCAGGCGCTGCCGAACGGCGGCGTTCTGCCGGGCGAGCGCTGGTCGGGCGACCCCGACGTCGCCTGGACCCCGGAGACCGCGCTGTTCGGGCTGAACGCGGCCGCGTCGGGCCGCAAGGACGAGGCGCTGGAGCGGCTCGACTGGCTCTCCGCGCACCGCACGTCCCTGGGCGTCCTGCCGGAGAAGGTCGGCGTGACGGGCAGGCCCGCGGGCCCGGCGCCCCTGGGCTGGACGGCGTCGCTGGTCCTGCTGAGCCTCTCCGCGCTGGACCGGCCGCTTCCCGTCCCGTGACGGGGAGGATCTAGCCGACCTGCTCGTAACCGAGCTTCAGCACGAGGGCGGTGACGACACAGAGCAGGACGGCACGGACGAAACCGGCACCGCGGTTGATCGCCATGTGGGCGCCGAGCCGCGCTCCGACGCTGTTGCAGACCGCCATGGCCAATCCGATGGCCCACAGCACGTGCCCCTGCGCCGCGAACACGGCGAGCGCGCCCAGGTTGGTGCCCGCGTTGATGATCTTCGAGGTGGCGGAGGCGTTGACGAAGTCCATGCCGAGCAGCATGGTGAACGCGATCACCAGGAACGTCCCGGTCCCCGGACCGAGGAGCCCGTCGTAGAAGGCGATCGCGACGCCCGGGACGAGGACGGCGGCGGCGACCCGGCGGCGCGTCCGCAGCACCGGCTGCGGGAGCCGGCCGAGATCCGGTTTGAGCACCACGATCGCGGCCACCGCCAGCAGGACGACCATGATGACGGGTTTCAGCACGTCCGAGGAGATCGCCGCCGCGCAGAGGGCGCCGCCGGCGGCGCAGCACACCGCGAGCAGCCCCGCCGGGACGGCCACCCGGACGTCCGGCTTGGCCTTGCGCGCGTAGGCGATGGCGGCCGACGTGGTGCCCGCGATCGAGCCCAGCTTGTTGGTGGCGAGCGCGGTCGCGACCGGCTGCCCCGGGTTGAGCAGCAGCAGCGCGGGCAGCTGGATCAGCCCGCCGCCCCCGACCACGGCATCGACCCAGCCCGCCGCGACGGCGGCGGCCAACAGCAAGACGACCTGCTCGGCGTGCACGGGGGCTCCCGGGAGGTAAGGAGTAAAAGACGGATCACCAATTACCCTAGCGGGCCGCCTCCACCGCCCCTCCGCCCGCCCACTCCTCAGGGAGGGGGTCGCTCTCTCAGCGGGCCTTCCATTCGTCGGCGAGTACCGCCCACACCTGGACGTCGCGGCGGTCGCCGTCGAGGACGAACGCCTGCCGCAGGACGCCCTCGCACGTCATCCCGAGCCGTTCCGCCACGGCGGCGCTCGCGGTGTTGCGCGGGTCGCACAGCCACTCCACCCGGTGCATCCCCCGCGTGCCGATCGCCCAGTCGATCATGATGCGGACGGCCTTGGTGATCAGCCCGCGCCCCCGGGCCTCGGCCGCGAGCCAGACACCCGCCTCGCAGACGCCCTGCGCGGCGTCGAACGTCCGGAAGACCGTGCCGCCCTGGAGGACGCCGTCCACCCAGATGCCGTAGAGGCGGCCCTCGTCCCTGGCCTGCTTGTAGGCGTAGGCCTGGAGCAGCTCACGGGCCGTCTCCTCGTCCACCACGGTCCGGGCCCAGGGGATGTACCGGTCGATGTCCTTGCGGACCCGGTCGGCGTGCTCGGCGAACTCGGCCGCCTGCCAGGGCTCGAACGGGCGCAGCTCAGCGCCCTCGGCGAGCGTGCGAGCGAACATGGGGCCTCCCCGGGGAGTACGTACCGAACGTTTGTTATGTACTCTACGGGAATGCCTGCCCGAGGTGATCACGACGCCCGGCGCCGGGACGTGACCGAGGCCGTCTGGCGCGTCCTGGCCGGCCGCGGCTTCGGCGGCCTGACCCTGCGCGCGGTCGCGGCGGAGATGGACGCGTCCACCGGACTGCTCACCCACTACTTCCCGAACAAGCAGGCCCTCGTCGCGTACGCCCTGGACCTCGCCGACGAGCGCACCGCGAGCCGCGCGCTCCGCGAGGCCCCGCCCGGCCTGGCGTCCCTGCGCGCCGCGCTCCTGGACGTCCTGCCGCTGACCCCCGCCGCGTCGGCCATGAACCGCATCTGGGTGAGCTCGTGGGACGTCGCGCTCGCCGATCCCGGGCTCGGCGAGCGCCAGCGGCGCCGCTACGAGAACTGGCGCGCGCGCCTCCGCCCCCACGTCGCCGCCGCCGTCGAGCGCGGTGAACTGCCCGCCGGGCCCGGCGCGGACGACACCGTCGCGGCCGCCGCCGCGTTCACGCATGGCCTCGTCGTGCACGCCCTGTTCGACCCGGACGCCTACCCGGCCGCCCGCCAGACCGCGATGCTGGACGCCTTCCTCGCCGCCCTGACCACGGGTCGCCCCATGCCCACGGCGCCCGGCGCGGACGCATAATGTCCCGATGACCAAGCCGCGCACACTGCGCTGCCCGCGCCACCTCGGCATGATCCTCGCCGGAGTCGCCATCGCCGCCCTCTTCGGCGTCGTGGCGACCGAGAAGGCCCGCGACGGCGCGGGCGCCCCGGCTCTCGCCGCCGGCATCGCCTGCTTCGCCCTCGCGCTAGGCGTCGTCCCCCAGCTGCGGACACGCATGATCCTGGACGCGGAGGGCCTCACCCTCGTCTCGGGGTACGGCCGCCGCCGGTTCGCGTGGACGGAGATCATCGAGATCAGCGCGGACGCCCACCACGGCTTCTGGCTGCTCCAGGTGCGATCCGAGGAACGCGAGCGCCAGGCCGCCTTCTTCCCCGTCAGGCTGGCGGCGATGCCGGTGGACCAGGGCACCCGCTTCAGGGAACCGTCCGGCGACACTCCCTACGGCCTCTACCGCCTGCACGCCGAACTCTGGGAGGAGTGGCGGCGCCACGCCTCGCCCCTGCCCCAAGGCCACGGCGACGGGGCGGACGCCGCTGGGTCATCCTGATCCCATGACGATCAGGACGCGCGCCCTCGGTGACGACTTCGCCGCCCCCATCGACGACCGCTACCTCGAGGACTACACCGCCGGCACCACCTACGAGTACGGCCACGTCACCGTGGACGAGGCGGAGATCATCGAGTTCGCCCGCCGCTTCGACCCGCAGCCCATCCACGTGGACCCGGACTTCGCCGTGTCCGGGCCGTTCAAGGGCATCATCGCCAGCGGCTGGCACACCGGCTCGATCATGATGCGGCTGTTCGCCGACCACTTCCTGTCCCGGGTCGCCAGCCTCGCCTCCCCCGGCGTGGACGAGCTGCGCTGGCCCGCTCCCGTCCGTCCCGGCGACACCCTGCGCCTGCGCGTCTCCGTCCTGGAGGCCCGCCCGTCCCGCTCCAAGCCGGACCGCGGCATCGTCAGCACCCGCGCCGAACTCCTCAACCAGGACGACCAGGTCGTCCTGCACACCCTGCCCGCGAACCTCCTGCGCCGCCGCCCGGCCTGATCAGCGCGCGCCCTCCCGCACCGGCCGCGGCCCGGCGGCCGGCACGAGGACGGCGGGCTCGGGCAGCGTCCGGAACAGCAGCCAGGCCAGCGCGGGCAGCGCGATCAGCGGGGCGAGGGCGACGCGCAGCGACGCGGCGTCGGCGACGGCGCCGAGGACGGGGCTCGCGAGGCCGCCGACGCTGACCGTCAGGCCGAGGGTGACGCCGCCGGCGGTGCCGACCCGCGTGGGCAGGTAGTCCTGCCCGAGGGTGACCTGCAGCGAGAACGGGACGTAGAGGCCGGCTGAGGTCAGCGCGACGAACAGGTAGAGCGCCGGGCCGGGCACGAACACGATGCCCGCGACGGCGACCACGGTCAGCAGGTACGACCGGCGCACGACGGTGACCCGGTCCCAGCGGGCGGCAAGGGAACCGCCCGCCACGGTGCCGACCGCGCCCCCGATGTACAGGACGAACAGCGCCGCCGTGCCCGCCGCCACTCCCCCTCCCGTGCGCTGCCGCGCGTAGAACGAGATGAACGTGCTCAGCCCCACGAACACGATCGACCGGCAGATCACGGCAAGCGACAGCTTGATGAAGGAGCGTGCGTCGTCCACCCCGGTCGTCGTGCCGGCGCGCCCGCCGGAGGCCGTCCCCGCGAGGGCGCGCAGGACGGGCAGGCAGACGACGCTGCCCGCGAGCGCCGGCACCGCGAGGAACGGCGTGCACCGCAGGCCGCCCGTCGCGACGACCGCCGCGACCAGGAGCGGCGCGAGCGCGAACCCGAGGTTGCCGCCGACGGAGAACCAGCTCATCGCCGTGTGGCTTCCCTTGCTCGCCTTCCGCGCGACCCGGGCGGACTCGGGGTGGTAGGCCGCGACCCCGATCCCGGAGATCGCCACGAACGCCAGGGTGAGGGCGTAGTCGCCGCTGAGGCCGCTCAGGGCGATTCCCACTCCCGCCAGAAGCGTGCTCAGCGGGAGCAACCAGGGCATCGCCCACCGGTCGGTGAGCGCGCCGAACAGCGGCTGCGCCACCGAGGACAGCAACGACGCGGCGAGCACGATCCCCGAGGCGGCGGCGTAGGTGTAGGCGCGCTCGGCCACGAAGAACGGGACGAGGGCCGTCACGGACCCCTGGTAGACGTCCACGCACGCATGCCCGGCGGACAGCAGGAGAACCGGCCCTGTTTCTCGGGGACTCGTGGCTTCTCGTGAACTCGTCGACACGTCCCTCATGCTCGCGCCGCGGACCGGTGTCGGACTTCCGATAATCTGCCAACCGATGCAGGAAACCCGCCATCAATCGATCGCACCGACCCGAGCGCGCTCGCTCGCGCCGGGCGCCGCCATCGACGCCCACCGCCACGACGACCACCAGATCACCTACGCCGGACGGGGCGTGGTGGCCGTCACCACCGACGCGGGCTCCTGGGTGGCGCCCGCCGACCGCGCCATCTGGATCCCGGCCGGGGCCGTCCACGCCCACCAGGCCCACGGCGAGCTCGAACTGCACCTGGTCGGCCTGCCCGCGACCGCCAATCCGCTCGGGCTGAACGAGCCGGCGGTACTCGGCGTCAGCCCCCTGTTGCGCGAACTGATCCTCGCCTACACCCGCGATCCGGACGACGACACCCCCGCCCGGACCCGGCTGCGCGCCGTCCTGCTGGACCAGTTGCGCGTCTCTGCCCAGCAGCCGCTGCATCTACCCGCCCCGACCGTGCCGCACCTCAGGGCGCTGTGCGGCATCCTGCACGCCGACCCCGCCGACGACCGGACCCTCGCCGAACTGGGCAGGGAGGTCGGCGCGAGCGACCGCACCCTCTCCCGGCTCTTCAGGAGCGATCTCGGGATGACGTTCCCGCAATGGCGCACCCAACTGCGCCTGTACCACGCGCTGATCCTCCTGGCCGAGAACACACCGGTGACCACCGTGGCCCACCAGTGCGGCTGGTCGTCCGCCAGCAGCTTCATCGACGTCTTCCGCCGAGCCTTCGGCCACACCCCGGGCACCCACCACCCCGCATGAGCGGGCCGGTGGGAGGGGTCAGTTCTTCAGGAAGTCCAGCAGGTCGGCGTTGAACCTCTCCTTGTCGCCCGGCACGAGCGCGATCCCGTGGGAAGACCCCTCGTACACCTTCAGGACGGCGTTCGGAATGATCTTGGCGGCCTTGCGGGCGGTGGCGTCGATCGGCACGATCTGGTCGTCGTCGCCGTGCACGATCAGCGTCGGGATGTCGAACCTGCGCAGATCCTCGTGGAAGTCGGTGCGGGCGAAGGCGTCCACGCACTTCACGCCGGCCTGGATGGTCTCGTGCATGCCCATGAACCAGAACGCGTCGCGGTTGCCCTGGGTGGCCTTGGCGCCCGGACGGTTCGCGGAGAAGAACGCCTCCGAGGCGTCCTTCCAGTACTGCGAGCGTTCACGCAGGATGCCGTTCTTGATCTCCTCGAACGCCTGCTCGGGCACGCCCTCGGGGTTGTCCTCGGTCTGGAGCATGAGCGGCGTGATCGCCGACAGCAGGACGACCTTGCGGACCCGCCCGGTGCCGTGGCGCCCGATGTAGCGGGCCAGCTCGCCGCCGCCCATCGAGTGCGCGACCAGCGTGACGTCCCGCAGGTCGAGCCGGTTGATCAGATCGTTGAGGTCGTCGGCGAAGGTGTCGAAGTCGTAGCCGTCGAAGGGCTGGCTGGAGCGTCCGTGCCCCCGGCGGTCGTGGGCGATGCCGCGGTAGCCGTTGTCGGCCACCATCTTCAGCTGGTCCTCCCACGCGTCGGCGTTGAGCGGCCAGCCGTGGATGAAGACCACGGTGTGCCCGCTGCCCCAGTCCTTGTAGAAGATCTCGTTGCCGTCGCGAGTGGTGACGAATCCCATGCTCGAACCCCCGTAGCGCTCCTGTGGACACGATGGCCGGGACGGCCGTGCCACGCAGCGACAGAACGGCCGTTCAGCAACCAGCCGCACCGATACCCCGGCTACCGCCCGAAACGCCCAATGACCAGTCGAAGTGTCTTTACCTCCTCATCTCCGGCAGGGCCGGCTCGGGCCACGCGGGGCGCGAGCACCATCGAGCCCGTCCACTGGTGATCACGACCGCCGGCCTACTCCCAAGCTCGACCTTGGGTAGAGCGAACCAAACCCATGGATTGACGAGGGTCCGTTCTGGCGCGCAGCCTGTCCACGGAGGCCCGGGGACGGAGCGTGGCGACGAAGGAGCGGCCGTGACGGCAGGGCGGGACGACCATGTGAACGACGAGGCCGAGGCCACCGAATGGCTACGCGCCAAACGCGCCGACCTGATTCGGCATCCCGGTGGCACTCTGCTGGAGCACCTCCACCGGGTGCACGGTCTGCTGGACGCCTGGGGCGCGCGGCGCACACTTCGTCTTGCGGGACTGTGCCACGCCTTCTACGGAACCGACGGTTTCCCCGTCGCGCTCGGCTCCGTTCACCGGCGCGAGGAACTGAGCGGGGCCATCGGGACCGAGGCCGAGGACCTCGTCTACATGTACGCCAGTTGCGACCGCGCCCGCACGTACCCTGCCCTCCACCGGCCCGACGGCGCCATTGCCGACCGCTTCACCGGGAGGTCGTCTCCCGCCCCACCAGGCCGACGCCGGGACCTCGCCGAACTCACCGTCGCCAACGAACTGGACGTCGTGCGCACGGCCAACCTGGACAGATCCCAGATCACCGGACTTCTGGACCTGTTCGTCACCTGGAAATCCCTGCTGAGCGCCCCCGCCTTCCACGCCGTCGAAGACGCCCGCCGGAGCACGCTCCTCGCCTGATCGCCGTTCCGCCGGCGGTCCTCACCGCTCAGAGTCAGTTGCACAGCTGAGCGGCCAAGGTGGTGTAGGCCCACTCTTCCCAGGCGTCCGGCGACCAGCCGCGGTCCTGCACGAAGAGCAGGTACAGCTGGGGGCTGAGCAGGCCGAACAGGACGTCCGCGGCCATCGCGGCCGAGACGCCGGGGCGCGCGCCGGGCTTGCCGACCAGCACTTCGGCCGCGGCGTGCTGCACGGTGTAGCGCGGATCGGGGCCGTCGGGCCACTGCGCGGCGATCTGCGGGTCGGTGGCACCGGCGGCCGCGATCATCGGCACGATCGGGGCGACCCGGCCGAGGATCTCGCCGGTGCCGCGCACGTGCGCGCGCAGCTGGCGGGCCGCGGTGGGCGCGGCGCATGCGGCGCGGAACCACTCCCGGTCCATGGTGGCGACCGGCTCGACGTCCCCGGCGACGGACGAGTCCACGACGTCCTTGAACAGCGTGCGCTTGTTGCCGAAGACGAAGTAGACCGTCTGGACGGCCACCCCCGCCCGGTCGGCGACCTCCTGCAGGCTCGTCGCCCCATAGCCCTGCGCGACGAACAGCTCCCGCGCCGCCTCGATGACCTTCCCACGAGTGCGGCGCGAGCGCTCGGCCCGCTTGTCCGGCCGCTTGACGGTGTCCATGGCGGGAGTATATCTCTAGAGTTCATCACTAGAGTTCACCTCTAAAAACCGATGGGTGGGCCGCCCGGCCGCACCCCCGGCAAAGGAGATGGGATGCACAAAGTCGTCAACGTCCAGCAGGCCGAAGCATGGAACGGATGGGAGGGGACGGCCTGGGCCGACAACGCCCCGCGGTACGACGCGATGATGGGCGGTTTCAACCGGCCGCTCCTGGACCGCGCCGCGATCGGCGAGAACGAGACCGTCCTGGACGTCGGATGCGGCACCGGACAACTCACCCTGCTGGCCGCACGCCGGACGGTCCGAGCGCAGGCGGTCGGCGTCGACATCTCCGAACCCATGCTGACCCGCGCCCGCGCCGACGCGGCCGAGCAGGGCATCGCCAACGCGCGGTTCGACCAGGCCGACGCGGAGGTCCACCCCTTCGAGGAGAGCGGCTTCGACGTCGTCGTCAGTCGCGGCGGCGTCATGTTCTTCTCCGACCCCACGGCCGCGTTCGCCAACATCGCCCGCGCGCTGCGGCCCGGCGGCCGGATGGTGTTCATCGTCCCGCAGGCCGGTGCCCCCGACAGCGAGTACGCCAAGGCCACCGCCGCTCTCGCGCCGCTGATGCGCCGTCCCTCACCCGCGGCCCGTGGCATGGGCTCGCTGTCCGACCCCGACCGTGTCCGCCAGGTACTGCACCAAGCGGGCCTGACGCAGGTGAACGCGACCCCGGTCCATGCGCCGATGGACTACGGCCGCGACGCCGGCGACGCCGCGAACTTCATCCTCAGCCAGGGCCCGGTCCGCTACAACCTCCAAGACGCGGACCAGGCCACCGCCACCCGCGTCCAGCGCGACCTCCAGGCCGCACTCGCGGCCTTCGAGACTCCGGGCGGCGTCCGGATCCGCGGCTCCGTATGGCTGGTGAGCGCCATCCGTCCTTGACCCCGGGCCCTGGCCCGTTACGCGAACACACCCCCGGAGACGTGTGGGGAACGTCCAGCCAACAAGTCCCAGGCGAAGTCAGCCTTCCGGGAAGAAGAGGAACAGGGTGCAGCCGGTCGACGTCTGCGGGACGTGGGAAGAGCCCGCGGGGGCGTGAATGAACGAGCCGGCCGGGTAGTCCCGGTCGCCGTCGTTGAAGGTCCCGGAGACCACGAAAACCTCCTCAGGGCCCGGTTCGTGGACGTCGACTCCCTCCCAGCATGTGTTCGCGTCCATCTCCAGGACGAAGGCCTTCGCGCCGCTGTCCCCGTTCCACAGCGGCCGGAGGCGGATGCCCGGGAAGAGTTCGCGGACCGGGGCGTCCTGAACGGTGGACCACACATAGCCGGGCGTGCTCTGTTCCGTCGTCATGGGACCAGCCTGACGACCGGCGCCCCAGCCGGCCGAGTGTCAGGAAAGACATGATGCGGTACTTTCATGCCATGCATCGCGTCGCGGCGCTCGTGCGCCCTCCTCAGTCGACCTTCGAGCTCGGCTGCGCGGCCCAGATGTTCGGGATCGAGCGAGCCGGGCTCCCGGACCGGTACACCTTCGGCGTGTGCACGGAGCGCCCCGGCCCCGTCGCGACGCTGGCCGGGTACGACATGCTCGTGACCGACGGGCTGGACGTGCTCGACGGGGCCGACACCGTGGTCGTCCCGGGTTGGCTTCCCGCCAGGAAGCCCCCGTCCCCCGCGGTGGTCCAGGCCCTCCGCCGCGCGCACTCCCGCGGCGCCCGAGTGGTCAGCATCTGCTCCGGCGCCTTCGCCCTGGCGCACGCCGGTCTGCTGGACGGACGGAAGGCGACCACCCACTGGGCCCTGGCGGACGAGCTCGCCGCACGCTTCCCGCACATCCAGGTCGACCCGGACGTGCTGTACGTGGACCACGGTGACGTGGCCACCAGCGCCGGGGCCGGAGCCGGCATCGACCTGTGCATGCACCTGGTCCGCACCGACCAGGGCGCCCGGTACGCCGCCCACGTCGCACGGACCATGGTCATGCCGCCCCACCGCGAGGGCGGCCAACTGCAGTACTCGGCGCCGCCGCACCCCGCCCAGATCGACGGCACCCTGGCGCCGCTGCTGGACTGGCTCGCCGAGCGGCTCGGCGAGCCGGTGACCATCGAGAGCATGGCCGCGCACGCACGCGTCTCCACGCGCACCCTCGCCCGCCGGTTCGCCGAGCAGCTCGGCACGAGCCCGGGCCAGTGGCTGCTCACCCAGCGAATCGCCGCGGCCCAGGACCTGCTGGAGTCCTCCGACCTCCCCTTGGACGCCATCGCCCGCCGCGTCGGCCTCTCCTCGGCCACCAACCTGCGCAGACGCTTCCTCAACACCCTGGGCACGACGCCGGGCGCCTACCGCCGCACCTTCCGCGCGAAGCCACGATGACAGGGCTCCCCGCCCCTCGCACGGGCGCGGAACACTAGTCGTCGTCGGATTGCGGGAGGCTCGCCTTGGCCTTCTCGTAGTCGCCGACCGGAGCCTCGTCATCCAGGCGGTAGACGAGGTGGACGACACCGGTCGTGAAGGTCTTGGAGGAGACGAGCTTCAGCGGCAGCGGCGCGTCGGCGTCCTCGAACAACCGCATTCCCTTGCGCACGGCGATCGGGTGGACGAGCAGGTGCAGCTCGTCCAGAAGACCTGCCGCCAGAAGCCGGCGGACGACCGAGACCGAACCGCTCATCGCGATGTCCGACGTGGACGGCTCCTTCTTCAGCGCGGTCACGGCCTCGATGAGATCGCCCTGGAGCCGTTCGGAGTTGCGCCAGGTGAAGGCGAGGTCCTGGCCGGACACCACGATCTTGCGGGCGTCTCCGAGCTTCTTGGCGAAGCCGGCGTCCTCGCCGCCGGCCTTCTCACGGTCCGGCCACGCGCCCGCGAAGCTGTCGTAGGTCCTGCGGCCGAGCAGGAGGGTGTCGGCCGACCCCATCTGGGCGTCGACGGCCTGACCCATCTCCTCGTTGAAGTACGGGAAATGCCAGTCCTGCGGGTCTTCGACGACTCCGTCGAGCGAGATGAACAACCCTGCGGTGATCTTCCGCATCCTGAGACTCCTTCGATAGCCTGACGACCATGGTGCTCACCAGGTTCGACCGGCGCCGCCACCGGAACTCATCGTTCTGGCCATAACCCATGCCGCGCCGGTGGTGCCCCTGAGCCCCGGTGCCACCGGGCCCGTCAGGTCTGCGCTCGGGTGAGCGTCAGAGTTTCTCGATGGTGGCGAAGCGGAGGACCAGGGTGCGGACGCCGTAGTCGCCGCCGAAATCCACGCTGGCCTTCTCGCCCTTGTCGTAGACGGAGACGACGGTGCCCAGTCCGAAGGCGTCGTGGGTGACCTTGTCGCCCGGGGACAAGGACGGGACGGGGCGGTTGCCCGGTGAGCGGGTCCCCGGGCGTTCCGCCATCCGCGACATGGCGGAGCCGGACGTGGAGGACGCCTCGCGTTCCCATTCGACGAGGGATTTCGGGACCTCCCCGAGGAAGCGCGACGGCGGGTTGACCTGCGGCGCTCCCCACGAGCTGCGCATCGTGGCCCGGGAGACGTACAGGCGTTGCCGGGCGCGCGTGATGCCGACGTAGGCGAGGCGGCGTTCCTCTTCGAGTTCCTTGGGGTTGCTCATGGCGCGCAGGTGCGGGAAGACGCCGTCCTCCATGCCGGTGAGGAAGACGACCGGGAACTCGAGGCCCTTCGCGGTGTGCAGCGTCATCAGGGTGACGACGCCGTGCTCGCTTTCTTCGGGCTGCTCTCCCGGCGGGACGGGCGCGCCCTTCGCGCCCCCGGGAATGGAGTCGGCGTCGGCGACCAGGGCGACCTGTTCCAGGAACTCGGGGAGGCGGCCCTCGGCGGACTCGCCGTCGAGGCGCTCTTCGAATTCGCGGGCGACGGCTTCGAGTTCCTGGAGGTTCTCGATGCGGGTCTCGTCCTGCGGGTCCTTGGACGCCTGGAGCTCGGCGAGGTAGCCGCTGGCCTTCAGCACCTCGGCGACGAGGTCGGCGGGGGCGAGCGACTCGGCGGCGGCGCGCAGCTCGTCCAGCAGGGCGACGAAGTCGCGGACGGCGTTGAGCGAGCGGGTCGCCATGCCGGGGACGTCCTCGGGCGTCCGGAGGGCCTGCCAGAACGAGATGCGCTCGCGGGACGCGTACGCCTCGACGCAGGCCTCCGCGCGGTCGCCGATGCCCCGCTTGGGGACGTTCAGGATGCGGCGCAGGGAGACGGTGTCCTCGGGGTTGGCGAGGCAGCGCAGGTAGGCGAGCGCGTCGCGGATCTCCTTGCGCTCGTAGAACCGGACGCCTCCGACGACCTTGTACGGCAGCCCGACCCGGATGAAGACCTCTTCGAAGACACGGGACTGCGCGTTGGTGCGGTAGAAGATGGCGACGTCGCCGGGACGGGCCTCGCCGTCGTCGGTGAGCCGGTCGACCTCGCGGGCGACGAACGCGGCCTCGTCGTGCTCGTTGTCGGCCACATAGCCGATGATCTTGTGGCCCTCGCCCTGGTCGGACCAGAGCTTCTTGGGCTTGCGGTCGGCGTTGCGCTCGATGACGGCGTTCGCGGCGGACAGGATCGTCTGCGTGGAGCGGTAGTTCTGCTCCAGCAGGATCGTGGTGGCGTCGGTGTAGTCGCGCTCGAACTCGAGGATGTTGCGGATGGTCGCCCCGCGGAACGCGTAGATCGACTGGTCGGCGTCGCCGACGACGCACAGCTCGGCGGCCCCGACGCCCTCCACGGGCGCGGTCAGCTCGCGGACGAGCTCGTACTGCGCGTGGTTGGTGTCCTGGTACTCGTCCACCAGGACGTGCCGGAAGCGGCGCCGGTAGTGCTCGGCGGCCTCGGGGAACACCTGCAGCAGGTTGACCGTCATCATGATCAGGTCGTCGAAGTCCATGGCGCCGGCCTGCTGCAGGCGCGCCTGGTACATCTCGTAGGCCTCGGCGAGCGTCTGCTCCATGTGCGTGGACGCCCGCGTCTTGAACGACTCGTAGTCGATCAGCTCGTTCTTCAGGTTGGAGACCTGCGCGCTGAACGACTTCGGCGGGTAGCGCTTCGGGTCGAGGTCGAGCTCGCGGCACACGAGCGCCATCAGCCGGTTCGCGTCGGCCTGGTCGTAGATCGAGAAGCTCGTGGGGAACCCGAGGCGCTTGGCCTCGCGGCGCAGGATCCGGACGCACGCGGAGTGGAACGTCATCACCCACATGGCCCGCGAGCGCGGCCCGACGAGGGCGTCCACCCGCTCCTTCATCTCGGCGGCGGCCTTGTTGGTGAAGGTGATCGCGAGGATCTGGCCGGGGTGCACCTCCCGCTCGCCGAGCAGGTGGGCGATGCGGTGGGTGAGCACCCGGGTCTTGCCCGAGCCGGCGCCGGCGACGATCAGCAGGGGGCTGCCGGAGTGCACGACGGCGGCGCGCTGCTGCGGGTTGAGGCCGTCCAGCAGGGGGTGAGCTTCGGTCTTCGACATCACGTGCGAGTCTACGGCGCTGCGCGGACGTTTTCGGCGCGTCCGCCGAGCCGGGGGCGTCCCGGCCCCGCCCGCCCGCGCGCCGGACGCCCCCCGCGGGCGCCGCCTCCGCGTCCGGCCGATACCCCCTGTGAGCTTGATCAGGGGCCCGGCGGCTGCATGTGGACAGATGGGGCGCCTTTTGGACACGGTGGGTTGACTCGATCTCACGTCGCGACTGACGTTGGAGGTAGAGCGGACGCCGGTCGGGCCCCGGGCCCGGCCCGTACTCGGAATGCAAGTCCCCGTATTGCATGCCCGCATGTCCGCGTACAGCGACGCAGAGTCAACAGGACTCGCGCACTGTCACAGGGGAGGTGGCTTTGATGACCCACCAGCAGGAACTCCAGACGCAGTTCGACGCCGAGGTCGTGGTGCCCGCGCAGTGGCCGGGACGGGCGTCCCAGGCGGCGCCGCCGCCGCTTCCGCGTTCCGTCCCGAGGCCGGTGCCGGTTCCGGTACCGGCGCAGCCCGGCCACAGGTTCCTGATCTACAAGCAGGACCCGTCGGTCGCCGAACTGGGCTCGCGGCTCACCTACATCCCCACCGTGGTGCTGAACGGCCCCATGGACGTGCGCGTCCAGACCGAGTTGCAGGGCGTCACCCCGATCGCGCGCAACATCAGCGGCGACTTCGTGTTCACCGCCGGCACCCCGGAGTTCGACTGCGCGCACACTTTCGCCGTCGTCAGGGAGACGATGGCCATGTACGAGCGGCACAACGGCGGGGTCCCGATCCCGTTCGCGTGGAACGTCGGGGGCAACACCGAGCGCGTCACGGTGTTCCCGCACGCCGCCGAGGGCGCGAACGCGTTCTACTCGCGGACGGCCAAGGCGCTGAAGTTCCTCTTCTTCACGCCGAAGGGACAGCCCGCGTCGAACGTGCTCTTCACGTGCCAGTCCTTCGACATCGTCGCGCACGAGACGGGCCACGCGATCCTGGACGGCCTCAAGCCCGGCTGGCTTTCGGCGGACGCCCCGCCGCAGACCGGCGGCCTGCACGAGGCGTTCGGCGACATCACGGCGATCTTCCTGGCCCTGGCGCAACCGGACCAGGCGGAGGCGCTCGTCGCGCTCACCAAGGCGAACCTGCACGACAGGTCGTTCCTGGCGGAGATGGCGGAGCAGTTCGGCAAGGCGCTCGGCATGCCGTCCGGGCTCCGCAACGCCGACAACGACCTCAAGCTCAGCGAGGTCGGCAACGAGGTGCACTCGATCTCGCAGGTGTTCACCGGCGCGATCTACGACATCCTCGCCGACGTCTACACCTTCGAGCTGAGCCGGCAGCAGCGCACGAAGGACGCCACGGTCGTGCTGATCGAGACGGCGTCCGCACTGTGCAGGCTCGTGTTCGACGCGATCGTCGCGTCCCCCGCGACCGACGCCCGGTACGTGGACGTGGCGAACAAGATGCTGCAGGCGTCGGCGGACCGCGGCGACCCGGCCGTCTACCGGACGTTCATCCGCAACCGGTTCGCCGTCCGGGAGGTCACGACGGCGGCGACGCCGCTGCGCGACCTGATGACCGGGCAGATGGCGATGACCGAGGCCGCCTACACCGGGGACGGGCAGGACGTCACCGAGGTCGAGCCGCACGACGAGAACTCGGCGAGCCTGCTGGCAGCCCAGGACAGGTCGCGCTGCTGCGGGACGATGCAGATGCCCGAGTACCAGGCCGTCCCCGCGGAGAAGCTGGCCCAGGGCGGCTCGCTGGAGGACGACGACATCCTCCGCAGCCAGCTGGACGAGCTGCGCAGCACGTTCAGCAAGTAGCACCGTTTCGCGGGGAGCCGTTCGGGAGGTGGCGACCCGCGGCGAGCGGGTAGGGAGCAGGCGAGTCGACGGGGAGGACGCGGGCATGCGCGTGACGATCGAGAGCACCGGCGGTTTCAGCGGCCAGAGCGCCGTCGTCGCGCAGTACGACACCGCGGCCCTCCCCGCCGGACAGGCCGGCCGCGTCCGCGAGGCCGTGGACGCGCTGGCCGCCGCGCACGCCCGCGGCGGGACGGGCGAGATCGGCGCCGACCTGCCCGCGTACCGGATCACGGTCTCCGGGGACGGGGCGGAGGAGTACGGCGCGGAGGGTGAACCGCGCGTCTACGAGATACGGGGCGACCCGACCGCGGGAGTCGCATCCGTCCTCGGCACACTCATCGAAGGCCCCGACGCCACCCCCTGACTCCGCCCGGTGCGCCTTGGGGCCGCCGTGGCGGGCCGGGAGCGCGGCACCGCCCGGACGCCGAGGTCAGTTCGTCTTGCGGTGGTCGCGGGCGGATTCGGCCGCGGCGTGGACGGCGGCGAGGTCCGCCCCGGTCGCGGCCATGGACGCGGCGGCGACGGCGCCCTCGACCAGCGGGGCGTCCGCGAGCAGCACGTCGTCGCCTTCGGCGTCCTCGATGAGCATCTTGGCCGTCAGCACGGAACTGCCGAGGTCGGCGAGCAGCACGACCCCGTCGCCGTTGTCCGCCGCGGCGACCGCCTGCTCGACGAGGTCGATGCTCGTCCCGAGGCGCCCTTCGGAGTCGCCGCCTGCTGGTTCGACGACGGCCTTGCCGACGCCCATCGCGCGGGCGACCTCGGCGACGCCTTCGGCGAGCGTCCGGCTGTGGGAGATGATGACGATCCCGACCATGTCACCCCTCCCCCGCAGCGTCTGAACCCGCGACACCGTCTGAACCCGCGACATCGGCGAGGGCTCGCAGCACCAGGGCGGTGGACGAGGCGCCGGGGTCCAGGTGTCCCTCGCTGCGTTCGCCCAGGTAACTGGCCCGGCCCTTGCGCGCCCGCATCGGGACGGTGCCGTCCGCGCCCTTCGCGGCGGCCTCGGCGGCGGCCCGCGCGCATCCGGCGAGGCCGGAGCCGTCCGCCAGGGCCGCCTCGTACGCCGCGACGGCCGGCGCCAGCGCGTCGACCATCGTCTTGTCGCCCTCGACGGCCTTCCCGAGATCCTGGACGCCCTGGAGGGCGGCCCGGAGCGCGGAGCCGAGCGCTGCGGCGTCCACGTCGGCGGCGTCGCCGAACGCCTTGCCCGCGCGGCGCAGCGCCGTCCCGTAGAGGGGGCCGGACGCGCCGCCGGTCTTCGACACGATGGCCCGGCCGGCGGCGATCAGCACCGCGCCCGGCGGGACGTCCCCGGGGAGCGCCTCCACGGCGGCGCGGAAGCCCCGGTCGAGGTTGAGGCCATGGTCGCCGTCGCCGATCGCCGCGTCCAGCCGGGTCAGCCGCTCGGCGTCGGCGGACACCCGTTCGGCCGTCCGCCTGATCCAGGCCGCGAAGTCGCCCGCGTCCATCGGACCCGCGCTCACCGGCCCCACCGCAGCCCCGGCGTCTCGACGGGCGCGTCCCACAGGCGGATCAGCTCGGGCGTCACCCGGCACACGCTGATCATGCAACCCGCCATCTCCAGACTGGTCACGTACGGCCCGACGAGGCGGCGGACGACGGTCGCGCCGTGCGCCTCCAGCCACTCGGCCGCCGCCGCGTAGGCGACGTACTGCTCGATCAGCGGGGTGCCGCCCATCCCGTTGACCAGCACGAGCACCTCGGAACCCGACAGCGGCATGTCCGCGTCGATCGCGCTGAGCGTGGCGTCCACGATCTGCGCGGCGGTGCCGACCCGGACGCGTTCGCGGCCGGGCTCGCCGTGGATGCCGATGCCGAGCTCCATCTCGTCCTCGCCCAACTCGAACGTCGGCGTCCCGGCCGCCGGGACCGTGCAGGACGACAGCGCCACGCCGAACGACCTGCTGCGCTCGTTCACCTCCCGCGCCACGGCCGCCACGTCCGCGAGGGGCGCGCCCTCCTCGGCGAGCGCCCCGGCGATCTTCTCGGCGAACAGCGTGGCGCCGGTGCCGCGCCGGCCGGCGGTGAACGTGCTGTCCTCCACCGCGACGTCGTCGTCGACGATGACGGACACGACCTCGATGTCCTCGTCCTCGGCGAGTTCGGCGGCCATCTGGAAGTTCATGACGTCGCCGGTGTAGTTCTTCACCAGGTGCAGCACGCCGGCGCCGCCGTCCACCGCCATCGTCGCGGCGATGATCTGGTCGGGAACGGGAGAGGTGAAGACCTCGCCGCAGCAGGCCGCGTCCAGCATCCCGTGGCCGACGAATCCGGCGTGCAGCGGTTCGTGGCCGGATCCGCCGCCCGAGACCAGGGCGACCTTCCCGCTCCGCGGGGCGTCCCCCCGTATGACGGTCCCGTTCCCGGGGTCGACCTTCAGGGACGGGTGCGCGGCGGCCAGTCCGCGCAGGGCGTCGGACACCACGTCCGCCGGGGCATTGATGAGTTTGCGCATGTCTCAGCTCTACCCCGGCGAAGCGTCCCGTCCCAGGCCCAATCGCCGATCATGCGATTCGGGGGGTGCCCGGAGGGTCCGCGCCCGCATAGGTTGCATCCGTGACGAAGGCACCGAAGATCCTTTATGACTGCGACACCGGCATCGACGACGCGATGACGCTGCTCTATCTGGCCTCACTGGTCCAGGCGGGGAAGGCGGAGCTGGCGGCGGTCGGCACGGTGCACGGCAATATCGACCCGATGACCGGCGCGCTGAACACACTGCGGGTGCTGGAGGCCGCGGGCCTCACCTCGGGCGGGCGGGAGCCGGCCGGTCCGGCGGTGCCGGTCGCGGTCGGCGCCGCCCGGCCCATGGCGCAGGACGTCCACTACGCGCTGGACTGGCACGGCACCGACGGCCTCGGCGACACGCACCTTCCCGAGCCCGCGGGACGCCCGGTCGACGAGCCCGCCGCCGCGCAGATCGTCCGGCTGGCCCGCGCGATGCCCGGCGAGCTGACCCTGCTCGCGACCGGCCCCCTGACCAACCTCGGCTCGGCGCTGCTGCTGGACGGCGAGCTGCCGTCGCTGGTCCGCGAGGTCGTGGTGATGGGCGGCGCGTTCGATCACCCGGGCAACATCACCACGCACGCCGAGGCGAACATCTGGCACGACCCCGAGGCCGCCGACCTGGTGTTCGCGGCGGACTGGCCGATCGTCCTGGTGCCGCTGGACGCCACGCACCCGACCGCCGTCCACGACGACTGGCTGGACCGGCTGGCCGCGCACGACACTCCGGTCGCCCGGTTCGCCGCGAACATCCTGGAGTTCTACGCGGACGCCTACACGCCCACCCTGAAGCGCCGGGGCGCGGTCATCCACGACGCCCTCGCGGCGATGCTCATCGTCGACCCGGACCTCGGCGAGTACGTCCAGCGTCCGGTGCGGGTCGAGCTGCGAGGCGAGCTGACACGGGGCACGACCGTGTGGGACGCCCGCTCCCTGCCCGCCGACGACACGCGCCGTCCGGTGAAGGTGGCCGTCGGCAGCGACGTGGCGCAGTTCCAGGAGCGCCTGCTGTCGGCCCTCCTCACCTTCTGAGCAGGGCTCACATCCCGCCGGCCTCCGCCCCGGCCTCCCGGTGCGGGCACGCGGCCGTCCGGCGTACCCGGAACGTTCACTGAAAGCAGCGATATCCGGGTATGCCGGAACCGTTGGCCGACCTTATTGTTGAAGATGTGACCAACGTTCTGGACGACAGCGAGCTGCAGCGGATCCTCGCCGTGATGGCGCATCCCGACGACGTCGACTTCGGCGCGGCCGGGACGGTGGCGGCCTGGACGGACCGCGGCATCGAGGTCGTCTACCTCATGGTGACCGACGGTGACGCGGGCGGCTTCGACGACGGCGTCACCCGCGAGGAGATGGCCGCCCTGCGCCGCGAGGAGCAGCGCGCCGCGGCCAAGTGCGTCGGGGTAAGCGACGTCCGGTTCCTCGGCTACCCGGACGGCCGGGTCGAGGTGGGCTTCGACCTGCGCCGCGACATCGCCCGCGTGATCCGGCAGGTGCGCCCGGACCGGGTGCTGATGCCGAGCCCCGAGCGCAACTACGAGCGGATCTACCCGAGCCACCCCGACCACCGGGCGGTCGGGGCGGCCGCGCTCGACGCCGTCTACCCCGACGCCCGCAATCCCTACGCGTTCCCGGAGCTGCTCGCCGACGAGGGCCTGGAGGCGTGGACGGCGCGGGAGGTGTGGCTGTCCGGCGGCCCCGTCGTCAACCACTACGTCGACATCACCGACCGGTTCGACCGGAAGGTGAACGCGCTGCGGGCACACGCCAGCCAGACCGCGCACATGGGGGACGGCCTGCCGGAGATGCTGCGCGGCTGGCTCGGGAGCAACGCCGCCGCCGCAGGGCTGCCCGAGGGCAGTCTCGCCGAGTCGTTCCAGGTCATCGACACTGCCTGAGCACCACCGCTCGCGCGGACACCCGGCCCCGAGGTAATGCGCCGCCCTCACGAAGCCTCACCGAAGCGGTCAGGCCGCCCAAGTATCGGTCACTTAGCAAATACAGTCTCTTACAAGCCGTAATCAGCTTCCGAGCGGGCATGTACCCCATGTGACAGAACTCGGGGGGTCGTCATGCCGCGTGAGATCGAGGCCACCGCCACATCCGCCGCCGCGCCTGAGGTGATCTTCAAGCACCTGTGCGTCCCGGAGGCGTGGGACGAGTGGGGCGGTTTCTGGACCAGGGCGCGGCGGGAGTCCGCCGGTCAGGAGCACCCGAACGGGCTCGGGGCCGTCCGGTACATCCGGTCGTGGCGCGAGGAGGTCGTGGCCTGGGATCCGCCACGCCACTACGGCTACATCGCCCTGGCCGGCCGTCCGGAGCGGCGCCTTCGCGCGGACATCACGCTGGAACCGCACTTCGCGGGCACGCTGATCCGCTGGCGCGGCGAGGTGGACGGCTTCCCGGGCACGGGACCGCTCACAAGCGCCGTCCTGCGCCGCCGCCTCGACACCTACGCGCACCGCGTGGCGAGGCATTCCGAGCGCTGCGAACCAGGCTGCCCAGCCCGCCTACCAGGCGCCCTGTAGGCCCGCCCACACCCAGGCACGCACGCCGCACCAGGCGCGCACCCCAGGCGACGGCCGGCCACGACACACGCCCACGGGGCATGCACCAGAGATCGCACACCCGAAGGCCCACGCACGACCGGTAGGTCACGCGTGACCCACGGGACGCGCACGCCGGACCACGCGCAACCGCCAGGTGACGCACACCCAAAAGGGATGCACACCCGGGGGTTCACGCACGACCGGTAGGTCGCGGAATCCGGGGGGGCGCGAAGCCTCCGCCTGGTCATGCGCGGCCGAGGGCACGCACGGCCACCGGGACATGCACTCCTGCGGAGCCCTGCACGCCCGCCGGGTGGTGCGCGCCCAGTGGGCCTACGCGTCCACCGGGTCCTGCACGGGTGCGGGGATCTTGCGGGGCCGCCGGTACAGGCACGCCCGACAGGTGATGCACGGCCGGTTGGGCGCGCACCGGCGGTGGGGCACGCGTGCGCACCGGGGGGTGCGGGTGCGCGCTCGGCTTGGGCGCTTGCCAGTTCGAGTTGGACGTTGGTTTCGGGTCGCACGACATTCGGGGGAATCGATGCGGCGTCATCTGATCGTGCTCGCTCTGGTGGCGGGCAGCGGGGCGGGTTCGGCCGTCTACTGGTTCATGGCGGGCGGGGAGAAGCGCGAGGGCGGGGTCGTCGCGAGCGCGGGAGAGTCCGCGGCGGCGGGGCGGGACGTGTCCGCGGTCCGGCTGGCGCTCCCCCCGTTCGACCCCGGGGCGCTGCGCCGGGATCTGCGGGCCTATATCCGGAAACGTCCGGGCAGGGCGGGAGTGATGGTGACGGACCTGCGGACGGGGAGGTCGTTCGGCGAGAACGACGGCGGCCGGTTCGTCACCGCCAGCATCATGAAGGTCGACATACTGGCGAGCCTCCTCCTGCAGCGGCAGCGCGACGGCCGGGGGCTGACCGGTGCCGAGCGGGCGCTGGCCGGGACGATGATCAGGGAGAGCGACAACGCGGCGGCGAACGTCCTGTACGCCGAGGCCGGGTACGGTCCCGGCGTCGCCAGAGCGAACAGGACGTTCGGGCTGAAGCACACGAAGCCGTTCCCCACCTCGTGGGGTTCGTCCGTGACGAGCCCGACCGACCAGGTGCGGCTGCTGACGAACCTGGTGTCGGACAGGAGCCCGTTGAAGGCGCGCGGACGCCGGTACGTCCTCGGCCTGATGGGCTCCGTACTGGACGAGCAGGCGTGGGGCATCAGCGCGGCGGCGCGTCCGGGAGAGAGGGTGGCGCTGAAGAACGGCTGGGTGCCGCTCCGCTTCCAGGGGCACGGCTGGGCGGTCAACAGCATCGGCCGCGTCAGCGGGCGCGACCACGACTTCCTCATCGCGGTGTGCAGCAGCGGCAACCCGACGATGGAGACGGGGGTGGCCACCGTCGAACACGTCGCCGACATGGTCGTCGACAGCTTGCGCGATGCGGGGCCGTGAGCGGGTTCGTGTGATGAGAGGGCGCCGGCAAAGGACGCCGGCTCGGGGAAACGGGCACCCGAAGAGACGGGGCTCAGGGATCGGGGGAACGTCGCGGCTCCGGACCGGGCGGCGGGCCGGCCGCCCAGCGTACGCCGGGAACCTCAGCGGTGCAGTGGTCGGGTGAGCTTCTTGCCGTCGGCGGCGGCCACGGCGACGCAGGTGACGGTGCGGTCACCGGACTTCCACGAGTCGGCCGTCGGGTAGTAGTAGGAGTTCGCGATGCCCCGCGCGGCGGGGTCGCGGTTGATCCGCGCCTGCGTGCGGAGCTTGCACCCGTTCGAGGCGAGCTGCTGGAGCCGCGCCTCGGGCGGGATGACGAACCCCTTCACCCGGAAGACGGCCGTCACCTCGCCGTCATGCGGTCCCGTGCAGGGGACGATCTTGACGCTCTCCACCTCGACCGGTTCCTCGGTCGCGGAGCTGGTGGCGCCCGAGTTGTCGTTGATGCAGTCGCCGACCTTCATCTTCTTGGCGTCCACCTCCTTGGGCTTGGTCTGGGTGACCTTGGGCGTCGCCCCGTCGCCGTCGGACGAGCCGTCCCCGCTCAGCACGAAGACGACGATGCCGCCCACGATCCACAGGCAGGACAGAACGATCCCCGCGATCGCGAGGCCGCGGCCCTTTCCGCCCTTCTTCGCGATCTGGCTGAGGGAGACGGCTCCGAGGATGAGGCCGACGACACCGAGGCATCCGAGGAGGCCGGTCACGAACGCGGCGATCGCCAGCCCGTTGGTCTTGTCGGCGTTGGATCCGTACGGGGAGCCGGGGCCGTGCTCGCCGGGCATCGGCGGGGGCGGGGACGGATAGGGGGCCTGGGGACCCGGCTGCGCGGGTCCGGGTGGGGGATAGGTCATGACGAGCGACTGTTCCACACCGGAGGGCGCTCGTGATCACGCTGGACGGGACCCGTGGATTACAATTCGCTCACGAATGCAGTGAAAACGTTTACTCCGGGGCCTCGCCGGGGGAGGGATTCGCCCCGCTAGACGAGGCGGCGGGCGGCGGCCCAGCGCGACAGCTCGTGCCGGTTCGACAGCTGCAGTTTCCGCAGGACGCTGCTGACGTGCGTCTCCACCGTCTTCACCGAGATGAACAGCTCCTTGGCGATCTCCTTGTAGGCGTAGCCGCGCGCGATCAGCCGCAGCACATCGCGCTCCCGCTGGGTGATCTGGTCCAGTTCCGGGTCGACGGCCGGGACGTCCGTGGCGGCGAACGCGTCCAGGACGAAACCGGCGAGACGCGGCGAGAACACCGCGTCGCCGTCGGCGACCCGGCCGATCGCGTCCGTCAACTCGGGGCCGGAGATCGTCTTGGTGACGTAGCCGCGGGCCCCGCCCCGGACGACGCCGATCACGTCCTCCGCCGCGTCCGACACCGACAGCGCGAGGAACTTGGACGAGACGGCGCCGTGCAACCGCCGCAGCACCTCGATCCCGCCGCCGCCGGGCAGGTGGACGTCCAGCAGCACCACGTCCGGCTGCGTCCCGCGGATCACCGCGACCGCCTCGTCGACGTCGCCGGCCTCCCCGACGATCTCGACGCCGCCGCCCAGCTCCGCCTTCACGCCGGTCCGGAACATCTGGTGGTCGTCGACCAGCACGACCCTCTTCAACGTTTCGCTCATGTCCACGTCCCGCTCATGTCAACGCCTCACTCCGCCCTGCTCCTCGGGGACGCCCCGGCGGCCGCGCTCACGACTTCCTGATCTCCAGGCGCACTTCGGTGCCCTCGCCCGGCGCCGTGCGGACGGTGGCCTTGCCGCCGTTGCGCTCCATACGTCCGATGATGGACCCTCGCACGCCCATCCGGTCCTCCGGGACCTGGTCGAGAACGAATCCCTTGCCCCGGTCGCGGACGAAGATGGCGATCTCGTCGCCCTCCACCTCGGCGTACACCGACACCGAGGGCGCCTCCGCGTACTTGGCGGCGTTCACCATCGCCTCCCGCGCGGCCTGCAGCGCGGCGCCGAGCCGCTCGTCCAGCGCCGTGTCGCCCACGCAGACGACCTCGATCGGGACGTTGTGGTCGTCCTCGACCTCTCCGGCCGCCTCCCTGATCGCGGCGGCGAACGTCTGGTCGGGGTCGGCGCGCGGCTGGTAGAGCCATGTCCGCAGCGTCCGCTCCTGGGAGCGGGCGAGCCGCTGCACCTCGCGGGTGTCCTGTGCGTTCCGCTGGATGAGGGTCAGCGTGTGCAGGACGGAGTCGTGGATGTGCGCGGCCAGCTCGGCGCGCTCCTGGGACCGGATGCGCTCCTGCCGCTCGGCATCGAGGTCCTGCCAGAGCCGCACCACCCACGGCGTCATGATCACCGCGACGCCGGTGAGGATGATCAGCATCGCGATGACCACGGACCGCGCCTGGTCGGCCTCCACCTTCTGCGCCACGAAACCGCCGATGCCGCCGACGACGAGGAGCAGGCCGAGCAGGCTGCGCAGCCACCGCTGGCGCAGCGGCAGCGTCCAGCGCTGCCGCTGGTCGCGGTCGGCCTGCTGCCACAGGATCGCGGCGCCGACGCCGCCGACGATGAACGGCCACAGCGCCCACCGGACGACCCCGGCCGCGCCCCACGGCAGGGCCGCGAGCCCGAGCGCGACGGCCGCGTAGGCGAGCAGCTGGCCCCAGTCCCGGCCGCGCCGCCGCCCGCCCGCCTCGGCCGATGCCCTCTCCTGGACGGGGACGAGGATCCAGAGCGCGGCGTAGGCGGCGACGCCCAGCCCGCTCGCCATCGTGAGCAGGACGAACGCGCTTCGCACGAGGAACACGTCCACGCCGAGGTGCACGGCCAGGCCCCGGCACACCCCGGCGACGAGCCGCCCTTCGGCCGCCCGTTCCAGCCGGGCGGGCCCGAGGGGTGTCGCGCCCACCGGTCCCGGCGGCACCGGCCGTCCCGCCGTCTCCTGGCTCACCGCCGCCCTTCCCAAGGTTCTCCCACGTCATCGATCGTCACACGCCCGGACATGATGCGCATCAGGGACCTACCCCGGACCGGTCTCAGGGTCGGAATCAGGGACGTCCCCGATACCGTGCGCCACGCGCGGCAGGCGACCATGGTCGGTATGGGCGAGAAAGAGGACCAGAGCGAGGACCTGCGCGGGCGCACCGCCGACGGGCCCGGTTCGGGAGAGCACGGCATCGCAGGACCCGGTGCCGGCGAGCCCGGTGCCGGCGAGCGCGGTGCCGGTGAGCCGGCGGCGAGCGGCTACCGGCGTCTCTCGCGGGACGCCGAGCGGAAGGTGCTCGCCGGCGTGTGCACGGGACTCGCCCGCTACACCGGCATCGACCCGGTCCTGTTCCGCGTCGGGTTCGCGATCCTCGCCCTCGCGCACGGGCAGGGGATCTTCCTCTACATCGTGGCGGCGCTGCTGATGCCGGCGAGCCCGGGCGAGTCGTCGCTGGCCGAGCAGTGGCTCAAGCGGTGGTTCGACGGGCAGGCCGTCCTGACGATCCTCGGTGCGCTGATGTGCGTGGGCGTCGCGTTCAACCTGTTCGGCGGGGTCCCCACCGACGCCATCGTGCCCCTGGTGGTGCTCGGGCTGGTACTGCTGGTCGCGCACTCGCGGGGCGTGGACCTCGTGTCCGTGGCGCGGACCGTCCCCGAACGGATCACCGGGCACGCCCCGGAGCCCTCCGCGACGTGGACGCGGACGGAGACGGCGTCCGTCGGCGGCGTCTCGCTCGACAAGGACGTCCCTTTCGGCGGGCACGGGTCCCCGGGTGCGCACGGGGCGTCCCGGCCGGGGGGCCTGCCCGAGGGCATGATCGACCTCGCCGCGTACTCCGCCGCCTGGGCGGACACGCCCGACGCCGCGGCACCCCACGGCGCCGCGCCCGCGGCGCGGCACGACTCCGGCGGCAGGACGCCGCCGGTGGCGGCGATCTCGCTGCTCGCGGCCATGGCCGCCGGCGCGGCGCTGGTCCCGGTGGCCCAGCCCTACCCCGCCCCGGACTCCTGGCTGATCGTCATGGCGCCCGCGCTCGCCGTCCTCGGGCTCGGCCTCATCGTCGGCGGCTGGTTCCGGACGCGCGGCCTCGCGGCGGCCGGGACCGTGCTGACCCTCGCGATGCTGACCACGTCGGTCGTGGGCGACGTCCCGCGCAACGCCGAGTACGGGGAGGTCGACTGGCGTCCCACCGACACCTCGCAGATCGGCCGGGTGTACAAGGTGGGCGTCGGGCAGGGCGACCTCGACCTCACCGCCCTGCCGGTCGCCGCCGGCCAGCAGGTCACGATCAACGCCGAGGTCGGGCTCGGGGGGCTGGAGGTCACGGTGCCGCCCACCGCCCGCGTCATGGTGGACGCGCGGATCGGGCTCGGCGACGTGCGGGTCGACCACCGGACGACGAGCGGGCCGGCCGCAAAGGTCGTGCGGACCCTGGAACCGGAGGGCGCGCACGCCGCGAACCCGCCGGTGATCGTCCTGCGGATCCGCGGGAAGCTCGGAGACGTGGACGTGCACCGTGTCTGAGCGCGGCAGGGCCGTGGGAGGGGCTGCGGCGGGACGGGTCTCCGTGAGACGGGTTACGGCGAATGAGGACGGGCGGGGAGATGGCAGGTAAGAAGACGGTGGGCGAGAAGCGGTTCCGGTTCGATCCGGCGGGGCCCGTGACGGGGCTGTTCTTCCTCTTCCTGGCCGGGTTGTTCCTCGCGGACGGCCTGGCCGACGGGGACGTCCTGCCCGTCACGACGTTGGTCCCGGTCGTGCTGATCGGCCTGGGGCTCGTCGGGACCGTCCGGGTGCTGACCCGCTCGCGGCGCCGCCACCTGCGCTGACGCGCCGACGCCGCGGGACCGCTGTGACCCGCGCCGCACGGCCCGGGGCTTCCCCCCGCGCAGGGAACGCCAAGTAATGTGACCTCGACGGCAGGTGACGGATCGAGGGCCGATGGCGGGGAAGACCGGGACACCGGAGACGGGCTGCGCCGACGCGCCGCCCGGCCCCGACGCGCCCGGCCCCGACGCGCTGCCCGGCCCCGACGCGCTGCCCGGCTCCCGGTCCGCGCTGGACCCGGGCCGCGCCATCAAGCCGGGCCGCCACGGGCTCTCCCCCGAGACCGTCGCCGGGATCCAGCGCGAGCGGCTGATCGACGCGTTCGTCCACGTCGTCTCGGAGCGGGGCTTCGCGCACACGACGATCAGCGGGGTCACCGAGGGCGCGGGCGTCACGAAGAAGACGTTCTACGCGCACTTCTCCGACCTGGACGCGTGCTTCCTCGCCGCCTACCAGCGCGGCATGGACATCCTGCTCCGCCGCATGACCGAGGCCCACGAGGCCGCGCCGTCCTGGCCGGACGGGATCCACGCGGGGCTGCGCACGCTGCTCGCCGCCCTCGCCCGGGAGCCCAGATTCGCGCGGGCGTCGCTGGTGGAGGTGAACGCGGCGGGGCCGCAGGTCAGGCAGGCGCGCATCGACAACCTCGCCCGGTTCCGCACCTTCTTCGCCGACCCGTCCCTGGCGCCCGTCCCGATCTCGGTGGTGGACGCGATCGTGGGCGGCATCTACAGCGCGATCCACGTCCAGATGGAGACGGGCGAGGCGGAGGAGTTGCCGTCGCTGCTGCCGTCCCTCACCTATTTCGCGCTGCTCCCCCTCGTCGGCCGCGAGGCCGCCTCCCCCTATCTGGCCGACGAACCCGGCTGACCTGGGATCACCGGGACGGCGCGCGGTCCCGGCGGCGCGGGTCCGGTGGCGCTCCCCCCGGTCGACCCGCTGACCGGATGCGGCCGGAGGGCGCCGACGCCCTTGACGTGAAAAACCCACGGGTTTCTATTGGTGTGAATCTTGCGTGGGACCTCCGGGCGGTCCGGGCCGTCCCGCGCCGACCCCCGGTGCACGCGCGGCGGGCCTCATCCCCCGGGGCCCGTCGCGCGCTCAGTTCTGGAGGACCCACATGCGGCCTGCCGTGTCCGCGCTGTGCTTGCCCTCGGCCGCGCTGCTCGCCGCCTCGCTGGCCGGTTGCGGCGGCTCGGGTGAGCCCGAGTCCGCGCGGCCCTCGCCGTCCGCGCCGACGGCGCGTCCGACGCCACCGCTGCTGAACGGGGTGCGGCCCGGTGCGGAGAAGAAGTCGCAGATGGACGGCACCTGGACGGCGGGCTCCGGTTCGCGGCGCGTGGCCCTCTTCCTCTACCGGGGCGCCGCCGCGCTGAACTCGCCGGGCTTCTGCACCGGCACCGTGGACGCGAAGGGCCGCATCAAGCTGAGCTGCGCGAACGGCTCCCGTGAGCGGCTGGACGGACGCGCCGCCCTGCGCTCGGGGAAGCTGGTGGTCACGTGGACGGGAGGACCTGAGGACGTCCTGCACCGGCGTGCAGGCTGACCGCGAACGCCGGCCCCGGATTCGTCAGCGCGTGCGACCCGCCGTGCACCCGGACCCGGTTGGCCCGCAGCGGACGCTCGGTGACGCCGCGCGCGGTGATCGTCACCTCCGCCAGCTCGCCCGCGATCAGGGTGCTGACCTGGGCACGGATCGTCCCGCCATGGCCGGGCGGCCAGGTGGTCAGCCAGGTCTGGCCGTCCAGCGGGAGGTGCACCGGCCCCGCGGCGTCGAACCGGACGAGCCGCCACCACTCGGCGGGGCGTCCGGCGAGGTCGCGGACGCGGGCGGCGAGCTGCCCGACGGTCGCGGGACGGACGGCGGCCGCGCGGCCGTGCGGATCGTCCTGACCGCGCATGGTGAGGTCGGGAACCACGGAAAGGTCCATGGGGAGTCCTTCGTGCAGGTGTGCCGGCTGGAAAGGGATCGTCAGCGGGAGCGGCGATCGCCCGGAACGGGGATCAGCGACAACACGAAGGACACAGCGCGCTGGCCACGCGGCCCAAGGCCACGGGGCTGTCGGTCTGCACGCGCTTCGTCACGGACACAAGGAGACACTCGGTAACCGAACCTTGTCAAGCTGATCACCGAGAGTCGACCGGAATCCGTCCGGCGGAGGCCCCGGCGGCCCCTCGGTGCTCCTCGGCGGCCCCAGCCCCGCGGGAGGGGCTCAGCGGCTGAGGAACACGTAAACGACCCAGGTGAGCACCAGGGTCACGAGCAGTGACCCCAGGCAACCCAGCCGGGAAGAGGAAAAGAAGAACATAGGCGGCCTCTACCCCGGAAACGGCGAATATCCCCTGCTCAGAGCGCCGCAGCCCCCCGGGAGAACGCCCGCCCGCCGCCTTTCCCGCGGCCGCCTTCCCGCCTCCGCCCTTCGACATGGAACGCTCCCAGCCGCCACCGGGAGGCCCCCGGCGTCCGCCCCTCCGGAGTGAACGGCCAGGGAAGCATGCCCCGGCCGATCGGCCGTCTTCGCTGGTGAATGGCAGAAATCCAGCCAATGCGTGTTTTCGCGCAAAATCCGGAGAAAGTGGGGTTGTTCCCATTACGGTCGGCCCGGAGCCGCCCACGGAACGGAGGAGGCTCCCGACCGATCGGACAGTCCGACGCTGCGGAGAAGCAACGTGACCCCCCAGACCGAAACAGACACCGCGGAAGCGACTCACATGGACGAGGTGGACGTGAACCCGGACGTCCACCGGGCCACCGAACCCGACGAGGAGCAGGTCCTCCGGGAGCTGTACGGCGAGCCCGACGCCGACGGGATCTTCCGCGGGCAGGGCCAGGCCCTCCAGGACGACGGCACCGAGCAGGCCGGGCCCGCGCAGGAGGGCCCGGCATGAGCGCCGCGGGAATGATCGCCGAGGCCCGCCGGTCGCTCGGGATGTCGGGCCGCCCGAACACCATCACCCGGGAGTACGCCTCCAGGCACGGCGACGAGTTCCTCCGGGCGTCCTGGTGCGACATGGCCATCACCTACTGGGCGCGGCACAGCGGCAACGCGGGCGCCGTCCTGCCCGGC
>NZ_JBFAGB010000047.1:0-69859 GCF_040639875.1 Actinomadura sp. NPDC023710
AGGTCCATGCCGAAACTATGACGTCATGATGACGTCATGTCAACCACCATCTATGACGTCACTTCGCATCATCCTGCCGTCGTAGATGACTCTTGATTCACCCACCAGATCAGCGGCCTCGGGCGTCGCCTGTGCGATGCTGACCGTTCTCTCTCAGTCGGTCGCAGCGGTGTCGAGGGCAGAGCCGACATGGTCGGCGAGCGTGACGGCGACCAGGCGGGCTTGGAGGGACGGCCTGCTCCCGGGAGCAGGGGTGAGCATGAAGCGCCCGTAGAAGTGGCCGTGGCTGATGGCGAGCAATTCGACCTCCTCCTTGGGGAGCCCAAGACGTTCGACATCCCAGCGCCTGCGTCCCCAGAGCACGGTCCCGTCCTGCTGAATGCGCGGAGGATGGCCGGTCAGGGTGCCGTATTCGAACCGACAGGCGCGCAGGTCTAGCAGGGCCGTTAGGTGCTCGCACACACGATCTACCAAGGAGTCGGGGCCCTTGGAGGACTGCGCCAGCTCCGCGGTGTCGCGGATCCTGGCCAGGTAGTCGGCGTCCGTGATGGCGATCACCCGCAACCTCCTGGCCCACCCGGGCGGCCAACTGGGAGACCACCAAACCCACGGCGAGCAAAAGGCCGAAAGTCTGCACATCGGAAGACTTTTCGATCATGAAGTGCCCGTACGGGCGCGTGAAGAAGACGTCGAACCAGCCCCGGAAACGGCTGCCAGGACCCCGGCGAGGCGGTTGCCCAACGCGGCCACCGCGACGACGACCACAACGATGATCAGCGCGACGCTCGTGTTCGGCAACGTATCTCGGAAGGGCAGGAGCACCGCCGCGACGGCGGGCGGAGCCGCCAGCGCGGCCACGAGCGCGACGACGTCCCTGGCCAGGTGACCGTGCATCAAGCCGCGCCTCCCCCCGACGACGCCAACACTGCCGTACTACCCAGCGATGGCGTCCCAAGTCAGGGGCTCGGAGCGACAGCCCATGTCAGCTCGGTGATCAGGTGACAAGCGGGCTGACGCGGCCGGGGCCGGCGGTCGATGTCCCGCCGGGCGCGACCGCGGCGGGTCGCCCCGTGGAGAGCATGGCGGGGTGGTGTCGTCGGTGGCCGGCCTTGAGGCCGAGGTTCCGTCTGAAGAACGGCGGGGAGGATGCCTCCCCGCCGTTCGGTGCTGCCGGCGATGCGTCAAGCGCTGCCGGTCAGCGGTGCTCGGGACGCTCGCCGCGGTCGGGCCGCGCCGCCCTGAGGGAGACGGCGGCCGAGGCGGCGACGATCATGGTGATGGCGACCCATCCGGCAGGGCCGGGTCGCTCGGTGCTGCTCAGCAGCCCCGCACAGACGCCGATCTGTGCGATCAGTGCGGCGACCGGTGATTCCAGGGAGTACAGGACCCCCAGGTCTCGGGCGGAGGCCAGCCCGACGGCGATGTTCTGCAGCACCGTCGGGACCGTCCATGCCAGCACTCCGGCCAAGCTCAGAACGACCAGTCGCCCGGACGTTCCGTCGTTACCGCCGGGAGTCCCCCCGAGGGCCAGGACTCCGGTCACGGTGATGAGCACCGCTGCTGCGAGCAGGCCGGCGGTGGCGGTGCCCCGGTGGGCCAGCCCGCGGACCTCCAGCCGTCCGATCGCCACCACGTAGTTCCAGGAGGCGACGGCGACGGCGAGCGCCGCGCACAGGCCCGCCGGGTCGGCCTCACCGCGCCACGGGCGGTTCAGCAGCACCACGCCGGCCAGCGCGATCCCGCGCCAGACCAGGTGCCAGCGGCCCCAAGCGGTTGATCGGGCGCGCCATACGCCGCGCAGCCCGATGGCGAGGGGGCCGAGCACCATCACCGCCGCCGCGATACCCAGCGACAACCGCTGGACCGCGAGGAGGTACATGGTGCCGATCACGCCGATGCTGATCGCCACGCGGGCGACCAGCCACCACGCGGCGCGGTCGAACCGCCGCGCTCGAAGCCCCCCGCCGCGCCAGTGCACCGACACGGCGAGGACGCCGGCACCCGCCGACACCATCGCCGTCCCCGCCACCAGCGGCGAGTCGTCAAGGGCGCCGGCCGCGTAACCGATCTGCTGGCTGGACAACGCCGCCAGCAGGGATCCGGCGGCACCGAGCCGACGGAGTTCGGGTCGTGACATGACTGTCACTCCTGTCTTGTTTGTCGTTCCGCCCGCCCCATAGGGGCACTGCGGTACCGGCTCCTTGAACCGGCAAAGGATGATCGTTCGGGGAACGGCCGTTCAGCACGTCAACAACTCGTTAAAGCCTTTGAGAAGCCGTTAAAAGAACGTCAAGAAGTGCGGGGGCGCGACATTCATTACGAGGAGAGCTCACACGACCGCGAGACCGGTCACCGCCGAGTCCATCGACTGGATGGACGGAGAAAATGGTAAGAGCACGGCGCGGGACGGCGGCGGGGGTCTCGACGCCGTAGTGGCCGGCACGCAGGTTGATGCGCAACGCCCGCAGGATATGGGAGTCGTCGTCGACGACGAGGACTCGGGTCATGAGCGGTCCGTTCGGGCCGTGCGGGGAAGCGAAATGATCATCGTGAGGCCGCCGCCGGGGGTGTCCTCGGGGACGAGCTCGCCGCCCATCGCCTCGGTGAGCGCGAGGGCGAGGGCGAGGCCGAGGCCGGGGCCGGTGTGGTCGTCGCGGTCCGACAGCCGCTGGAACGGCAGGAAGACCCGGTCGTGGTCGGCGGCGGGGACGCCGGGGCCGCGGTCGGCGACGCGGAGCTCGACGCGGCCCCGGATGGCGCCGGCGGTGACGAGGACATGCTGCCCGGGCGGGTTGTAACGCAGTGCATTCCTGATCAGGTTGGCGAGGACGCGCTGCAGCAGCAACGGGTCGGCTTCGACCTCGGGGAGGTCGGCGGAGATCTGGACGGTGACGTCATGGCCTTCGGGTCCGAGATCGTCGAGCACGCGGGGAACGACCTCGTCCAGGGCAAGGGGACGGGCGGCCATTTCGAGGGCGCCGGCCTGCAGGCGGCTCATGTCGAGGAGGTCGGCGACGAGGCGGTCGAGCCGGTCGAGGGACCGAGCGGCGGTGTCGGTGAGTTCGGCGCGCTCCTCGTGTGTCCGGTGGATCTCGGTGTTGCCGAGGTTCTCGACGGCGGCCTTTGCGGACGCGAGGGGGGTGCGCAGGTCGTGGCTGACGGCATTGAGCAGTGCGGTGCGCATCCGGTTCACGGCCTCCAGCGGCCGGGCTCGTTCGGCCTCGGCCTCCAGCCGCTGCTGTTCCAGCGCGGCGGCGGCCTGAGTGGCGAACGCCTCCAGGATGCGGCGGTCGCCGGCGTTCGGAGGGCTGCCGCGCAGTGCGAGGGCGAGATCGTCGTTGACGGGAATCTCGGTGTCCGCCTCCTCGGGGACGGAGCAGGGCCGACCACCGACCGCGGCGATGACCTTCCAGCCGGCGGTGGCGCCGTGGCCGCCGGGCGCGGGCAGAGCGCCGGGTACGCGTTCCAGGAAGGTGACCGAGTCGAGGCCGAAGGTCTCCCGCAGCCGTTGGAGCAGCGCGTCGAGCGCGCGTTCGCCGCGCAGGACGTTCCCGGCGAGGGTGAAGAGGACCTCGGCGTCGGCGCCGAGGCGGGTGGCCTCGCGGGATCTTCGGGCGGCGAAGTCCACGACGCCGCTGACGGCGGCGGCCACCAGCAGGAACACCCCGAGGGCCACCAGGTTTTCATGCTGGGCGATGGTGAGGGTGTGCACGGGCGGGGTGAAGTAGTAGTTCAGCAGGACGGACCCGATGACCGCGGCGATCAGGGCCGGCCACATTCCGCCGGCGAGCGCGACCCCGACGATGCCGGCGAGGAAGAACATGATGTCGACGGGCAGGGAGAACGTGCTGCGCAGTTCGGTGAGAACGTAGCTGAGCAGCGGCAGGCCGAGCAGCGCGAGGACGAACCCGGCGAGTCGGCGGCGCAGCGGCAGGCCGGCCTCCGTGGCCCGGCGTCGACGCAGGCCGCGGTGGGCGCGCTCGTGGGTGACCATGTGGACGTCGATCGATCCGGACAGTGCGGTGGTGGCGACACCGACACCGGGGAACAGGGCCTGCGCGAACCGGTTGCGGCGGGAGACGCCGAGGACGAGTTGCGTGGCGTTGACGGCGCGCGCGAACTCCAGCAGCGCCTTGGGCACGTCGTCGCCGACGACCTGGTGGTAGGTGCCGCCGACGCTCTCGACGAGGTCGCGCTGGCGGGCGAGCCGGTCGGGGCGGGTGCCGGTCAGGCCGTCGCCGCGGATGACGTGCACGGCGAACAGATCGGCGCCCTTGGTGCGGGCGGCGATGCGGGACGCGCGACGGATCAGGGTCTCGCTCTCGGCGCCGCCGGTGAGCGCGACGACGACGCGCTCGCGGGCCTCCCACGTCCCGGCGATGCCGTGGTCGGCGCGGTACCGGTCGAGCTGCTCGTCGACCTTGTCGGCCAGCCACAGCAGAGCCAGCTCGCGCAGGGCGGTGAGATTGCCGACGCGGAAGTAGTTGGACAGCGCCGCGTCGATCTTCTCGGGCGGGTAGACGTTGCCGTGCGCCATCCGGCGGCGCAGCGCCTCGGCGGACATGTCGACCAGCTCCACCTGGTCCGCACGGCGCACGACCTCGTCGGGGAGGGTCTCGCGCTGCACGGTCCCGGTGATCTGCTCGACGACGTCGTTCACCGACTCCAGGTGCTGGACGTTGACGGTGGTGATGACGTCGATGCCGGCCTCCAGGATCTCCTCGACGTCCTGCCAGCGCTTGGCGTTGCGGCTGCCGGGGACGTTGGTGTGCGCGAGTTCGTCGATCAGGGCGACCCGGGGCGCGCGGGCGATGACGGCCTCGGCGTCGAGTTCGGTGAACTCGGCGCCGCGGTAGGCGAGGGTGCGGCGCGGGACGATCTCCAGGGCGTCGAGGAGCTCAGCTGTGTGGACGCGGCCGTGGGTCTCGACGAAGCCGACGACGAGGTCGGTGCCGCGGGCGGCGCGCCGCCGGCCTTCGGCGAGCATGGCGTAGGTCTTGCCCACGCCGGGGGCGGCCCCCAGATAGATGCGGAGCCGTCCCCTGTCCATGGCCGGTCTCGCCCCCCTAGCCCCGGTACGGGGCGGTCCTGTCGAGGTCGATGTTCAGCTGCAGGACGTTCACCGCGGGCTCCCCCATGAACCCCAGCGCCCGTCCGGCGGTGTGCCTGTCGATCAGTGCGCCGACCCGGCCGGCGCTCAGGCCACGCGCCCGCGCGACGCGTCCGGCCTGCAGACTCGCGTACGCGGGTGAGATGTGCGGGTCGAGGCCGCTGCCGCTCGCGGTGACGGCGTCGGACGGGACGGCGGGCCGCGCCGGCGCGCCGCCGCGAACAGGGGCGATCCGCCCCGCATCGACGTCCTCGCCGAAAGCGCGGCACTCGACCTTGACTCCACGGTACGTCGCCAGGAACGGCGTCGCGGGGCACGCCTCGTTGACGCTGACGACCCGTGCCGGATGGACGACGGCACCGCTCGCGTCGCGCGGACCGATCACCGACAGCACGGCGCCCACACCGCCGCCGGTGCAGTACGGACGCGACCCGTCCACGCCTTCCCGGGCGCCGATCGCCATGCTGCGCACGCAGACCTGAGTGAGGAGGCTCTGCCGGGCGTTCGGGTCCGCTTTGCCCTCCTTGACCAGCGCCGGGTCAGGCAGGGTGTCGACGACGTCCTCGGGTCCAAGGTTGCTCGCCCCGGACGCGGTGGGGTCGTAGCCGCCGCCCGCGGCGGACGGACGGCTCTGGAAGTACTGCTTCAGGGGATCGCCGTGCCCGTCGGTGAACTTCTGACCGATCAGTGCGCTGCCGGCGTCCCTGCCACCCGCGCTGACGCGGGAGCCGTCGGCCCTGTGCCGGAGACCGGGCGCCTGGGCGACGGCGGTGACGGCCAGCGGGTACAGGACACCGCAGATGACGGTGAAGACCAGCAGCGCGCGGAGGGCCGCCAGATGCCGGCGGGCCCAGGCGGGAAGCGTGTTCATGAGATCCCCGGAATGAACTGGACGATGAGGTCGATCACCTTGATCCCGGCGAAGGGGGCGATGACGCCGCCCAGCCCGTACACCGACAGGTTGCGGCGCAGCAGCCGGGACGCCGAGCTCGGCCGGTAGAGGACGCCCCGGAGCGCGAGCGGGATCAGCGTGACGATGACGAGCGCGTTGAACACGACGGCCGACAGGATCGCCGACTCCGGGCTGGACAGCCGCATGACGTTCAGCGCCTCCAGGCCCGGGAACAGCGTCACGAACAGCGCCGGGATGATCGCGAAGTACTTGGCGATGTCGTTGGCGATGGAGAACGTGGTCAGCGCGCCCCGGGTGATGAGGAGCTGCTTGCCGATCTCGACGATCTCGATGAGCTTGGTGGGGTCGGAGTCCAGGTCGACCATGTTCCCGGCCTCCTTGGCGGCGGAGGTGCCGGTGTTCATGGCGACGCCGACGTCGGCCTGGGCGAGGGCGGGGGCGTCGTTGGTGCCGTCGCCGGTCATGGCGACGAGCCGGCCGCCTTGCTGCTCGGCCTTGATGAAGGCGAGCTTGTCCTCGGGCCGGGCCTCGGCGAGGAAGTCGTCCACGCCCGCCTCGTCGGCGATCGCCCGGGCGGTCAGCGGGTTGTCGCCGGTCACCATGATCGTCTTGATGCCCATGGCGCGCATCCGGTCGAACCGGGCGCGCATCCCCTGCTTGACGACGTCCTTGAGGTGAATGACGCCGAGCACCCCGGCGTGCGGTCTCCCGTCCGGGCCGGGGCCGGCCTCGCCGACGACCAGCGGGGTGCCGCCCGCCGCCGCGATGCCGTCAACGGCCTCCCCGAGCGCGGGCGGCACCTGCCCGCCCTGCTCACGGACCCACGCGGCCACCGCCCCGGCGGCGCCCTTGCGGAGCCGGCGGTCGTCGACGTCGACGCCGGACATGCGTGTCTGCGCGGCGAACGGGATCCAGTCGGCGTGCGCGAGCTCGCCCGGAGACCGCTCCCGCAGCCCGTACGCCTCCTTCGCATAGACGACGATGGAGCGGCCCTCGGGCGTCGCGTCCGCGAGGCTCGACAATTGGGCGGCGTCCGCGAGGGCCTCCTCGGTGACGCCGCCGACCGGGATGAACTCCGCCGCCTGCCGGTTGCCGAGGGTGATGGTGCCGGTCTTGTCCAGCAGGAGCGTGTTGACGTCGCCGGCGGCCTCGACGGCCCGTCCGGACATCGCCAGGACGTTCCGCTGCACCAGTCGGTCCATGCCGGCGATGCCGATGGCGCTGAGCAGCGCGCCGATCGTCGTGGGGATCAGGCAGACCAGCAGCGAGACGAGCACGACGCCGGTGACGCCGTTCCCGTCCAGCGCCGCACTGTCCGGGACGCCCGGGTTGGCGGCCTTGGCGTAGATCGCGAACGGCTGCATGGTGGCGGTGGCGACCAGAAAGATGATCGTCAGCGCGGCCAGCAGGATGTTCAGCGCGATCTCGTTGGGCGTCTTCTGCCGGGCCGCGCCCTCCACCAGCCCGATCATCCTGTCGATGAACGACTCGCCGGGCCGCTGGGTGATCTCGACGACGATCCGGTCGGACAGCACCTTCGTTCCGCCGGTCACCGCGCTGCGGTCGCCGCCCGACTCCCGGATGACCGGGGCCGACTCCCCGGTGATCGCGGACTCGTCGACGCTGGCGATGCCCTCCACGACGTCGCCGTCTCCCGGGATGATCTGCCCGGCCTCGACCACGACCACGTCACCGCGCCGCAGGTCGGCGGCCGGCACCTCCTCCTCTTCAAGGGCGGCCGCGCCGGGCGTCCAGCCGCCCAGCCGACGCGCGAGGGTGTCCTTCTTGGCCTTGCGCAGCGTGTCGGCCTGGGCCTTGCCGCGTCCCTCGGCGACCGCCTCCGCCAGGTTCGCGAAGAGCACCGTCAGCCAGAGCCACACCGCGATCAGGACCGAGAACGACGACGGGCCGATGACCGCCAGGATCGTCGTCCACACCGCGCCGACCTCGACGATCAGCATGACGGGGTTGCGCCACATGGCGCGCGGGTCGAGCTTGCGGAGCGCGGCGGGCAGCGAGACGAGCAGTTGCCGGGGGTCGAGGAGGCCGCCGCCCACCAGGTCCACCGCCGGCCGGCCGCGTGCCAGGCGCCCGGGCACCGGGCGTCGTCCGGACGGCCCCGTCCGGAAGGTTCGGGGGGACATCAGTGGATCCCTTCGGCGAGCGGCCCAAGGGCCAGCGCGGGGAGGAACGTCAAGGCGACGAGGACGACGGCCACGCCCACGACCAGGCCGACGAACAGCGGGCGGTGCGTCGGAAGCGTCCCCGCGGACGCGGGGACCGGGGCTTGGTGCGCCAGCGAACCGGCCAACGCGAGCACGAGGACGATCGGGAGGAACCGGCCGAGGAGCATCGCCAGGCCGAGCGCGACGTCGTAGAACCAGGTCGCAGCCGACAGCCCTGCGAACGCCGACCCGTTGTTGTTGGCCGCCGAGGTGAACGCGTACAGCACCTCGGAGAAACCGTGCGGCCCGCCGTTCAGCATCGACGCGCGCGGCCCGGGGAACGCCATCGCGACACCCGCGCCGGCCAGCACCAGCGCGGGGGTGACCAGGAAGTACAGCGACGCGAACTTGATCTCCCGCGCGCTGATCCGCTTGCCGAGGTACTCGGGCGTCCGGCCGACCATCAGCCCCGCGACGAACACCGCGATCACGGCGAGGATCAGCATGCCGTACAGGCCGGAGCCGGCGCCGCCCGGCGCGACCTCGCCGAGCATCATGTTCACCAGCAGCATCCCACCGCCGAGGCTCGTGTAGGAGTCGTGCGCGGAGTCGACGGCGCCGGTCGAGGTGAGCGTCGTCGCGGCGGCGAACATCGCCGAGCCGGCGATCCCGAAGCGGGTCTCGGTGCCCTCGGCCGCCGCGCCCGCCGCCTGCGGGACGGTGCCGTGGTGGACGACCTGCGCCGCCGTCGTCGCGCAGACGGCGACCGTCGCCAGGACGGCCATCACCGCGGCGATCGCGTACCCCTGCCGCTTCTGCCCGACGAGCCGGCCGAACGTGCGGGGCAGCGCGGACGCGATCAGCAGGAGCAGGAAGATCTCGAGCCAGTTCGTCCAGGTCGCGGGGTTCTCGAACGGATGGGCGGAGTTGGCGTTGTAGAAGCCGCCGCCGTTCGTCCCGAGTTCCTTGATCGCCTCCTGGGAGGCCACCGGCCCGCCGGGGATCGCCTGTCCCTGGCCGGCGACCGTGGTGACGGTGTGCGGATCCACGAAGTTCTGCACGACACCGCCCGCCACCAGCGCGATCGCCCCGGCGACGGCGACAGGCAGCAGGATGCGGAGCGCCCCGCGGGTGAGGTCCACCCAGAAGTTGCCGAGCTCGCCGGTCCGCGTCCGGGCGAACCCGCGGACCAGCGCGACCGCCACGGACATGCCGACCGCCGCCGACACGAAGTTCTGCACCGCGAGACCGGCCATCTGCGTCAGGTAGCCCATCGTGGACTCGCCCGAATAGGCCTGCCAGTTGGTGTTGGTGACAAAGCTGACAGCGGTGTTCCAGGCGATCTGATCCTGCACCCCGCCGAAACCCAGGCTGTACGGCAGCAGCCCCTGCAGTCGCTGCAGCCCGTACAGCACGAGCACCGAAACCAGGGAGAACGCCAAGACACTGCGCGCGTAGACCCCCCACGTCTGCTCGCTCCCCGGGTCCACGCCCATGACCTTGTAGAGGGCCCGTTCCACCCGCGAATGCCGGGGCGAGGAGTACACCCGGTACATGTAGTCGCCAAGGGGCACGTGCACCGCGGCGAGGGCCAGGAGAAGGGACGCGATAAATACGATCCCCGCGGTCGTGGAACCCATTCAGAACCTCTCCGGGAAGAGCAACGCGACCACAAGGAAGACGACCAGTCCGATGGCGAGCACCAGCCCCGCCGCGTTCTCGACGCTCACAGGCGCCCCACCGCCCCCACCACCAGCGCGAGCACCGCGAACACCGCGATGGTCAACGCCACGAGCACCACGTCTGCCATGACTCCGAGTCCCTAGATCGGCTCTGGACACGCGTCCGAGCGTTGCCGGTTCCATCCCGCTGCGGACGGTCCGCCGCTGGGCCCGGCCCGCCCCCCGCGTCCCGGCTTCGCAGTCCGCGTTCCCCCAGCCGGTCAACGCGGAACTCCAGAGCGGGCAACAGGGCCGTTTCAATCCGGCCGGGTCAGCTGATCATCACCGTCAACGCAGCCGTACAGAGCGATGGTCTTGGAGTAGCCCCCGCCCTGGTCACAGCGGCCGAGGTGGTGCAGCCCGCGGACCGTCCGCACTCGATACGGGAAAGTGACCGCCGGCCGTTGATGTCGGCTCGGCATTGGCTCTGCGGTCCCGAAACAGATCGACACCCGGCGGCACTTGCCCTGGTCACAGGTGGTGGGACTCGAACCCAAAACCTACGGATTAAAAGAAACACAAGTTCGCCCAGCTGATCCACCGCCTGGTTCGCCCCACTCCGTCCCGATGTCGGCTCGAGGTCGACTCGCGGGCATGGATCGGGCATGGATTGGGCCTGGTCACCCTCGATCCGCAGCGATGGTCTCCGGCACATGCCCACAATCGTGTGCGGGGTGTCGACGTTCCGCGCTCCGAGGCCCACTCTGCCGAGCGGCAGTACTACCAGTCGCGGGACGCGATATCGGATTGTGGCACTTCTTTCCGTGCGCGGACCTGCGCTGTTGCGGGAAGCCGGCCTTGGCCTGTGGGGGTCTGCCTGGGTGCCCACTCTGCTCAGGCTGCGTGATGGCGGCTTAGCACGCTGGCAGAGTCGCACAGCTCTTATGGACAGAGCCCTACGCCGGAGGCTGTCCCTGCCGAAAACCTCGTCCGCGCAGGTCAAGTGGCATGTTCGTACTCATTGAGAATCCCTCCCAGCCGTTGCCTTCTTCGGATGTTCAAGTGGGCGATCTGGTTCGGTTCGGTGATCGCTGAAGGCAGCGGCTTCAGCGGGCGTGCGTTGGCGATGCCCTGATGAGGCCGATGCTCGTTGTAGAAGGTCTCGAACTCACGGAGGGCATGGAGCAGGTGACGCTGGTTCCAGATCAGAGTCCGGTCGAGCAGTTCACGGCGGCAGGTCTGCACCCACCGCTCCATCACCGCGTTCATCCTCGGCATCCGCACCCCGGTCAGCACCACCCGGATACCGGCATCGGCCAGGACCACGTCGAACAGCTCAGGAAACTTGCCGTCCCGGTCGCGGATCAAGAACCGTGCCCGGCAGCCGGCATCCTCCAGATCCATGACCAGATTCCGCGCCGCTTGGCTCACCCACGCTGCGGTCGGGTGGCCGGTGGCGCCCAGAACCCGGATGCGGCGGGTGTGGTGCTCGATGACCGCCAGCACGTACATCCGCGCGCCCGTGAGAGTCACGGTCTCCAGGAAGTCACACGCCAGCAGCGCCTCGGCCTGCGAGCGCAGGAACCCGGCCCAGGATGTGGCGGAACGCTCAGGCGCCGGATCGACGCCGGCGTCCTTGAGGATCTCCCAGACAGTAGAAGGCGCCACCTTGACACCGAGCACCTGCAACTCGCCGTGCACCCGCCGATAGCCCCAGCCCGGGTTCTCCCGCACCAGGCGCAGAACCAGCAGCCGGATGGAGCGGACGGTCGGTGGACGGCCCGCCCGCTTGGGTCTGGAGCGAGCGGCGTGCCGACCGGCAATCAGGTCGCCGTGCCAGCGCAGCACCGTGTCCGGCCGCACCAGCAGCCGCGTCCGGCGCAGTGCACCGCGAGGCAGCCGGTTCAGCAGCGCCGCCAGCAGTGCCCGGTCCGGAGCGGTGAACCGCACCCGCGTCCCGGCCAGTTGGCGCTCCAACACGGCGACCTGATGCCGCAACACCAGAATCTCGGTGTCCTTCTCCTGATCGGTCATCGGGAGCACGCGGAGGGCCGCGAAGGTGTTCGCCACGGTCAAGTAGGCCAAGCGCAACAGCACAGCCACCCATCATCCCGCGGCAACCGCCTCGCCGCGGCCTGTCCTTGCGACTGATCAAGCCCCGTGTCGGAGCCCACCTCCTGCACGTCCCACCTGCACGGACGTAGTTTTCGGCAGGCACAACCTCGGCACACTGCTGTCCGACATCCGGCACTACTTCTCGACCATCGGGATCGAGGAGTCCGGCACCGGCCAGCCGTACTCCACGGAGGAATCCTTCCGCATCCTCATGGCCTACGACCGACTGATCACCAATCTGGCCCGCACACTGAGAATGCGCAAGTCACTGATTCAGGTGCCGCTCCTGTGGGAGATACGACACTACTCGGACCTCGACATCGTGTCCGACGAACTCGTGCGCCAGCACTACCAGAACGGGATCGGAGGAAAGACGGACGGAAGCACCGGACTGGGGCAGATATTCGCGGCAACCGCCATCAATTCCCGGAACTACTGCGTCGATCAGGGACTCCTGAACGTGCCGAAGCTGGACCCTGCCAAGGAGGCCGATCTCTGGCAGATCTGGCAGAAACTCAACACCGATCCGGACTTCAACATCGGCGTCGTCCCGCATGTGCACATCTGGGGCGCCAACGACGTCGGCGCGCCGCGCCCGAGCCTGGACTACAGTGACGCCAACACGCTCCGAGTACTGGTCCGCTACCAGGGATCGGGCCCGGACGCCGAGGCGGAGGGGCAGAAGCGGCTGGGGCTGTACCAGGTCTTCGAAGGCTTCAACAAGCCGCTGCGCGAACAATGACCCGAGAGAGGAAGACCGGGAATGTCCCAAGTCCGTCGACTGTCCCGCCATGTCACCCGGGCGGCAGCGGGCCCGGCCGTGAACCTCGTTCTCGGGTATGTCGGAATATATCCAATCGGAATCACCTGGTACGTACTGAAGAACACGCTCTTCGCGAGCATGGGATTCGTCCACCGCGATCCCACCTTCGACGAGGGAATCGTCCTCCCGTTCGCGTATGCAGGTTTCTTCCTGCTCACGTTCGCGGTCATCTCAAGTATCGCCAACTACTTCCTCGTTCGGACATGGCCGTTCGCGAGGAAATGGTACTGGCCGATCTCCGCGGCACTACTCGCCTTCCCCGGTCTCTTGGTCATTGCCAGCCCTGGTCTCTGGGACTCGATCGGGTGGCGCTAAACGTCGAAAGGACATCTCTGCGATGAAGAGCAACGACGACACGCCCACCCGGCGCGCAGTACTCCAGGGAGCGGCCGGCGCCGCCGTGGTCGCCGGAATCACCACCTCGGGCATCGCGACACTGGCGGCCCCCGCCGCGGCGGCGCCCGGCCCGAAGCAGGAGGCCGTCCTCAAGAAGGCCATCAAGAAGGCCAGAGCCCGGGTCGAGACGGGCCGGCGCAGCGTCAACGGATGGACGATGGAGAAGACCACTGACGCCGGAGGGGCCGTCTGGACCAAGACGGTGCCCGGCAGCGACATCTCCGTCGCTCTGCGCATCGGCGACGTCGCGACCGTGCTCACCCATGTGATCCGCCGCTACCACTACGAGATCGACACCCTGAAGAACGGCGAGGTCATCGGCTTCCGGGCTCCACGGCTGCGGCTCCCGCACCGCTGGGAGAGCAATCACGCGTCCGGCACAGCGGTCGACATCCGGCCGGGCTGGTATCCGGCGGGCGCGAAGGGCGGCTTCTTCCCGCAACAACTGGTCACCATCCGCGACATCCTCGCCGACTGCGAGGGCGTCGTGACCTGGGGCGGCGACTTCGCCACCCCGGACGAAGCGCACTTCCAGGTCGACGTCCGGCCCGACGACGCGCGGCTGAAGAAGGTGGCAGACAAACTCCGCGGCTGGAACACCAGCCCCGGCGAAGGCGCCGGGGTGCTCATCGACACCCTGGCCCCCCAACGCCGGGCTCGTGCCAACGCCCTGGAGAAGCGCCAGCGGCACCGCTGAGCATCGCTCCGGCCTACCCTCGCCTCCCGACTCCACGACCGGAAGGTTCAGGACCATCTCTGTGGCGCATCCGCAGGCCGGGGGCGTGGCAGGGAGGCGTGGCAGGGCAACTCCGACCGGGGCCCCCGGTACAGCAACCTAGTAGCCTCCAGGCCACCACGCGCGAACAGGTCATGGCGCTTCTCCACCAACTCGGCGAACTCCGCGACGCCGGCGTCGTCTCCCCTGAGGAGTTCGAGGCCAAGAAGAAGGACCTGCTGGACCGGCTCTGACCCGCGCCTGCTCAGAGCCGTCTGCGAGGACGCACTACGGTCGACACACCCCCATGTCGGCTCGTTGTCTGCTCGGCGGTTCCGAACCGGACCGGCACGGAGCGGAATGTGGCGGCACGGAGATGGCTCTAGATGTGGACAGAGCGGTGTGCTCCGATGCTAAGAGCACTGATCTGATACGAGAGCTCCGGACTTTTAATCCGTAGGTTGTGGGTTCGAGTCCCACGCGACCCACTCAGCCCGACCAGGGCAAACGCAGAAGATGCCCCGTTTTGCCCGGCGCGCCGGTTCCGTCCCGGTTCGTTCCCATGTTTGCTCGACGGCTCGATCCGGGCTCCGTGCGTGCTCCATCCGGACTGCCGGGCCCCGCCCCGCACGCACATGTCGTCGCTGGTCACAGCCCAGACGGAGTGGATCCAGCGCAGGGCAGATGACCACCACCGGTGACGACGGGGGTTCCCCCGAGCGTGACGGTCTCCAGGAAGTCACACGCCAGCAGCACCTCGGCCTGAGGGCGCAGAAAACCGCCCCAGGTGATCGAGGCGCGTTCGGGCACAGGATCGACCCCGGCGTCATTGAGGATCTCCCAGTTGGGGTTCTCCCGCACCAGGAACGCGCCGAAGCCAGCGAGCGTCGCCCGGTCAATCCGTCCGGCCGCGAGACCAGCAGGAGGTGCAGCCCGATACCGAGCGCGGCCGCGAGCCCGTAGATGGGCGCGGCCTGCTCCCTGACACTCGACCCGGAAGAACGTGCAGTAGTACTTCGCCGAAGTGGGCGGGTGGCCGATCACGTACGCCATGGGCTCATGGCAGTCCACCTGCTGACATGTTCCGGCCACCACCTGCCCGGTCGCGGCCTCGCCCGAAAGGATGGACGCCATGGCCACTGGGCGGGACGCCGAGGACGCGGCGGAGTTGGAGGCGCGGGTACGCCGATGCCTGCGGGACAAACGGCTGGCGCCCTATGTCGAGCGGGGGCTGGTGGAGCCGGATCAAGTCTACGACGAGGTCATCGCACGCGGCGTTCTAGAACCTGCCAAGGCCCTCGATTCCCACATCGTGTACTCCCTTGCTCTGGGAAGGCGCGAGATCGTGCGTCGGCAGATCAACGAGGTCATGCAGCGGCGCGTCGTGAACGCGAAGACCGTGACGGTCGCCGTGCTCGCGGCCGCGGCCGTGGCGCTGCTCACCATCGGTGCCTATCGAAGCCCGGACGGGAACAAGCTCGGCTATTTCTTCTCGACCCTCGCGGCGGCGCTGTCCACGATCGTCGGCGGCGGACTACTGTACGCGGCCGCCGCCGGATGGATGTCGCGTAAGCACCTTCTTACAGGGGTGCCGTTCATCGTCCTGGGGCCGGTTCCCCTGATACTCGCGCACCAGCAGCTGTTCGAATGGAAATACCAACCCGTGCTCGGGGGGTCCGCACTGCTCCTCTCCTTCGCCGTCGGGCTCGGTATCGGCAAGCCGGAGACCCTGCGGCAGTTCATTGACATCGGCAACGCCGCCGACCTCTACTTCAACAAACTCTCGGAGGCGGGAGACTGGACCAAAATCAGGAACGCATGGCTGGCTGACGCCCAGGAAAACGTGCTGATGCCGCTGGTCACCCACGTGGTGAACGATTTCCTCGGCGAGGACCATGACAAGCTGCTGGTGGAGCAGCACTCCGAGGGGCTGAAACGGCTCCACGACCTGCAGTTGACCATCCCGACCCGCTCTGAGAAGCGGGTACTCGGGACGATGAAGCGCGTCGACGGCGGAAGCATCGCGATCGCCGGACCCCGCGGCGCCGGCAAGTCGACCCTGCTGCGCGTAATCTGCGGCGGGCGCCGGAACGCCTCGCCCGACACCGGCCTCACCGTCTACGCTTCCGCGCCCGCCGAATACGTGGCACGGGACTTCCTCGTCGAACTCTTCCAGCGCGTCTGCGAAACGTACATCACCTCCCGGGGCCACGCCGTCGAACGGAGCGCCGCGCAGCATTTCGTCCTGCGCAAGAGAGCGCTCTGGGTGATCCGTGACGGGCTCTGGACGCTGTTCCGCGTCGCCCTCTCACTGGCGCTGCTGGCTCTGCTCGTCTGGACCCTGCGCGAAGGTGCGAAAAACCTGATTGAGCCCGCCCAGAAAGAGATCCGAGGCAACATAGGCGAATTGGAGAAGTTTGCGACAGTGGCCTGGGGCGAGTACCGGTGGGCCTGCCAGATCCTTCTGCTGGCGATGGCGACCGTCGTACTGCCGCCGCCCCGCATCTGGCGGCACCTGCGCTGGCACGTCGAGCCGGCCCTGGTGACCCGGGCGCGCGAACATCTGCTGCGTCTCCAGGTGGAACGCACCACCACGTGGGGGCTCAACGCCAGCCTCCCCGGCATCCGCGGCGCCACGATGGCGATGACCAAGGGAGGCTCGCTGAAGTACCTTCCCTGGTCCTACCCCGAACTCGTGGGGAACTTCCGCGCCTTCATGACGGAGATCGCCAAGGAGGCCAGGGCGAAAAGGGGTCATGTCGTCGTGGCCATCGACGAGGTCGACCGGATCGGGTCGGTCGAGCAGGCCGAACGCTTCATCAGCGAGATCAAGGCCATCTTCGGCATCCAGAACTGCTACTACATCGTCTCCGTCGCCGAAGACGTCGGCTCCGTCTTCGCGCGGCGGGCGGTCATCGGCCGCTCCGTCTTCGAGAACGCCTTCGACGACGTCGTCGTCATCGAACCCCTCACGCTGACCGAATCCCGGGAACTCCTCCTGCACCGGGTACCTGGGTTCACCGACTCCTTCGCCTTCCTCACCCACTCCCTCTCCGGCGGCGTCCCCCGGGAGCTACTCCGCGTGACCCGCCGCCTCGTCGAGATCAACCTTGAGGAGAGCAACGCCGGGCGGTCCTACCCCCGCCTGGACGACCTCGCCGCCGCACTGGTCAAAGAGGAGCTGATCGAAACCCTGACCGGCATCCGGACGCAACTGCCCTCCACCCCCGAAGGCGTCGACCTCGGGGACGTCTTCGACGCCATGCGGGACATGCTCCGCACCATGCGCCTCGCACCGCCGTGCGACATGGCCCCCGCCCACCCACGCCTGTACGACTTCGCAAGCCTCGACACGACCCCCCTGTCCGAGGTCCCGGAACTGGCCCCCGCCCACGCCCCCCTCGTCCAACTATCGGCGTTCGCCCTCTTCTGCCTCACGGTCATCGAGGTCTTCGACCACGGCGTCTTCACACTCGCCCAGGCCAGGTGGGCGAGCACCGGAGCCTCACCGGCCTCGTTCGAGGAACTGGCCGCCGCCCGCCGCGAACTGAGCGTCTCCCCATCCAGTTGCCGCACCACCCTCACCCGCTTCCGAGCAGCCTGGAACCTCCCCCTGCTCTGACCGACCCGCACGCGCCCCGGGGCCGCTGACCACCTACGGCGGCCCGAGGCGCCGGGTCGTGGTTGGCGTACTCCTCGCTGGACAACCTGGTGCGTTGCTGCAGCGAACAGCACCAGCGGGTAGCCCTCCGGAGCGAGAACGTCGACGCCTGCCCGGCGTCACCGGAGCCGATCTCTTGGTGTGGAACGAGGAACTGCCCCCCGGAACTGCGCCGGGACGCCCCCAAGGAGCCGCAAACACCGCGCCGGGAGCCATGAGCGAACGCCACCCGCCGTCCCCGCCCGTCCCGTCGGCGGCACCGCAAGGGGCACCTTCGGACGGCCGCAGCCCGACGCTGGCTTGACACAACCGTCGGAGCGAGGCCGCCGACAAGGAAGCCGCAAGATCACCAATGACCTGCGTCGGCTTCCGGTCCGACCGGAGGCCGGGCAACAGCGATCCGGCATCCGGCCCTCTCTCGGTGCCGGACGCGGTCTGATGTTCAGGTAGCCCAGTCGCAGCTGGTGACGATGTCCCAGGGATCGGCGGAGGTCTTGATCCAGTCGTTGTCAAAGTGAGTGTAGACCGTGTCATTGCGGACCGTGACGAAATCGCCCCCGTTCGCGGGGCACTTTCGGACGTTATCTGCATGAAGATTGGCCTCGATGCGGACAGACGGGCCGTCCAAGACCATGCGGACGATCTCGTCCTTGTACTCCTGGGTGAAATACCGCCTCTGTCGTGCCAACGACGGCGCCCCTGTCGTTGCCGGAGTCGGTGGCAGGACGGTCGGGGCGGCCCGGAACATCCGCGCGACGTGCTTGCGGAGTCGGTTACGCTTCATGGCGTTCCGCTTCTGGTCAATGTGTCAGTTCGCGGGGCCTGTGTGGGGCTTCGTGAATCTCGCTGAAACCGCCGTCCGGGCTCATCAGGATCCGTCCGGTCTCGCGGCCGTGCTCGGACTCCTTCTGGTCCCTGTAGGCCAGCCCGAGGCAGATCGACCGGGTGACGGCGTAGGCGAGTAGCGGTCCGGTGAAGACAGCCACCCGGAAGAACCAAGTGACGTCGTACAAGGACAGGTGGAAGTTGTGCGCGATCTGGTCGTTGGCGGCCGCGGCCCACAGCAATCCATAGAAGGCGATGCCGGCCGCGCCCACTGCCGTACGGGTCGCCGCGTCGCGGGGACGGTCCAGAACGTGATGAATGCCGCGATCGCCGGTAAGCCGCCGTTCGATCCAGGGATAGGCCGCCAGGACGGTGAAGAACGCCCCCGGCATGAGAAGCGCGGGCACGAGCACCGCGAGGGTGATCGGGTGGCCGGCCACGCTGAGTTCCCAGCCCGGCATGATCCGCACGGCTCCGTCCAGGAAGCCCATGTACCAGCCGGGCACCGCTCCGGCGGTGATGTCCCCTGGCCGGTACGGGCCGTACTGCCAGACCGGGTTGATCTGCGCGAACGTGCCGAGGAGCGCGAGAACCCCGCCAGTGGCCAGCAGAAGCGCCACCGCTGAGCCGCGCGACGCACGTCCTGAGAAGGCGCCGGGAAAACGGGTGTGGCCGTGCTCGCGGACGAGCCTGTGGCGGAGGACGAACAGGGCGGCCAGGACCGCTGGAAGCACGAGGATGTGCAGCCAGTAGAGCCGGGAAATGATCTTTTCACCCGGGAACTCATCGCCGAAGATCAAGAACGTCAGGCTGGTGCCGACCAGCGGAATCGCTTGGGTCACGCCTTGGAGGAGCCCGAGGCTGCCGCCGGACAACATGTCGTCCGGCAGAATTGTGCCGGTCCAGGCCGTCACCATGCCCAGCAACAGTACGGTCACCCAGACCAGCCAGTTGAGGCCGCGTGGGCGGCGGAACGCGCCGGTGAAGAACAGCCGCAGCATCTGCAGGGTGATCGCGGCGACGAGGATCAGCGCCGCCCAGTGGTGAATCTGCCGCATGAGCAGTCCGCCGCGCACGTCGAGGCTGATGTCCAGCGTCGACGCGTACGCCTCGCTGACCGGGACGCCCCGCAGCGGCCCGTACGAGCCGTTATAGGTGACCTGCGTCATGTCGGGGTCGAAGAAAACGGTCAGGAACGCGCCCGTGACGATGAGCACCAGGAACGAGTAAATGGCGAGCTGGGCGAACAAGAACGACCAATGATCGGTCCGTGCCTGCCGTGACCACCGTCCCACCCAGCTGGCTTGCCCCTGCATTGGCTTCACTCCCCGATCTGGTTCTGGTACACATGCGACGCTCCGAGATCGGCAGATGTGACATCCGAAGGAAGAAAAACCGGCAGGTGTGACATAACCAACAGGAAGACAAGCCCTGCGCTTACCGCGTGTTAGGCCTGCGCCAAAGAGGTGACGAAGGCCCAAGGCGATCCGGTCGCCGAGGAGGCCGGCGGCCCTGTTCCTGCCGAGCTCCTCGTCCGCGCAGGTCAAAGCAGCATGTTCGTACTCGCCGTCTGGATGCCGGCATCGGCCAGGACGACGTCGAACAGGTCAGGGAACTTGCCGTCCCGGTCGCGAATCAGGGACCGATCGGGACAAGGGCGCCGAGATCGGGGATGGCAGCGGCCGCTCGTACGGTCACTGGGCGGCGACGGTCTCGGTGTGCTCTGCCTCGTCCGGTGTGGCCGCGGGGGCGGCGGCTGCCAGGTGTAGGTGGTCTTGAGCGTGGCGATGGTGTGGGCGCCGTGGAAGGGGTCGGTGGTGGCCGACCAGCCGGTATGCGGACGAGCAGGTTGTGCTCCTGATGCTGCAGGGGGAGTTCTCCGGTCGGGGAACAACCCCAGAGCCCCAGCCGGTGCAGCGGCTAGTAGCGTTTCTCGCTGGTCGGCAGGGTGCTCAGGAGGCGTCCGTGGCCGTCCCAGACGTGCGGGCCGTGACCGCTGGTGTGGAAGACGCGGCCGCGGACCGGATCGGCGACCACGGTGTACTTCCTCCCGACGTGGAACGTCCGGAATCCGGGAATCCAGGGCTCCTTCAGGGCCGAAGACCGCGGCCGCCAGCGGCTGAGCGTTACCGTCATAGCGGGTCGGCAGGCCACGGCAATCCTTATACCGTTCGGCCTGCCGGAAGCCGGACAGGACGTAGAAGTCGCCGGACACGGTGACCTCGTCGGCGAAGTGGGCCAGGCGGAACCCTTCACTCAGGTCGAGCCCGAGCGAGTCGGCGCAAGTCGGGCCGGGTGTGTCATGTCACCAGTGTCTCGCGCGGCCGCTGTCTTCTCGACGACGCTCTGCCCACCGGAAAGTCTCCCGACGGCCCGACCGTACACAACCGCCCGAATCCCCCGACTAACTAGTACCGCTGCGCGTACCAGGTCGGTTGCTCGCCGAACATGCCCTTGAAGTCGCGGATGAAGTGGCCCTGGTCGACGTAGCCGAGGTCGGCCGCCAGCGCGGCCCAGTCGATCGCCCCGCCGCCGGCCATACGTGCGGTCACCTCGTGCAGGCGGTAGCGGCGGATCACCCACTTGGGCACGATGCCGACATACTCCGCGAACAGCCGTTGCAGCCCCCGCATGCTCAGCCCCAGCTCGTCGGCGAGGCGCTCGACCCTGGTCATGGCCCTGTCCTTGGCGATCAGCTCGACCGCGGCCGCCGCCTGGCGCACCCGGGGGTCATCGTCTGGCAGGTGTTCCAGCAGGAACGCGTCCACGGTCGGCACGTCGAGCGTCGTGGGCAGGTCCGGGCCGAACACCTCGGTCACCGGGACGACGCGGTCGGTGATCGTCGAGACGGAGGCACCGAGGAACGGGCGGAAGCAGCCCGGCCGGAACGCGACGCCGAAGACATGATCGCGGCCCTCGAGGACCTTGATCTGGTAGCCGCTGCACACGCCGTTGACGTCCGCACGGCCGCCGCCGAACGACAGGTGCACGTTCGGGTACGGCACGATCTTCTGCCGGTAGGGCTCGGCGTAGTCCCAGCGAGCCTCCCAGTACCGCTCCACCCATGGCGCGAGCGCCGGCGACGGGCTGTGGAACGTGTGGCGCTGATACCTGGTCCACGCACCCCGCAGCTCACGAACGTCCCGCTCCACACGGCAAAGTGTATGTCGCCTTTGTCCAATACCCCTCCGGTCCGGGCCGCCTAGCCTCGCCGCCATGTCACATCTGTCCAACGCTGCCGAGGCCATGGCCGCAGTCGCCCGCACCATCACCGACGACCAGCTCGCCAACAAGACCCCGTGCACGGAGTACGACGTACGGGCACTGGTCAACCACCTCCTGTTCTGGGGCCCGTCGCTCGCCGGCGGCGGCCGCAAGGAGACCGTTCCGCAGCCGGCGGCCGCCGAGTCCGAGGTGGACCTGGCCGCCGGCGACTGGCGCGGCCGCCTGCTCGCCCTGCTGGACGACATCACGTCGTCGTGGGCGCCGCCGTGGGCCTGGGAGGGCGAGACGAGCATGGGCACACCGCAGACGCTGCCCGCGCCCGTCCTGGGCGACATGATCGTCGGCGAGCTGGCCATGCACGGCTGGGACCTGGCGGTCGCGACCGGGCAGCGGCTGGAACTACCCGCCGGCCTGCTGACGCATCTGCACGACACGGTGTTCGCCAGCGTGGACCAGGGGCGGGAGATGGGCATGTACGGACCGGAGGTCGCGGTGCCGGCCGACGCACCCACCTTGGACCGCATCCTCGGCCTGACCGGCCGCGATCCCGCCTGGGCGTAGTCCCCGACCGGTGATGCCGGCCACATCTGGCGTGAACTGTCGAAGCGTGGTGCGGCGGCACCGCGTCCATGCCGCCGCTATTCCTCCTCGTCCGCCGGCCCGCGCACCGTCAAGAACGCTGCGCATGCCGAAAAAACTTGGAGGCAGCGGCCGCTTCAGGATGTGGCAGAGCCCGCGACCGGGCTTAGCAGCGGGTTGGAGTTGGTGGCGACGAAGTCGCGGGCGGCTTGGCAGAAGGCGCGGATGCGGTTGGTCTCCGCGGACGTGCGCCAGGTCAGCCGCCATTCGAAGGGAAGGCCGTCGCGTATGGGTACGTAGGCGACGTCCGGGCGCCCGTCGTACAGGCTCGCGTGCGTGGGGACCGGAAAGATGCCGCGGCCAGCGCCGACCAGGGCGAGCAGTTCCTGGATGGTCCCGAACTCCATGCCCCGCTCGATGGGCTTGCCCGTGGGGGTGGTGGTCGGGGTGGCGAGGGCGTCCAGTTCGGCGGGGACGCCGCGTGGGCGCAGGACCTTGTCTCGAGAGAGGTCCTCGATGGAGACCGAGGAACGGCGGGCAAAGGGATGCCTGGCCGAGACGGCCAGCATCGGCGGCTCCTGGAAGAGAATCGGGCCTTCGCTGAGGTCGGGCCCCGGGGCCCGGGCCGCTGTGAGCATGAGGTCGACGGCGTCGCCGAGCAGCGGGGTGAAGCCGTCGGTGTACCGGGTCTCCTCGATCTGCACCTGGCAGGCCGGGTGCCGGGCGTGGAACGACTCGACGACGTGGAGGACGAACTGGGCGGTGGCGGTGCCGATGAAGCCGACGCACAGGAGCCCGTCGATGCCCCGCCCGGCGGCGACCGCTCGTTCGATGCCGTCGAGGATCTGCTGAAAGGCGGGCCGCAGGTCGTCGTAGAGCCGCCGGCCGATCGGGGTCAGCGCCACCCGGCGGCTGGTCCGGTCGAACAGCGCGGCACCGACCGCCCGCTCCAGCTTCTTGATCGTCTTGCTGACCATCGCGACCGAGACCTGCAGCCGCTCGGCGCTACGGCCGAAGTGCAGCTCCTCGCCGACCGTCAGGAAGATCTCGATCTCGCGCTGCTCCACCCTGCCCTCCAGCCCGTCAACCTCCAGGTTAACGATCCTTGCATGATCGGCTGTTGTTGACGATCCCCGCGCACCCGATGGTTGTGGTGTGGCCATAACGGCACGGCCACCGCTTCGGAAACTGAGGAGAGTCCCTATGACTTCCCGTGATCTGGCCCTCGTCCTGGGCGGGACCGGCAAGACCGGCCGACGCGTCGTCCAGCGGCTGACCGGACGCGGCCTGCGGGTCCGGATCGGCTCGCGATCCGGCGGGGTGCCCTTCGACTGGGCGGACCGTGCGACGTGGGCGCCCGCGCTCGACGGTGTTCACGCGGTCTACGTCGCCTACTATCCGGACCTGGCCGCCCCCGGTGCGCCAGAGACGATCGGCGCGTTCGCCGAGCTCGCGGTGGAGTCGGGCGCGCGGCGTCTGGTGCTGCTGTCGGGGCGCGGCGAGGACGAGGCGCTCGCTTGCGAACGGACGCTTGCCGCTTCGGGCGCCGACTGGACGGTGTTGCGCGCTAGCTGGTTCGCCCAGAACTTCAGCGAGAGCTACCTCCTCGACCCGGTGGTGAGCGGCGAGGTGGTGCTGCCGGCGGGTGAGGTGCGCGAACCGTTCGTCGACGCCGACGACATCGCCGACGTCGCCGCGTCGGTCCTCACCGAGGACGGGCACAGCGGCCGTACATACGAACTGACCGGACCGCGGCTGCTCACCTTCGCAGAAGCCGTCGCCGCCATCAGCCGAGCGACCGGCCGCGACATCGCCTACGTGCCCGTCCCCGTCGACACCTACGCTCACGCGCTGGCGGCCGAAGGGGTCCCGGACGAGGTCACTGGCCTGCTGACCTACCTGTTCACCACTGTCCTGGACGGCCGCAACGCTCACCTGGGCAACGGTGTCCAGCAGGTCTTGGGCCGCCCGGCCCGCGACTTCTCCGACTACGCCAACGACACCGCCGCCACCGGCATCTGGACCTCGAAGGACGCGATATGAAGATCCTGCAGACCGCGACCATGATGGCCGCCCTCATCTCCACCGGGCTCATGGCCGGGCTGTTCACCGGCTTCGCCTACGCCGTCATGCCCGGCCTGAACCGATCCTCCGACCGAACGCTCATCGAGGCCATGCAGGGCATCAACAAGGCGATCCTCAACCCCGCTTTCATGCTGCCCTTCATGGGATCCATCCCCCTGATCGCGCTGGCGGTGTTCCTGGCCTGGCGCGGCCACGGCCGGCCGGTCATGCCCTGGCTCATCGCCGCGCTCGCGCTCTATCTGATCGCCTTCATGGTCACCAGCGGAGTCAACGTCCCCCTCAACGACCAGCTCGCCAAGGCCGGCGACCCTCAGCACATCAACCACCTGGACACCGTGCGCGACCAATTCGAGAACAAGTGGGTCATCGGGAACATCGTCCGAGCGCTCCTGCACACCGCCGCGTTCGCCTGCCTGGCCTGGGCCCTGGTCGTGTACGGCGCACACCGCATCAACGAGGGCCCCGGCACGAACGCGTCAGCGGTGCCTTCGATGCACGACAACGGTGCGGCAACCATCCCTGCCACCCACCACCACCCGCGCCCCGTCCACCATGGACAGCCGCACCACACCCTCCATCGCTGATCCCGCTCACCCCGCACCTGCGCCGCCTCGCCGCTCACTCCGCCGGCACGGGCCCACCGGGCCCGTGCCGCAGCCGCGGGCTCGTCCGGGGCATCGCCACTGGCCGCGAGCAGCCCCGGAACCGACGAGGTTCCGGGGCGCTTCGGAAAACTTCTGCGGGTCCGCGCCACCTGCCATCCGCTGGCATGGTCAGCATCTGTCGTGCTCGTCCAAGAAGCTGCGCACGACCGCGTGCGGCCGCTCGCTCGCGACCCAGTAGATATGGCGCTCGCTGGATGCCTGCAGCATCGAGCACCGAGACGGCATCCCAGGCGAAGCCTGACATCGACCAGGCGTCCGGGAAGTGGTCGTCACTTGCGCCTGTGCCGCAGCGATCCATGACGGTGACGGGTCTGTCGTCGAAGTCGCCGTCCGCGGAGTCCCAGCCGTGGCGATCGAGCGCCAAGCCCTGGATGAGCAGCAGCGGGACCAGCCCGGCAACCCACCGCGTGGCGAGGAACAGCGCCCACAGAGCCCGGCGACGGATTTCGTCGTGCCGTAACGGTCGCCGGGATTGACGAACACGGTGATCCGACCGTCCACAAGGACCTTCTCGACACGGACCCAGTAGCCGACCTCGACGGTCTCCTCCGGAGCGATCTCGCCTTCGACCCGATTGTCCTGACCGTCCCCTGGGAGGCTCATGGCCTTGTCGGGTCGACGGACCAGATCCGTAGCCGCCCGCGGGCCGCACAGCTCATCGACGGGCTGCTGACCAGCGCGGGCGCCTGAACGCCATCGCCACATCCGCCGGCCGGTGTTCACATGGCGTGGCGGATGTGGCGACGTCGTCGTGAGCGGGCGAGTCCGTTCGCTCAGTGGTTACAGGACGGCGGTGAGCAGGCTTACGGCGGACTCCTGGCGGGCGATGTCGGCCTGGTCGAACGGGCCCGTCCAGCGCAGGCCGTACTGGTCGGCGTTGTTCCGGTCGTAGGTGAAGGCGGAGCGGGCCTGGGTCGTCAGGTAGTTCCGGTACGGGTGGCCGGGGAGCGCGCGGTCGAGTTCGGCGAGGTTCCGCGCGAAGATGCCCTTGAACGCCGCCTGGTCGGAGTTGCACGTGGCGGCGGCCTCGCAGGGCTCGGTGAGGATTCCGCGCGGTGACAGGCCCGGGTCGGTGGTCACGGCGTCGGCGATCCGCCGGGCGGTGGCGAGCAGGGACGGGTCGCCGGTGGCGCGGTGCAGCTCCGTCAGGCCGCCCAGGATCACGCCCTGGTTGTACGTCCAGGTGGTGCCGCCGTTGTTGCCGCAGTTTCCGCTCTGCGTCGCCAGGCCGTCGTTGACCAGGTGGGATCCGTTGATCATCCCGCTGCGGGCGAACCAGCGCCAGGCCTGGCGCGCATGGGCGAGGTACTCGGTGTCGCCCGGGATCCGGTTGTGCAGGGAGGCGGCCAGTTCGAGGTAGAGCTCGTTGCTGATGGCGTTCTTGTAGGTCTTCCCGGGCAGGTCCCACCAGATGCCGCCGCCGCAGGTGTCGTCCCAGTACTGGCGCATGTACGCCTCGTCGGTCTCGGCGATCTTCAGGTACCTGGTGTCGCGGGTGAGGTCGTACATGCGGACCATCGCCAGCGCCCACCAGCCGGTGTCGTCGGTGGAGTCCGCGCGGAACTCGCCGCCGCCCTGCGGCCACCAGGGCAGCGGCTTGCGCTGGAGCTCGATGGTGTTCTTCACCTGGGGCAGGTAGCGGGTCGAGCGGGTCCGCGCCATGTAGTCGAGGAGCGCTTGGAGCGCGTTGCCCGACTGCCACCAGGGGCTCTCGGGCTGCCAGCGTCCGCTCGCCTGGTCGTAGAACCCCATCATCGCGTCGACGGCCGATGTGGCACGGGCCCGCGCGGTCCTGTCCTCGCCCGCGTCCGCGCTTGCGGCGGACGTGCCCACGGCGAGCGCCAGCACGGCGCCCGCCACGAGGGAGACCAGACCCTTTCCCGTACGTCGCTTCAGTCCGGTCATCGCGCACCCTCCATGGCAACGAGGCGTCCCAGCCCATGGCCTCCGCCTGGGCGGTTGCGCTGAATTGTGCCTCGGGTGGAACGAGACGCGCAAGATTCGGCAGGATCGTTCACATTATGTGAGCGCTCTTGCTTGAAATTGACGGAGACGTCGGTTGGTTCGCCGCGACGGCGGGCAGATGGGGAGCGCACGTCGGCTCGTGCGCCCACGAGAGCCGACGCGCAGGAGCGTGATGGAGAATGTCTGGTGGTGATCGGTCTTGCGCGAGTACGGTCGACGCATGCTCCGGGACCGACGCCATGAGCTGATCCTCCGCGTCCTGCGCTCCGAAGGGCCGGTGACGGTGGAGACGCTGGCCGAGCGCTTGGCGGCGAGCCTCGCCACCATACGCCGCGATCTGCAAAAGCTCGACGAGGAGGGCCTGCTCAAACGGGTGCACGGCGGTGCGATGCCGGTCGAGGGCCATGACGACCCCTTCACGGACGTCGCCGAGGTCCGGCCCGCCGAGAAGGACGCCGTCGCGCTGCGCTGCGCCGAGCTGATCCAGGACGGCGAGACCGTGCTGCTCGACATCGGCACGACCGCGCACATGGTGGCGCGGCACCTACGGGGCCGGGCGCTGACGGTCGTCACCAGCAGCCTCCCGGTGGTCGAGACGCTGGCCGACGACCAGCACGTCCAACTCGTCGTTCTCGGCGGCATGCTGCGCCGTGACTACCGGTCGCTCGTGGGCTACCTGACGGAGGACAACCTGCGGCAGATCCACGCGGACCGGCTCGTCCTCGGCACCAGCGGGATACGGCCGACCGGAACCGTCATGGACACGACGGTGGTCGAGGTGCCGGTCAAACGAGCCATGATCGCGGCCAGCGGGCAGGTGGTCCTCGTCGCCGACGCCGGCAAGTTCCCGGGCACCGGTATGGCGAAGGTCTGCGATGCCACCGACCTGGACGTGGTCATCACGAACGCTCCGGTCGATCCGGACACGGGGGCGGCCCTCGCGGATGCCGGAGTGCAGATGCTGGAGGTGTGAGGTGCTCGGCGTCCGCTGAACCGCTGCGGCTGGCGCCGGTCCAGACCGGGCCGCGTTCAGCGCCGGCTCGGATAGGGCCTCGGCGCCGGGGCCGTTCACGGAACGTGCTCACGCGCTGGTCATCGGGCTATGGCTGAGGGAAAGCATCCGGATCGCTTCAGCGGAACAGTGGAAGCGTGGCTTCACGACAACGACTCCGCCTTGGCGGAGCATGCCGTCCCAATGGCCAGACGGCGGTGGTGGACGTTCGTGGTGGCGGCGCGGCCTTTCTCTCCGCCCATCCGGCCGCACTTCCGAACACGGCCGTGGTGGACGGCTACACCGGCGCTCTGGAGGTCGCGTTCGCCACCCTGGCGGTCGCCGCGTGCCTCGTCCCACCGCTCATCGCGCAGTCCCCGGGTGCTTCGTGATCCATCCGCTTCTTCTTCCAGCCCAACCACGACGCCATCGTGGAGCCCCTGCCGCTCGCCTTCGTACCGGACGGGCGCTGGTGATGCCACCCCGTCCGGCTCGGGTGTTCATTTCGCCGTTCATTGTCCGCTACCGCCAATCTTCCTGCGGTGGACGGGCCACCTCGTCCTACGACCCCAGCGGCTGCGGCGACCCCGGCATGGGGGCTCGGTGGCCGCGGAAGGCCGCCTCCAGCGCGATGCGCCAGTAGCGGTCGGCCTGGGTGCGGGGGCCGAGGGAACCGAGAAGTTCGAGGCTGGCCAGGCCGTGCACCAGGGCGTTGAGGTGCGCGGCGACGTCGTGGGGGTCGGCCGGGGCGAACCAGCCCGAGTCGATGCATCGTGCGACCGCGCGGACCAGTGTGTCGAACGTGCCCTGTATCTGGGCCAGGGCCGCTTCGTCCGGCCGGAAGTCGGCGATGGGGCGACCGAACATCAGCTCGTACAGGTGTGGGTTGGCCAGGGCGGCGGTCCGGTAGGCCTGTCCGAGGGCCATCAGGTCGGTCTCAGGGTCGCCGTCGGTCGGTACCGCGGCGAACGTGTCGGCAAGCCGGGCGAACCCTTGCAAGAACATCGCGCGCAGCAAGCCGGCCTTGTCGCCGTAGAGGTTGTAGACGGCCGTGGTGGAGGTACGGACCTCTCGAGCCAGGCGCCTGGTGCTCAGCGACTGCGGGCCTTCCTGGGCGAGTAGTCGTCCGGCGGCGTCCAGGAGGTCCTGGCGCAGTTCGTCGTAGTCGCGGGCACGTGGGCGGGCCATTTGACAATCGTATCGCAACGGTGTTCCATAACAGTGTTCCTAAACTGTACTACGGGAGGCCGCTGTGCCCGCTGAAACTGATCTGCATGTCGTCCTCGGCGCTGGAGGGGCCGTCGGCGCCTCTGTGGTTCGCGAGCTCGTCTCCCGGGGGCATCGCGTCCGCGCGGTCAACCGCAGCGGCCGGGTGCCGGCGCTGCATGGTGTCGAGGTCCATCAAGGCGACATCACCACTGTCGTGGGCGCCAAGGCCGCCTGCGCCGGGGCCGAGGTCGTCTACCACTGCGCCGCCCCTGCGTACGTCCGATGGGTGGAGGACTTCCCCCACATGACCGACGCGGTGCGCCAGGGCGCGGCCGCCGCCGGCGCCAAGCTGGTTTTCGCCGACAACCTGTACATGTACGGCCCCGTCGACGGGGCGCTGACCGAGGACCTGCCCTACGCCGCCCGCAACCCCAAAGGGCGGACACGCGCCGCGATGGCCGAGGCGCTGCTGGCCGCCCACCGCTCCGGTGAACTGCGCGTCGCCCTCGGCAGAGCCTCCGACTACTACGGCCCCGGCGGCGTCAACACCGTCGTCGGCCCGACGGTGTTCGCGGCGGCGCTCGGCCGGAAGACCGCCCGCTGGGTCGGGTCGCTCGACGAGCCTCACACACTCAGCTACCTGCCCGACATAGCCCGGGGCCTCGTGACGCTCGGCAGCGACGCGCGGGCGGACGGCCAGGCCTGGCACCTGCCGACGGCGCCGGCCGTGACGGGCAGGGAATTCCTCGGCTTGGTGCTCTCCGGGCTTGGCCGGCCCGGCAAGACGGCGGCGCTCGGACGCCCGATGCAACGCCTGATCGGCCTGTTCGACCCGACCGTCCGTGCCCTCGGCGAGACTTGGTACCAGCGCGACCGGCCGTTCGTGAGCGACACCTCGAAGTTCACCGCCACCTTCGGTCCGTTCGCTACGACACCGCACACCGACGCCATCACCGCCACCCTCGACTGGTTCCGCGCCAACCCGACCCCGTGACCGGCCAGTCGGTCAGTGCCCGCGGCCCACCTCAAAGTCACCCCTCGCACGACGAACTTCGACAGGGACGGGAAGCCAGGCACCGCTGTTCACCCGCTAGGAGACCGACTCGATGTAGCCGTCGGGCCGGACCACCATGGACGGCAGTCCCTCGGAGGGCACGGAGACGGGCCGGACGGCATCGTCTATCGCGGCCAGAACCGGAGCCGGGGCGAACGTCCCGGCCAGCGGGTGACTGTCGGGTGGCACGGGAAGCCTGGTAGCGGTCCCCGAAACCATCTCTGCGAGGTGGCGCTTGGCCTCGGGCAGCTCGATCAGCTCGGCAACGACCGCCCGCAGTGCCTCACTGTGCGGGTCGGTGCGCAGAAGGGCGCTCTGGGCGAGGGTATTGCGCACGACACGCTCGGCGGCAGCCGAGATTGGCCGCGTCCTGTAGCCCGACGTTGAGCCCCTGGCCCCCCATCGGGGAGTGCAGGTGCGCGGCGTCCCCCGCCAGCAGCACCCGGCCGCGCCGGTACTCCCGCGCCAGGCGGGCATGATCGGTGACACGGACTCCTCCGTCGAACCTGCCGACCGTGACCTCGGCACCGCTGACCCGGCGGACCGCGGCCGCGAACTCCGCCCGGCATCACCGGACCGCGCCCGGCCGCCCCGAGCCGGTCGAATTCGGCGACCACGATCTCGCCCGGCGGCGGGTTCACGAACATCAGGCCGCCCCGGGTCCGGTGCACGCCGGGCTCCACGAGCCCCGTCGGCTCGAGCGAGGCATGCGCCATGAGCACGAACATCGCCGGATCGGTCTCGTCGAACGCGAACCCATCGCGAACGACCCCGCGCCCACCATCGCAACCCGACCAGATCCAGTAGCGCCCGGGCCTCCCCCACGCACGGACCGCGCAACGAGCCCGGGCGGCGACCTGAGGCGGGCGGCGGCTCCCCGAGTCTTCGGTCGTCCAAATTATAGTATTCCGACCGTTTTTATATGGTATGTTTCCTCGCGTCACGAGTTCCAGCGCCAAGCCCCGGCTTGCTGGGCGGCAACCCTCCGACCGCGGTGGGGTGCTCCGGGTGAGGACACGGTCGTCTGCCGGACATGCGACGACAAGCGCGGATCCATAAGGGCCGCGTTCCCCGAGGTTTCGGGGAACGGTGACGTGCGCTCGCCGCACACCCATCGCTGTGCCGGCTCGGACATGGAGGAGCAAGACGTGGAAAGGCGATCGGCGTTCGCCGTCATCAGCGCGGTGGCGCTGCTGGCCGCCGCGGCGTGCGGGGTGGACACCGCCGACACCGGCGGCTCGGGCAAGGGCGGCGGGAAGGAACTGACGGTCACGGTGTTCTCGGGGCCGTGGGAGGACCTGTTCAAGAAGTCCTTCGTCGAGCCGTTCGAGCGAGACACGGGCGTCAAGGTGAACCTCGTCCCGGGCGCCAACGCCGAGTGGCTGACCCAGCTGCGCGCCTCGGGCGGCAAGAACCCGCCGTTCGACCTGGTCGTGCTGACCCCCGACGCGGCCCGGCCGGCCGTGGCGGGGAAGTTGGTCCAGCCGCTGGAGACCGGGAAGGTGGGCAACTGGAGCGACCTCGACCCGGTGGAGATCGAGAAGAACACGGTGTCCGGGAAGAGCTACGGCGTCCCGTTGACGATCGGCTCGACCGGCCTGCTCTACCGCACCGACAAGGTCAAGCAGGCACCGGTCGACTGGCAGGACATCTTCGACAAGAACCTCTGCGGGCACGTGGCGCTTCCGCCGCTGACCTACAACCCCGGACTGGAGTTCTTCAGCGCGCTGGTGACCGGCCAGGGTGGAAAGCTGTCGGATCCCGCGGCCGTCGACAGGGCGTTCAAGCAACTGGAGCAACTGAAGGGCTGCGTGTCGTCCTATCCGGCGAACGCAACGGCCGTGCAGAGCGCCATCCAGAACGGTGAGGCGTGGGTGGTGCCGTACTGGGACGGGCGGGCCTTCGCGATGGCCCAGGCCGGCAGCAAGGTCGGCTTCACCTACCCGAGGTCCGGCGCGGTCGGCGCGCTCAGCAGCTACTTTCTGACCGCGGACAGCAAGAAGACGGATCTGGCCTACAAGTTCCTCGGGTACGTCACGAACGCGACCAACCAGAAGACCTTCGCCGAGGGCAACTGGTACGCGGGTTCCAACAGCAAGATCGACTACAGCCCCGCCTTCAAGTCGAAGATCAAGTACGGCACGGACGTCTACCGGAAGTTCAACTGGGTGGACTACGACGTCGCCACGCCGAAGCTGAACGAATGGCAGCAGCGGTGGAACGAGATCTTCCGCTGACCGGCGCGCCCGCGGGCGGCGCCCCGGCCACCACCGGGTCCGCCGAGGGCGGGCACGTCGAGATCGAGGGCCTGGCCGCCGGCTACGACGGCCACCGCGTCCTGGACCTGGACCGGTTGTCCGTGAGGCGCGGCGAGTTCCTGTCGATCCTCGGGCCGAGCGGCTGCGGCAAGACCACGCTCCTGAACGCCATCGCCGGGTTCGTGGCGCCCGAGAGCGGTCGCATCCTCGTCGACGGCGCCGACATCACCGGTCTGCCACCTCACCGGCGAGGACTCGGCATGGTCTTCCAGAACTACGCGCTGTTCCCGCACCTGTCCGTCGCGAGCAACGTCGCCTACGGAATGCGGGTGCACCGGGTGCCCAAGAGGGAGCGCGCGGAGCGGGTCGCCGAGGCGCTGCGTCTGGTCGGTCTCGAGGAGTTCGCCGACCGGCGCCCACGGGCGCTGTCCGGCGGCCAGCAGCAGCGGGTGGCCATCGCCCGCGCCCTGGCCACCCGCCCGGCGGTGCTGCTCCTGGATGAGCCGTTGTCGAACCTCGACGCCAAACTGCGCCGGGAGATGCGCGTGGAGCTCCGCAAGATCCAGCGGAGTGTCGGCACGACCATGGTCTTCGTCACCCACGACCAGGAGGAGGCGCTGTCGCTGTCGGACCGCATCGCGGTGCTGAACGGCGGCAGGCTGGAGCAGCTCGACACGCCCGACGAGGTCTACCGGCGCCCCGCGAGCCGTTTCGTGGCGCAGTTCATCGGTGCCGCCAACGTGCTGGAGGGGACGGTCCGCGAGGACCTTGCCCTGGACGTCGGCGGTCTCGCGGTGCCGGTCGGCCTCCCGGATCCGGTCCCCGGGCGCAAGGCCGTCGTGGCCATCCGGCCCGAACGGATCCGCCTGGCGCCCGCCGCCGGGACGGGCGCGGCGACCGGGGTGACCGGGACCGTCGCCTACCGCTCGTTCACGGGCGGCGCCTGGCAGGTCGAGGTGCGGACGGCGGGCGGTCTCGTGCTCACCGTGCACGTCGCCGACAGCGGCGCCGGCAGCGCCGACCCGCCGGGCACCGGGACCGCCGTCACCGCGAGCTGGGACCCCGCCGACCTGATCGTCCTGGATTCTGGGACGGGGCGGTAGCGATGGCCCACACCCCGCGCGCGAGGCGGCGGACGCGGTGGCGCGGCACGGCGTACGTGGTGCCCCTGCTGGTCTTCCTCCTTGCGCTTTTCGTCGCTCCGCTCGTGCGGCTCCTCCAGCTCAGCTTCCGTCCCGTGGACGGGAGCAACGCGGCACTGCCCGGCTACACCGTCCAGCAGTACGTTCGCGTGTTCACCGAGCCCTTCTTCTACGAGGCGCTCATCCGCACGCTGCTCACCGCCGTGCTGGTGACGGTGCTGTGCGTCGTGCTCGCCTACCCGGCGGCGTACACGCTCGCGCAGCGGCGGCCCGGTCTGCTCCGCACGCTGCTCTTCGTCACCGTGCTCTCCCCGCTGCTGACGAGCGTCGTGGTGCGCAGCTACGGCTGGGTCGTGCTCCTCGGCGCGAACGGACCGGTGAACCGGGCACTCGTCGCGCTGGGGGTCCTCGACCAGCCCGCGCACCTGCTGACCAGCTACTCGGCGGTCGTGGTGTCGGTGACGCACGTGCTGCTGCCCTTCGCGATCGTCCCGCTGACGACGGCCCTGGGCGGGCTCGACCGCGACGTCCTGCGAGCCTCGCGGGTCCTGGGCGCCGGACCGGTGCGGACGTTCGCGCGGGTCACCGTGCCGCTGAGCCTGCCCGGCGCCCTCAGCGGCGCGCTCGTCGTCTTCGCGCTCGCGATGGGCATCTACATCACTCCACTGCTGGTGGGCGGCGCGAACCAGCCGCTGGCCGGCATCCGCGTCTACGACCAGATCTCCACGGTCTTCGATTATCCGGTGGCCGCCGCGCTGAGCTTCGTGCTGCTGCTGATCACGGTGCTGTGCACGACCGGTCTCGGCGCCGCCTTCCGCACCTGGGAGGGCCGTCTTCATGGCTGACACCCGAAGGACCGCACGCACGCCCGCGTGGAGCACGCTCTTCCCGGACCGGCTGGCGCCCGCGGCCGGGCGCCTGCTCGCCGCACTGGTGTTCCTCTTCCTGCTCGCGCCGCTGGTGGTCCTGGTCGCCAGCTCGTTCAACACGACCGCCTCGGTGGCCTTCCCTCCGCAGGGGTTCTCCACGCGGTGGTACCGGGGTGTCCTCAGCTCCCCCGACTGGCTGGTCTCGTTCCAGCTCAGCGGCCTGCTGGTGGTCCTCGTCGTGCCGACCGTCGTGGTGATCGGGACGCTCGCCGCGTACGGGCTGACGCGCGGCTCCTTCCCCGGACGCGGCGCCCTGCACGCGCTCGCGCTCTCACCGCTGATGACACCGGAGATCATCACGGCGCTCGGGCTGCTGTACTACTTCCACGGGATCGGGCTGATCGACACCATCCCCGGACTGTGGCTGGCGCACTCGCTGATCGCACTCCCCTATGCCGTCCGCGCCGTCATGGTCAGCGCTGCCGGGCTCGATCCCACGCTCGAACGCGCGGCGGCGAGCCTCGGCGCGGGCGGCGTGCGGGTCTTCCTCACCGTCACGCTGCCGCTGCTGCGGCCCGGCATCGTCGCCGGCGCGCTGCTCGCGGCGGTCACCTCGCTCGGCGAGGTGGCGGTCACCGCCCTGGTGGCCGGCGCCCACACCACCACCGTCCCGCTCCGCGTCTTCTCTTCGGCGCAGTTCGAACTCGACCCGTCGGTGGCGGCGGTGTCGACCGTACTGCTCGCCGCGAGCGTGGTGGTGATGGTGGTGACCGACAAGTTCGCGAAGATATCGGAGGCACTGTGACCGGCGGCCCGGCACCCGGCGCCCGGGTGGGCATCGACGTCGGCGGGACGTTCACCGACCTCGTCCTGACCCTCCCGGCGGACGGGCGCGTCCTGCACCACAAGGAGCCGAGCACCCCGGACGACCCGTCTCGGGCCGTCGCGGACGGGCTGGCCGCGATCCTTCAGGACGCGGGGCTGCCGCCTGGCGCCCTGGCGGGCGTGACACACGGCACCACGATCGGGTTGAACGCGGTGATCCAGCGGCGCGGCGCCCGCATAGCGCTCGTCGTGACCGAGGGCTTCCGCGACGTGCTGGAGATCGGGCGGAGCCGAATGCCGTCCTCGTTCGATCTGTACGCGGGCAAGGAGGAGCCGCTCGTCCCGCGCGAGCGCATCGTCGAGATCCGCGCGCGCCTGGCCCCGGACGGCGCCGCCACCGCGACACCGGACGAGACCGAGCTCGACCGGGTGGCCGCCGCACTGACCGCCACGCGTGCCGAGGCGGCGGCGGTCGTGGTGCTGAACGGATACGCCGACCCGGCCTTCGAGGAGAACGTGACCGACCGGCTGCGCGACCGGCTGCCGGGGATGCGGCTGGCCGCTTCCGCCACCGTCTGGCCCGAGATCCGCGAGTACGAGCGGACACTGGTGGCCTGCCTCAACGCCTACATCCAGCCGCTGATGCGCGACTACTTCGACCGGCTCGTGGAACGCCTGGCCGCGCTCGGTGTCACCGCCCCCGTCTACATCGCCGCGTCCAACGGCGGTTCGCTGGGGCTGGCCGCCGCGGCCGAGCGCCCGTTGGAGACGATCCTGTCGGGACCGGCGTCCGGTGTGGCGGCGGCCGCGCGTCTCGCCGCCGCGGCGGGCCTCGACGACGTCGTCACCTTCGACATGGGAGGGACGAGCAGCGACATCGCCGTGGTGACCGGCGGCCGTCCCGAGTTCGCCACCCACACCACGGTCGGCGGGCTGCCGCTGATCCTCCCGGTGGTGGCCGTCGGCGCCATCGGGGCGGGTGGCGGCTCCGTCGTACGCGTCGACGAACAGGGCGTCCTGAAGGTCGGGCCGCAGAGCGCCGGCGCCGACCCAGGGCCCGTCGCGTACCGGCGCGGCGGCACCCGGCCGACCGTCACCGACTGCTACCTGGTCACCGGCGTCATCGATCCGGCGGCCTTTCTGGGCGGCCGGATGGCGCTGGACGCGGATGCGTCACTGAAGGCGCTCGCCGAGGTCGGCGCGCAATTCGGCTGGAACGGCGAGGACGCCGCCGGGCGGGCCGCGGCGGCCGCCCTCCAGGTCGCGACCGCCGGGATGGCCGTCGAACTGCGCAAGACGCTCGCGCAGCGCGGGCTCGATCCCGCGCATTTCGCTCTCGTCCCGTACGGCGGGGCCGGCCCCACCCATGCCGCCGTGCTCGCGGAGGAGGTCGGGATCGCGCACATCGTCGTGCCGCCCACGGCGGCGACGTTCTGCGCGCTCGGCGCGGCGGGCGCGGATCTGCGCCGTGACCTCGCGCGCAGCATCCGGCACAGGCTCGATGACGAGGGAGCCGGCCGGTTGCGCGAAATCCTCGCCGGCCTGGCGGAGCAGGCGCACTCGTGGCTCGTCGCGCAGGGCGCCGTCACCGGAGAGCCGGAGTTGCTGTACTCGGCCGACCTGCGCTACATCGGCCAGGCCTACGAGCTGCGCGTTCCGCTCGACGGCGGCGCGCTCGACGCGCCGTCGGTCGCCGAGGCGTTCCACACCGACCACGAGCGGCTCTACGGCTTCCGCGATCCGGAGGCGCCGATCGAACTCGGCACCGCGCGCCTGGCGATCGTCGCCCCGACCGGCGGGCTTCCCCGTCCCGACCTTCAGGCGGCCGGGACCGGGCCCGTCCCGGCGGGCCACCGCTCCGTCCTGCTTCCAGCGGGCCGGTTCGACGCCGCCGTCTACGCCCGCGACGGGCTCCGGCAGGGCGACGCCCTCGCCGGGCCCTTGATCGTCGAGCAGGACGACACGACCGTCCTCGTTCCGCCCGGCTGGTCACTGGAGGTCGGCTTGGCGGGCGACCTGCACCTGCACCGGAGTTCGCGACCATGACCCTCGACCCCGTCACCCTCGAGATCGTCGGCAACAAGCTCACCGCGCTCGCCGAGGAGATGTGCCTGACACTGCAGCGCACCAGCAGGTCCCTCTACGTCAAGGAGACCGCGGACTTCTGCTGCGCGCTCGCCGGCCTCGACGGCGGCTTCGTCGCCTATCCCCGCGGCATCGGCGTCTCCGGGTTCGTCGGCCTGAACGTGCTGACCGCCGTGGAGGCGGCGGGCCCGCTGGACCCCGGCGACGTGATCATCACCAACGACCCGTACACCTCCGGCGGGCTGGCCACCCACCTGACCGACATCCAACTCATCGAGCCGTACTTCCACGAGGGACGGCTCGTCGGCTACGGATGGGCCTTCATCCACTGCTCGGACATCGGCGGGCGCGTGCCGAGCAGCCTGTCCCCGGTGAACGACGAGATCTTCCAGGAAGGGCTGCGGATTCCCCCGGTGAAGCTGGTCCGGGCCGGGGAGCCGAGCCGCGACGTGGAGGCGTTCCTGACCGCGAACACCCGCACGCCGGACGCCAACCTCGGCGACGTCCGCGCGATGCGCGCCGCGCTCGCCACCGGGCGCGATCGGCTTGCGGACGTGATGGCACAGCACGGCGCCGGCACCGTGCTGGCCGCGCAGGAGGACCTCGTCGCCTACACGGCCGAGAAGGCACGGGCGGCGCTGGCGCGGCTGGGCGACGGCACCCACAGGTTCGTCGACTACCTCGACGACGACGTCGTCTCGCGCGTTCCCGTCCGGGTGTCGGTCACCGCCACGCTCACCGGAGGGCGGCTGCACCTGGACTTCACCGGCACCGATCCGCAGGTCCCCGCCGCGTTCAACATCGCGAGCCTCGGACGAGTCCACGCCTGGATCACCACCCGGGTGCTCGCCCTCATCTGCACGCTGGACCCGGAGATCGCGCTCAACACGGGCCTCATCGCCCCCATCGAGGTCACCGCCCCGGAGGGCTCGGTGGTGAACGCGGTGCACCCGGCCGCGGTCGGGGTCCGGCACGCGGCGGCGTCCCGTGTCAACGACGCGCTCGGCGGTGCCCTCGGGCTGGCGGCCCCCTCCGTCCTTCCGGCGGCGGGCAGCGGCCTCGTCGTCCCGGTCGTGGTCGCCGAGCACGGCCCGGACGGCGAGAACGTCCAGGTGCTCGAGCCCATGGTCGGCGGCACCGGCGCGCGGGACGGCGCGGATGGCGTGGACGGCCGCGACAGCGGTATCTCCAACCTCTCCAACAACCCGGTGGAGACCGTCGAGACAGAGATCGGTGTCGAGATCCTCCGATACGGGCTGCGGCACGACTCGGGCGGCGCGGGGCGGTGGCGCGGCGGCTGCGGGCTCGAACTGAGCTTCCGGGTGCGGGGCACCGGGACCCGGCTGCTCGCCCGCGGCCTCGAACGCATGCGCTTCCGGCCCTGGGGCGTGGCCGGCGGACGGCCGGGCCTTCCCACGCGGCTGGTCCTGAACGCTGGAACCGAGCGCGAGCGCATCCTCGACAAGATCGACATGCTGCCGCTGGACGACGGCGACGTGGTGACACTGCTGACGTCGGGGGCCGGAGGGTACGGCGACCCGCTTCTGCGCGCCCCGCAAGCGGTCCTCGCCGACGTTCGGCGCGGCATGGTGTCGGTCGCGGGGGCCGGCCGCGACTACGGCGTCGTGCTGGCCGCCGGGGGCCTCGCCATCGACACGGACGCCACGTTGCGTGAACGTGCGTCCCGGGCCGGCGCCGCCGAGTCCGGCGCCGAGTTCGGTCCGGAGCGTGCCGCCTGGGAGTCGGTCTTCCCGACCGATCTCGTGGACCGCCTGGTCGCGGCCCTGTTCCGGCATCCCGCCGCGCACCGCTCCCGGCTCCGCTCGCAGGCGTACGCGAGAGTCCTCGCCGACCTCCCGGCGGACTTCCCGCGCGAACCGGTGGACGCCGAGCAGGCGGAGACGGGCCGCGCGCGTCTGCTCGACCAGATCGAGGGACTGGACCGGACGGCACCGTGACGGACCTCGCCGCGCTCTACCGTGACCTGCACCGCCACCCCGAACCGCCGTTCCGCGAGGTCCGGACGGCGGGGATCGCCGCCGAGCGGCTGCGCGGCGGCGGCTTCGACGTCGCGACCGGGATCGGCGGCACCGGCGTGGCCGGTGCGCTGCGCAACGGTGACGGACCGGCCGTGCTCCTGCGCGCCGACATGGACGCCCTGCCCCTGTTGGAGAAGACCGGCCTTCCCTACGCCAGCACCGTGACCGTGGACGGCGACCGAGGCGAGCGCGTGCCGTTGATGCACGCCTGCGGCCACGACATGCATGTGGCCTGCCTGGTCGGCGCGGCCGAACGGCTCGCGGAAACGCGAGCGGGATGGCGCGGCATGGTGCTCGCGGTGTTCCAGCCCGCCGAGGAGATCGCGGCCGGCGCGCGGGCGATGCTGGCCGACGGGCTCTACGAACGGTTCGGCGCTCCGGACATCGCGATCGCCCAGCACGTCTTCCCGCACCCGGCGGGGACGCTGCTCCTGCGCCCTGGGCAGGTCGTGGGCGCCACCGAGAACCTGGAGGTCACCCTGTTCGGCAGGGGCGCGCACGGCGCGCAACCCGAGCGGAGCGTGGACCCGGTCGTGCTCGCCGCCGCCACGATCATGCGGTTGCAGACGATCGTGGCGCGCGAGACCGCGCCGGCGGAGCAGGCCGTGATCACCGTGGCCCGGGTGCGGGCCGGGCACAAGGAGAACGTCATCCCGGACGAGGCCACGCTCACCCTGAACATCCGGACGCTCTCCAGTGACGTCATGCGCACGCTCCTGTCCGCCGTCGAACGTGTCGTCCAGGCCGAGGCCGCGGCGTCGGGCGCGCCCCGGGCACCGGAGAGCCGTCCGATCGGCGCCTACCCCGTCCTGCGCAACGACCCGGACGCCACCGCCCGCCTGGACGAGGCGTTCACCCGGCGCTTCGGCGCCGCACGGGTCGCCGCCCTCGACCCCATGCTCGGCGGCGAGGACTTCGGCCTGTTCGGCGAGGCGGCCGGCGTCCCCTCGGTGTTCTGGGGGCTCGGTGCCGCCGCCCCCGGCCGGCTCGCCGAGGGCGGCGTGCCCGGAAACCACTCCCCCGAGTTCGCCCCCGTCATCGAGCCCACGCTGTCAACGGGTGTCGAAGCCCTGACCACGGCGGCGCTCACGTTCCTCCGCACGCCGTGAGCACGTCCATCTGCGTGGTCGGCGCCGGACCGCGCGGCACCGCGCTCGTCGAGCGCATCGCGGCCAACGCCTGGCGACGACGGATCGACGTGCACGTCGTCGATCCGTACCCGCCTGGCGGTGGGCACGTCTGGCAAGCCGACCAGCCCGGCCACCTCCTGATGAACACCGTCGCGGCCGACGCGACTCTGTTCACCGACGACAGCGTGCACTGCGCGGGCCCGGTCGTGCCCGGCCCCAACCTGTACGAGTGGGCGTGCTCCACCGCGCGGGAGGGCGATCCCGATCCGGTCATCCGCGACGAGGCCGTCCGGATGCTGCCCTGGTCGCACCCGACCCGCCGGTTCCACGGGCGCTATCTGGCCTGGGTCTACGGGCGCGTCAAGGAGACGGCGCCGGAGTGGATCACGATTCACGAGCACCGGACGAGGGCCGTCGCGCTCACCGAGGACGCCGACGGCCGGCAGATCGTCGCGCTGGAGGACGGCACCGGCCCGCTGACCGTCGACGCGGTGATCCTGGCGCTCGGTCACACCGACCTCGAGCCCCTCCAGGAGCAGCGGGCGCACGCCCGGTTCGCCGCCGACCACGGCCTTTTCTACGGACCCCCCGCCAACCCGCTCGACGCGCCTCTGGACGCGATCCCGCCAGGCGCGCCGCTGCTGGTCCGGGGGCTCGGCATGAACTTCTTCGACCACATGTCGCTGCTGACGACGGGACGCGGCGGACGTTTCGACCACGACGGTGAGCGGCTGCGCTATCGTCCGAGCGGCCGGGAGCCGGTGCTGTACGCGGGCTCCCGGCGCGGCGTGCCGTACCTTGCCCGAGGCGACTACGGGCGGATGCCGCCCGCGGTCCCGGCGCGGTACTTCGGCGACGACGCCGTGGCCCGGCTGCGGGGGGCCGGACCCGCGGACTTCCGAACCGACGTCTGGCCGCTCATCGCCAAGGAGACCACGGCCGTCTACTACGACGTCCTCCTGCGTGAAAACCCCCGTACCTGCGCGATGCGTCCGGAACGGTTCCGTGAGAAGTTCGACGCGCTCGCCTGGGAGGACCCGGCGATGGCCGACCTCATCGCTTCGGCGTTCCCGGACCCCGCGGTCCGCCTTGATTTCTCCGCCCTGCACCGCCCGCTGGGAAGCCTCTCGCTCGACCATCACCCGGTCCACGACACGGTGGAGGCACTGGTCCGCGCCGACCTGGCACGGGCACGCGACGCGCGCCACAGCCCGCTGAAGAACGCCATGACCGCGCTCGGCGCCACCCGGGGCCGGGTCCGTCGGCTGGTGACGCACGGCGGCCTGACCGGCGAGTCACATCGACGGGACCTGGACGGCTGGTTCCAGGGATTCGCCGCCTCGGTGGCCAGCGGTCCGCCCGCGGGCCGCGTAGAGGAACTGCTGGCCCTGGCCGATGCCGGGCTGGTGCGGTTCGTCGGCCCGGACATGACCGTGACCACGGTCCCGGCCGCCGGCGCCTTCCTCGGCTCTTCGCCCCGGACCGGTTCAGCCCCGGTCAAGGCGCCCGCCTTCCTGGAAGCCCACCTGCCTCCACCCGACCTCGGCCGTACCGCCGACCCGCTCTTGCGACGGCTCCGGGACGACGGCGCCTGCCGCCCCTATCGCATCCCCACCCCCGGCGGCCCGGCGTACGAGACGCGGGGCATGGACGTCGCCGCCGAAACCTTCCGGATCATCGACGCGCGGGGGCGCGTGCATCCGCGCCGCTTCGCCCTCGGCATCCCGATCGAGTCCGTCGACTGGCTGACGGCGATGAGCGCGAAGCCCGCCTCGAACGCCGCGATGCTCGTCCAGGCCGACGCGGTGGCCAGGGCCGCGCTGACCGCGCATTGATGTCGTTGGAAAGCCTCATCATGAAGCGGTCGTGGAGGCCGACGCGTCACTTGCTCGGTTGGGGAACCTTGCACTGAGCGGTGGGGTTGAGACCGGTGTAGTTGAGCGGACCGGAGACCACGGTGATCCCGATCGTGGCGATTCTGGCGCAGCTGCCGTCGAATTGGGCGTAGTAGTGGCGCTGTCCCGCAGCGAGCGCTCCAATGATCAGCCAGGCGACGAGCACCCACCGTCCGGACCGCATCGCTACCTCCGGTGACCGCGTCGCCGACCCTGGGGTACGACAGTAACGACAAGATCGTCCACAGTTAAGCAAGTCGGGCCAGGCGTGTCATCTCACCCCTCGGAGATCCGGCCTGGCCAGAGGGCGTCGGGGTCGGTCCCGGCGCAGTATCCACGTCAAGGTCCGGCCACGAGTGGCATCGAACACGGGTGCTTCTTGCCGGAGTCGCAGGCGCCTTGCGTGGGCTGGAGGCTCGGGATCACCGCGTTTCGGCGTCGACGGTGTCTTGGGCGAATCGCACGGCGGCGCCGAGGGCGCCGTTCCTGCCGAGTACGGCCCCGTTGGAGTTGAGACCGTCGATGATCAGGTTGATCCGGTCGGACAGGGCCTCCGGGTCCCGCGCTCCGGCGCGCTTCGCGAGGTCGTGCAGGTGCGCCTGCTTGGCGGTGAAGTGGGCCACGATGACCTGGTGGGCGGGATGGGTCTCGTCGGGGAACTCCGCGTAGGCGTTGCGCAGCGGGCACCCCCGGAAGCCGTCTTCGGCGGCGCGCTCGGCGACCGCGGCGACAAGGGCGACGATCTCCCGGCCCGGGTCGGCCGTGTCCGGCCGGGCGGCCTCGGCGACGACCGCGTCCCAGTCCTGCGTGCAGCGCTCCAGGAAGGCGACGACCAACTCGTCCTTGCTGCGGAACTCGCGGTAGAGCAGGTTCTTGCCGCAGCCGCACTCGTCGATGATCTGCTGGAGCCCCACGGCGTGCACGCCGTATCGGGCGAACAGGCGCGACGCGGTGTCCAGGATGCGATCGCGTGCGCCCTCGTCGGGCTTTCGGGCCATCGAGCACCTCCGCCGAACCGTCGGCCATCCCCGCACGGATTATAGCGGACTGATCGGTCCAGTGATTCGGACGCGGATCTCCCGGACGGTTGACATCGGATCCACCGCGCCTCAATCATGGGACCACTCGGTCCCGGACTGATCGGTCCGTCAATCGTGAGGAGCCGTACGTGGACACATCGGGTTCGATGGCGGCCGGCAGCGACGGGAGGCTGGGCGGGCGCGCCTGGGGCATGCTGCTGGTGCTGTGCGGAGCGCTCTTCCTGGACGCCCTGGACGTGTCGATGAAGGGCGTCGCGCTGCCCTCGATCAGCGCGGACCTCGGGATGTCCACCCGCTCGCTGCAGTGGGTGGTGAGCGGCTACGTGCTCGGCTTCGGCGGCCTCCTGCTTCTCGGCGGCCGGGCCGCCGACCTGCTCGGCAGGCGCAGGATGTTCGTTCTCTCACTCGCGGCGTTCCTGGTCGCCTCGGCCGTCGGCGGCGTCGCCGCCAACGGCGAGGTCCTCAGAAGGTCCCGGTCGCCGCGGCGCCCGGCGCACGGCTCCGGCTCCCGAACCCGCCAGTCCGTTCCGGCCCCCTGAACTCCGTCATCATCACACGAGGAGAGAACCCATGGACCTGCAGCTCAGCGGCAAGACCGCCGTCGTCACCGGAGGAAGCAAGGGGACGGGACTCGCCGTCGTCCGCGTCCTCCTGGACGAGGGGATGCGCGTGGTCGCCGCCTCGCGCCGTCCCACACCCGAGCTCAAGGAGACCGGCGCGGCGCACGTGGCCGTCGACCTGACCACCGCCGAGGGGGCGACCGCGCTCATCGAGCACGCGACGGCCGAACTCGGTGGCATCGACGTGCTGGTCAACAACGTGGGCATCGGCGACACCGACGACCTGATCAAAGGTGCCGTGAACAACCTGCTCGACCTGCCGGACGAGGCCTGGCGGCAGACCTTCGACCTGCATTTCTACAGCGCCCTGCGGGTCACCCGCGCCGCCCTGCCGAGCCTGATCGAACGCAAGGGCGTGGTCGTCAACGTCTCCTCCGCCGGCGCCCGGCTCGTCAGTGCCGGGCCCGCCCACTACAACGTCGCCAAGGCCGCCCTCAACGCGCTCACCAAGGTGGTCGCCGAGCAGTTCGGCGACCGGGACGTGCGCGCGATCACCGTCTCGCCGGGCCCCATCCGCACCGGAGTCTGGACCGACCCGGACGGCTTCATCGGAAGGGTCGCGCAGGAACAAGGGGTCTCCCACGAGGACTTCGTGCAGCAGATGATGGGCTCCCTCGGCGCCAGCACCGGCCGCATCAGCACGCCCGAGGAGGTCGCCAGGCTCATCGCATTCGTGGCGTCCCCCAACAACGTCAACGGCGCCGAGTACCTGGTCGACGGCGGCATCACCAAGAACCTCTGACCCGTGCGATCCTGACCGGCGGCGCGGAGCAGGTACGCGACGGGCTTTTCCGCGGCGGTGTGCACGCCTTCCAGCAGCCTCAGTCCCGCACCTCGGCCGGGGGCGTCACGTGAGTCAGGCCTTGGCGCGCTGCTGCTTGAGGCGGAGTTCCTCTTCGCGGACTCTGGCTCGGACGGCTTGCTCGCGTTCTAGCCAGTCGGGGTTCTCGGCCTTCAGGTTCTCGATCTCGGCTGTGGTGAGGGGGCCCGTGATGCCGGCGCGGGCCAGACCTGAGGCGGAGACACGGAGCTTGGCGGCGACGACCTGGCGGGGGTGGGGGCCCTCGCGGCGAAGGTCGGCGAGCCAAGAGGGCGGGTCAGCCTGGAGCGCGTTCAACTCGTCCCGGGAGACAGGGCCTTCCTGGAACTCGGCGGGTGCTGCCGACAGCAGGATCCCCAGCTTCTTGGCCGCGGTCGCGGACTTCATGGTCTGCGGGGTCTTCGCCTTGGACGTGCTCATGAACTCAAGGGTAGCCAGCGGAAGGGGGCTGCCTGGACGTGACTAGGCTGAGGGAGTGACCAATGGTGAGTTTCGGCTGGCCTACGTGCCGGGGGTGACGCCCGGGAAGTGGGCCGGGGTGTGGGCCGAGCGGGTGCGGGATGTGCCGCTTCGGCTGATGCAGTTCCCCGCCGCCGAAGTCGTCCCCCTGCTGCGGAAGGGTGATGTGGACGCGGCGTTCGTGCGCCTGCCCGTCGACCGCGAGGCCCTCCATGTGATCCCGCTGTACCTGGAATCAACCGTCGTGGTGGTGCCCAAGGATCACGCGGTGGCCGCGATGGAGGAGGTGGAGCTTGCCGATCTCGGCGACGAGGACGTGTTCGAGCCGCTCGACGAGGTCTTGACCTGGGGCGACCGCCCCGGGCAGCCTGCCTTCACCCGTCCTGAGGACACCGCTGAAGCGATCGGGTTGGTGGCGTCGGGGGCCGGCACCCTCCTGCTCCCGCAGTCTTTGGCCCGCCTCCACCACCGCAGAGACCTCACCTACCGCACCGTGACCGACGCTCCTCAATCCCAGATCGGCCTGGCCTGGCTTGAGGCCGTGACGACCGACCTCATGGAGGAACTGATCGGCATCGTCCGCGGCCGCACCCCCAACAGCTCCCGCGGCCGCAACGCCCAACAACAGCCCACCCGTAAGAAGCCGCCGCGCCAGCGCTCCACCCCTAAGCCCCGCCACCAAAAGCGCCGCCGTAGGTGAAAAGAGCCATTGCGGGTGCCGGAGATCCTGTCACCGCATGCGAGTGCGAGTACTAGGCGAGAGCCTGGCCGACCAGGGCATCAACGACCGTCGCGACGACGATCGCTACAGCAGTGGCCTCGACTCAATGACCACATGTAAGAGGCCGAAGGCAACCACCTGGTGATCCTGAGTCTCAACGCCCACATCGACGCCAACGGGAATTTCGAGTTCCTCGAACTCGAAAAGGCTGTCGGCCTTGGCGCGTGCCGCGGCGACCGCATCCAGCGTGCCCGAGCGCGCGGCGCCAGGCACTTTTGTCGAGCTGCCTCAAAGTGACGGCCGAACCTCGAAAACTCCAGTCTGTGAACCTTGGACCGTGCCGGGCTGTCCGCGAGCGATCGGTGACGCCGAATGGCGCTCGCTGGTCACTTCCGACACAAGGCATACGAGTGGCGCACTCCAACGTCTATTGTATGTCCTCGCCCCCTTTTGATGGCGTTCAACCGTCCTGCAGTTGCCGGAAGCCACCACGCTCGTTACAGTTTCTATTCAGTGACGCGGTCACCGAAAAAAGCCCAACGAAGAGAAGAGGGGAAGAGCGACATGAAGTACGTGCGCTTGTCGGCGGCAGCCGCCCGAGAGGTCGCGGCCGATGCCGACGTCAGTCCGTCCGATGCCGCGGTGCTCGACGGGCTCGACCAGTACAGCCGTGACCCTGCCATCACCGCGATGGCGAGGGGAGCCACCGGCGTGGAAGTCGTGGACGCTCTCACCCGGGGTGTCGACATGGCCCGGTACAGCGAACAGGTCGGCTACGGTCGACCGCACGAGGAGGCCATCAGCAGGTCGCAGTGCTGACCTGAAGGAGATCAAGATGATGGTCGACGCGGTTCCGACCGCAGAAGCGATCATCGCGAGCGCCGCCTTCTGACAACGGGGCGATCGCCCCAACCCGGCCTCTTCATCCTCCGATGCGGAGGCCGGACCTCTTCCCGGACCCGTTCGGCCGGTCCGCGGCGAGCCAACGGCCGCCCGGGGTTGGCAAGCCCTTCCGGCAGGGTGTGCGGTCAGGCCTACACCGCCGTACAGCGCGTAGCCCGCGGCGCCGGCAACTCCGTGCCTTCAACGGTGCCGGCAGCCGAAGCGACGTTCCGTCCGCCGCGCCGGCCGCGGCCACCGAGAGCACGCCGAGCCGATGACCACGGTCACCCGGGACGCGGCGGCATCGGGCAGTACGGGAGTGAGGCTTCATGCGGGCAGGTCAGCACAGAGGCCCTCCGTCCCCATTTTGCCTACGATTGCGCAGATGCGTGTTCTCAACGCCGTGCGCGTGGCTCCGTCGGCGCCTTTGGCAGACGGAGAAGTCGGGCTGTCGTACACGGCCGGCGCGGAGGGCGTGATCGGTGTTCTCGCGACCAGCGAGCCTGGTCAGGCCCGAGGCTTCGTCCGCGGGCCGAACCACAATTCGATGCCGTTCTACCGGCCGCCGCGATCCTGTCCGGTGGTGCTCTACACCCACGAGGCACATGGGTGGCATCGGCTGGACCTGCCCTACCTTCCCGTGTCCTACCCGATGATCGCCCTGCTGCCGCGCAGTGAACTGCTGGTCGCCTCTCCCCGTCTCCCGTGGATCGACGGCCACTGGGAACCCCGTAACGCGCACGTGTTCGGCTCGGACGGAACACATCGGCGCACCTTCGCACTGGGCGATGACATCGAACGGATCGTCTCGGACGATTCCGGCACCATCTGGACCACGCACGGCGAGCAAGGCTGGCCCGAATCGTTCAGTCTGGTCCGCCGGGACCCCTATGGCACATGGCTGTGGGACTCGGGAATCGCATGCCTTGACGACGCCGTCAACAGCCACGCGGGAGTCACCTGGGCCTACCGGGGCGGCCCTCTGATCCGGATACAGGCCGGGCGCACGGTCGAATATGCATGTCCGGTGGACGACGTTCGCGCCCTCGCCTTTGCCGGCGACCACCTGTTGCTCGCCGGACCCGACGATCGGCTTTCGTGGTGCACGCTGATCGACGGTGTGATCCGGTGGCTGGACGCCGCGGAAATCGTCGGACCGGCGGGGAAACCTTTGCAGGACTGGCAAGTTCTCGACGCCCACGGCCCTCACCTGTACTTCCACGACCATGGCGATGGATACCACCGCCTGGACATCACGGACGCAGCACACGTTCACCCCAATGGGCAGATGCCCGGTCGATGACCGACGCCGGCGGAGCCACCGCGTGATGAGGCGCGTGCGTAGGCCTCGGTCGAGCGGTCGGGCGCTGGGAGGAGTACCGGCCCGGGTCTCACACGCCTGCTGCCACCGCGGCGCCCAGGCCCAGCAGGACGACGCCGGTGGTCACGCTGAGTCCCCGCAGGACGGTCGGCCGCGATACCAGGGCGCGCCCGCGGCGGACGGCCCAGGTGAGCAACATGTACCAGGAGGCGCTGACGAGCGCCCACAGGGCTCCCAGGGCGACGGTCGACAGGAACACCGGGCCTTCCGCGGTCACGAACTGGGGCAGCACCGAGATGGCGAACACGCCCGCCTTGGGGTTGCCGAGGTTGGTGATCAGGCCGGTGAGATATCCGCCCGCGAAGCCGGTGCCGCGCCCGCCCTCGTGGGGCGGGCGGGTGGAGGCGGTGGTGAGCGCGGTCCGCAGCGTCTTCACCCCGAGGATCATCAGCACGATGCCGCCCGCGATCCGGAGCACCGCGTACGCGGTGGGGCTGGCCAGCAGGACGGCGGACAGCCCTGCCGCGGCGGCCGTTGACCACAGCAGGAAGCCGCTGGCATTGCCCGCGAGCGTGCCCCGGAGCGTCGGTTGGCCGCCTTCGAGGACCTGCCGGATCATCAGGGCTTGACTCGCGCCTGGCAGCATCGCCAGCAGCAAGGTGGTGGCGATGAAAACGGGCACATGCGTGGGCATGGGAAAGAGCCCCTTCCGGGGATCGGTGCCGATGGGAGTACCACCAGGCTTCCTGCCTCGTGCCCCTTAGAGAAGTTAAAAGAGAAGGGTGCAGCGTTAGGATTAGTGAATGCTGGTGGATCCGGGGCAGCTGCGGCTTCTCGCGTTGATCGAGCGGCACGGCTCCCTGACGGCGGCGGCTCACGCGCTCCAACTCACGCCCGCGGCGGTCACCCAGCAGGTGGCCAAGGCCGAGCGCGACTGGCAGGTGCCCCTGGTCATCCGGGGTCCTCGCGGAGCGACGCTCACCGCGGCCGGTGCGCTGCTCGCCTCCCACGGTCGAACCGTGGAGGAGGCATCGGACAGGGCCGAGGCGGAACTGGCCGCACTGCTCGGCCACCTCTCGCTGCGTCTGCGGATCGGGACGTTCCAGGCGGCCGCCCTGCACCTGCTGCCACCGGCCCTGACGGCTCTGCGACACCGCCATCCGGACGCCGACGTCTCCGTCATGGACGTGGTGTCCGGACGCGGAGCGGACGAGATCAGCGCGGGCCGCCTGGACGTCGCCATCGTCGCGTCCTGGGACGCGCCGCTCGCGCCGCCGCCACACCTACGGGCCCACTCGCTCCTGTTGGACCCGATGGTCGTGGTTCTCCCCGATGACCATCCACTGGCCGCCGGGCAGCCCGCGGACACCGAAGTTCACCTGGAACAGCTGCGCGGCGAATCGTGGGTCTCCATCCTGGCCGGCCATGCCGCCCGCGAACAGTTCCACAACGCTGCCCGCGAGGCCGGCTTCACTCCCACCGTGCGGTTCGAGACCGAGTCCTACGACGTCGCCCAGGCCCTCGTCGGCACAGGCATCGCAGTGGCGCTGGTCTCGCGCCTGGCCCTGACCCACGCGCCCGGCACCACCCATCGCGAACTGGCCCACCCCAGGCCCTACCGCCACCTCTACGCCGTGACCAGAACCGACGCCAGCCTCACACCACTCGCAGACATGCTCATCGACCTCCTACGTGACGTCGCCCGCGACATCACCGCCACCTGGGAGGCTCCCCCGCAAGAAGAACAACGCTCATCGAACTCACCGCATGGGGCCTGACAGGCCCCCGGTTCTGAATCGGCTGAGTGTCGCACGGTTCGCCTACGGTGGTCCGCCATGGACGATCACTTCCCCCCGGCCGAGGACGTCCTGGTCCTCTCCGAGCCCCTGCGCCGAGATCTGCACCCCCGGCGGGGCGGAGCGCTCCCCGCGGAACCGGGCGTCAGCGACCGGGCGCTGGGCGAGGTCGCGCCCGGCGACACCGTCGACCCCGGCGCCGCGGACGTGGCGGCGAAGCTGACCGAGGAGCACCGCGGCCACATCGAGGCGGTGCTGTCGGCGGCTGCGAGCGACCCGGCCCTGGTCGCGCACGCGCGGGCGTACCTCAGCGGGGCCGACGACCCCGCCGGGGCGGCGGCCATCGCGTCGGTCGTCGACCGCGCAGAGAACGGGAACGAGACGCCGCGGACCTTCACCGACGGCTGGATCGCCTCCCGCGGGCCGGCCTTCGCCGCCTGCGCGCTCGCCGAGCTGAGCGGCATCGCCTCCTCGACGCGAGACCTGCGCCCGCTGGACTCCCTTCGGCAGGTCGACTCGGTGAGCCTGCGCCGGGTCCGGGGCCTGCTGGCCTTCTGCCCCGAGGAGGAGTACCGGCGGGCGGTGGAACGGCTGGCCGCGCACCGCGGCACCCGCTCCCGGCGGCTCGTCGTCTCCTACCTGGTGCCCACCCGGCACGACTGGGTGGACGAGTGCTGCGCCGACCCGCCGTCCGCCGAGTGGGGGTCGAACGCCTTCTACCGCGAACGGCTGTGGGCGTCGGTGGGTACGCCGCGGCACCTCGAACTGCTCGGCTGGCGGCTGGAGGAGTCCGACTTCGACGCGTTCACGTTCGGGATGCGCGCCACGATGGCCGACGGCGTGGGCCCGGCGGTCGCCCCGGTCCTGGTCGACGCCTGGGACCGGATCAGGATCTACAAGCCGTGGCGGGAGCGGTTCGTCGAGCTGATCTCCCTGCTGCCGAGCGATGAGGCGTTCGAGGTCCTGCTGGAGCGGTACGAGCGGGAGTTCGCGCGTGAGTACCTGCTCGCGGCGATGGAGCGCTTCCCCGTACGGGCGGTACGGGTGCTGTCCACGGTGGCCGCGAGCGACTCGGCGTCGGCGCTCCTCGCCGCCGGACTGCTCCGCATGCACCTCAGGGCGCATCCCGAGCTGCCCGGGCCGGGCCCGGCGCCGCGGGTCCCGGACGCGCCCGTCGAGGACCTTCCGGCGGTGCTGACCGCGCCGGGCCGGGCGCCCCGGCCGCCCGCGTACGCCGATCCCGATGTCCTGCCGCAGGTGCTGCTCAAGGGCGGCGGCCGGGCGCTGCCCGCCGCCGCGACCAGGAGGCTCGTCGGGCTGGCCAGGAAGCCGGACGAGCGGCTGGACGCGGTCCGCGACGCCTGCGACCGGCGCTCGCTGGCCGACCTGGGCTGGGCGCTGTTCCTGCACGGCGACGCCTGGGCGCTGCCCGCGCTGGGGTGGCTCGGCGACGGCCGGACGGCCCGCGACCTGGCCGTCCTGATCCCCGGCTGGGTGGCGCGGGGCACCAGGGCCCGCGCGGTCAAGGCGGTCGACGCCATCGCCCGGATCGGCACCGCGGAGGCGCTGGAGGTGCTGGACGAGCTGGCGGAGACGGGCCCGGACCACGCGGTCCGGGACGCCGCGGCGAGGGCACGCCCGTGACCACGCAAGACGTCCTAAAAATGATCAAGATTGGCGTGCCATGGGATGGATCGGGATCGCGACGGGCCACGAGGTCACCGTCGAGGGGACGCGGCGGCCGGTGCTCGCCTGCCGGACGGCCGCGGGCGGCGTGCCGGCCAAGCTGCCCGCCGGCGTCAGGAAGGATCCGACCGCGGTACGGCTCGCCGCCCTCTGCGACCGGCTCGGCGAGCACGCGCGGGCGGTGCACGACCGGGTCGAGTCCTGGATGGTGCGGTCGTCGCCCGTCCCGGCCGCGGTGTTCGCGGCCGTCTGGGACGACCCGGTGTGGCGCGAGACGCTCACCGACCTGGTCATCGCCCCGATCGTCGACGGCGCGCCCGACCTCGGGCGCTGCGCGCTGCTGCGCGAGGGTGTGTGGAAGGGCGCGGACGCCTTCGCGATCCCGCACCCGCTGCTGCTCGGCGACGAGCTGCCCATCTGGCGGGGACGGAACCTCACGCAGGTCGTCGAGCAGGTGCGCCGCGAGGTGTGGACGCGTCCCGCGAGCATGGACCGTACGTTCGGCGTGGTCGACACCTTCGGATACCTGGACGCCTGGTACGAGAGCGGCGCCGCGTTCGAGCGCCGCGTGCACAAGCTGGGCGGGCGTATCAAGGGGGGCAGGGCGCGGTTCACCGTGCACGCGCCCGAGCCGCTCGGCGTCGAGATCGACCTGGACTGGAGCGGGCCGATGAGCCCGGCCTACATGGCGTCCCTGAGCTTCACCGCGGGCGGCAGGGAGATCGGCGACATCACCTGGTCCGAGGGCGTCCGGATTCTCATGGCTCTGTACGCGGACCGCACCGTGGACGAGACGGTGCCCGTGGTGGAGGCGGCCGAGGCGTACTCCCACTACTGCGACGCCCACCAGGGCGAGCCCGGCACCGTGGTGCCCTCCGGCATCACCGCCCCGGCGCGCGAGGTGCTGCTGCGCGCCGGGGCGGTGCTGCCGGGGGCGCCCGCCGGCTCCGACGAGGACACGTGTGTCGCCGTCCGCTACGAGCACTCCGTCCTGGACGAGCCGGTCGTCGAACTCGTTCGGCTCGCGGCCGTCGACGGTGACAAGGCCGAGAAGTCCCTGTACGGCCTGGCCCCGGTGGCGGTGACCGGCGTCGGCACGGTGCTCGCGGGCCCGCTCGGCTTTCTCGCGTCCGCCCTGTACCGGTATCCGGCGCACCGGGCCCGAATCCTGGCCGCGCACACCGACCTGCGGGCCGCCCGCGGCCTGGCCTCCCGCAAGCCCGGCCTCGCGCGCACCGCGCTCACCCGTACCGGCGACGACCTGGAGACGCACACGCCCGAGCTGCTGCCACCGTTCTACGAGGAGTGCGCGCGGGTCCTGGCCGCCGCGGGCAGCGCCCGCTTCGCCGCCGCCTTCTTCGAGAAGGCCCGCGCCGCCGAGGACGCGCACGCGCTGCCGGTCGACGAGGCCGCGCTCGTCGCGGCGCACCTCGCCGCGGGACCGGACGCCGCCGGAACGGCCACGCTCAGGAAGCACGGCAAGCGCCTCGCCGCCCGCCATCCCGCCCTCGGCGCGTACCGCTGGCACCGCAGCCTGCTCACCGAGTGGTGCGAGGAGGTCCCGGACGGCGCGGACGGCGCGCTGGCCCTGGCCGACGGCTGGGCAGCGCTGGCCAAGGCCGGCGGGCACGCGCTCGGCGGGCCCGAGGACGAACGCGCCGTGCGGGCCTTGCTGGGGAGCGGCTGCATGGAGTCGGCACCGCGGGCCCTCTGGAAGTTCGTCCTTCCGCTGCTCGGCCCGATGGCACGGGCGGACGCGGGAATCGGCCGCGCTCTCCTCGGCATCCTGCCGCTGCCCGCCAAGGACACCCCCAAGGCGAAGAGCGCGGCGGTGTCGCTCCTCCTCGGCAACCTCGCGGGCGCGGGCCTGACCGCCCCGTTCACCACGTCCCCCGGGCTGGCGGGGCCGGCGGCGAAGGACTGGCTCGGCCGCTTCCTGAAGCTGTACGCGGGCCTCGTTCTCCCCGTCTCCGGTCTCGGTGATCTCCTGCACGACGCCGGTACGCGGCTGCGCGCGGAGGGCCTCACCTGCGACGACCATGAGGCGGTGCTGGGAGTGGACGAGGACGAGGTCAACCGCTGGGAGGAGACCGCCGCCGACCTCCCGCTCCTCGATCTCCTCCTGGACCTCGGCGTCCCGCTCGCGCGGCCCCGGCTGCTGCACACGTTCAAGCTTCACGACCGGCTCGCCTCCGGAGTGGGCACCGACCTGGCCGCCGTAGCCGCCGACCCGGACTGGGCTCCGCTGCTGCGCGACGCGATCGTGGGCAACGTGACCAACCAGCTCAACGTCACCGAGCCCGCCGTCCCGAAGCAGACCGCCCCCGAGACCGTCCGGGCCCTGACCACGACACCGGGAACGGCGCGGATCGTCGCCGCCATCCTGGCCGAGCATGCCGAGCGGGTCCCAGACCAAGGGCTTCCCGACGCGCACGCCGCCCTGTGCGACGCCGAACGGTTCACCATCGCCGGAGTCCCCGGCCCCTTCCTGGACAGCGTCCGGACGATCGCGACCGGGACGGATCCGGCCCGCGCCCTCGCCACCACGCTGAGCGGCGGCGTCCTCGACGAACTGGAGTTGCCCGCCTTCGTCCCCGGCCACGTCAACACCATCACCGACTACCTGGAAGAGAGCGGCACCGACCTGCTCCTGATCGAGTCAGGCCGGCTCTGGGAGCACAAGTTCCGCGCCTCCGTCGTCACACCGGATGGTGTCGGCCCGTCCCACGGCTTCGGCACGTACGAGAGCGTCTCCAGCCGGTCCCACGAACGGACCGAGGCGCGCGACCTCGACGACCGCTGCCTGATCGCCGTGAACGGCCGGGTGACCGTGCTGGACCACGGGGGCCCGCACTGCCCGCACGGCGGCGCGCACCCCGCCGCCCGCAGCGTCGTACCGGCCGACGGCGAACGGGTCGCCTTCCCCGGCGGCGCCGAGGCCACCGTGTGGCGTGGCCAGGGCCGGATCATCGAGCTGCGGGACCCGGCCGGGCGGACCATCGGCCGGTACGTCCGCGGCTGGGGCAGGGTGCCCGAGCACGACGGCGCCGAGAACATCAGCACGGTCGAGCACCACCGCTACGCGGCCGGGACCCGCCTGGTCGCGCCTCCCGGCCGGTGGTCGGCGATGCGGCCGCGCGACCCCGAAGGATCCAGGGCGCTGCGCGCCGTCGACGAGAAGAAGGCGCAGGCCCTGATCGACGTCGCCGACGCCGCGCTCGCCGCCGACCTCATGCGGGTGCTGGATCCCGAGGGCGGGTACGCGGAGAAGAACGCCGCCCGCAACGAGCTGGCGGGACGGCTCCGCCTGCTCCTGCCGGAGATCACCGACGAGTCGCTCTGGAAGGGCGTCACGTTCCTGGTGTGGACGGCCGTCGAATGCCGCGAGCGCGGGTTCGCCCTGCTGGAACGGCTGGCGCCGGCCCCGCCGCCCCACCTGCGCCCGGCGCCCGCCTCCGCGGCGCCCGCCGTCCTGTCCGAGAAGTCCCCCGAGCCGGACGATCCGGGGCCCGAATCCGCGTACGAGAGGATCGCCCACTTCACCCGGGCCGCCGCCGACGTGCCGTACGACAAGAAGATCGCGACATTCAACGCCCCCGCCGTCAAGGGGGTCGAGAACACGCTGGGCCGCCTCGGCGCCGGCGTCCTCAACGCCGCGTGGGACGACGACGGGCGCGCGCGACTTCTGAGACTGGCCGCCGTCCCCGAGCTCCTCCGTACCGACGGCACCTGGCACGTCGCCCGGCTGCGCCCGGAGTACGAGCTCGGGGAGATCCGCTCGGGCCGCGGCCCCATCTCGGCCGCCGCCGTCGCCGACTACGAGCGGGTGGGCCACGGGTACGCGGTCACGGCGCTCCTCTACACCCCGGACGGCCCCGACCCGCTCCTGTTCACCCGCAACCGCGCCGTCGAGCTGCGGACCTGCCGCGGCTGGGGCGACCCGGACCGGCTCCGCCGGGCGCTCGACCTGATCGCCGAGAACGGCCCGCCGCCCGTGGGCCGGGAGGCGACCGTACGGGCGTTCGCCGAGGGCACCGGCCTGTCACCGGCCCAGTGCCTGATCCTGCTGTCCACCTCGGCCCGCACGCTCTCCTGGCCGGACGGCTGGGCGCGGGGCCGCGTCGCCGCCTTCCGCGGGGGCGACGCCGCCCGCGCCCACGCACTCGACCTGACCGCGATCGAACTGCGCATCGCCGCGCTCTCCCTGGAGGCGCTCACCACCACCGACGAGGCCGTCGAAGTCGTCGAGCTGCTCATGCCCGACGACCCCGCCGACCTCTGGCGTACGGGCCCCGACCTGGACCGGGCGGTCGCGTACTGGACGGAACGCCACCCGAGGCTCACCCCGCTCACCACCGAGCAGTGGGCCGCCCTCGCCTCCGGCGCCGAGGACGCCCTGGAGGCGCTGACCGGCCTGCTCGGCGAGCGCCCGTCCGTACCGCCGCTGGGTCACGTCGCCCGCGCCGCGAGGCTCCTGGACGACCGCCTGCCCAACGACCACCCCGCCCGTACGACCGCCGCCGCCCGCCTGCGTGACCTGCACGAACACGTCACCGGCCCGGACACGACCCTGCCCATCGCCGCCGGGATCACGTCGGTCACCGCCCTGGAACGAGCCGCCGGAGCGACCGCGGCCCACCTCCCGGAGAGCAGGCTCGCCATCGGCGAAGCCCTCACCCTGGAGCCCGCTGGAGACGGCTACCGCGTCCACCTTCGCCCGTCCCGCTGGTCCGACCTGGACGCGCTGGCCCCGGCCCTCCGCCGCGGCGGCGCCACCGATGCCGCCCTGGTCATGGAGGACCTGCGCTACCTCCGTTCGTCCGAGCCGCTGGAGGCCGCGGCCCGGCTGGAGTGACGTTCCCGGAGTGGTGCTGGTCCGGGCGGGCAACCGCCTCCGGGGCTCCTCGTCCGCGCAGCGGGTGGAACCGCTCAGCCAGTGCCGAGGGGCTCCTTGGTGAGGCGGATGGTTCCGTCCTCGCCGGGGAGGGCGGCGGGGTGGTATCCCTCGCTCCGGTAGAGCGCGATGTTGTTCCGGCTGCCTGCTCCAGTGGACAGCACGATGCGGCGGCAGGCCGGGTCGGCGGCGGCCTCCGCCGTATGGAGCAGCCGGCGGCCAAGGCCGCGCCCCCGCAGGTCCGGGACGACGCCGAGCCGTCCCACGTGCCACTCGGCGTCGACGCGGCGGGTCCGCACCATGCCGAGGAGCCGGCCGTCCCGCCACAGTCCGATCGCGTGCCAGGCCGCGAGCCAGTCACGCACCTGTTCCACGGACTCGTGCAGCGCGGGGACGGTCAGGGGGTCGTTGGCGAGGGCCTCGTCCACCCAGCAGCACCGCTGCAGGACGGTCACCTCGGGGGCGTCGTCAGGCGTCAATCGCCGCAGGTAGGAGCCCGGTTCGGGTCCGGCCACCGATGCGGGCCGCGCCCGCTCGCGCATCGGCCGGAGCACGTGCGCGACCCGGACCAGCTCGTCCAGGACATCGATCGCGGCCTCGCCGGCGGCGGCGCCCGGCCGCACGTCCCCGTCACGCACGGCGTCGGCGATGCGGAGCGCGACCGTGGACCCCAGCGGCACCAGGCGCAGCGTGGTCACCACCTGCTTGGCGTGCTGCACGGCCCTGGTGCCCGCCGAGGTGTTGCCGTAGCTGACGAACCCGACCGGCTTCCACGCCCACTCGCGGGAGAGGTAGTCCAGCGCGTTCTTCAGGGACGCCGGCATCCCGTAGTTGTACTCCGGGGTCACGACGACGATGCCGTCCGCCGCGTCCACGATCGCGCTCCACCTTCGCGTGTGCTCGTTCCGGTACACGCCCGACGACGGATGCTCCTCCTCGTCGAGGAACGGGAGGCCGAGGTCGGCCAGGGCCAGCGGCACCAGTTCGGCGCCGAGTTCGGCGGCACGAGCCGTGATCGTCTCGGTCAGCCATGCGCCCACCGCGGGGCCGAGGGCGCCGGGGCGGGTGCTGCACACCAGCACGAGGACGCGCACCTTTTTCGTTGACATGTAAATGAAACTAGAGGATAGGTTGTTTACATGTCAAAGAAATCGTCGGACGAGCCCGTGCGCTGGCTGGGCGCGGACGAGGAACGGGCGTGGCGGGCCTTCCGCCGCATGGTGGTAGCCGTCCAGACAGGCACGGCGCGCGACCTCTCCCGGGTCGGCCTCTCCGAGCCCGACTACGAGGTGCTCAGCACGCTGTCGGAACGCCCGGACCACGCCGGCACCCTGCACGAGCAGGCCGCGAAGATGGGCTGGTCACGCAGCCGGCTCTCCCGGCACGCCACCCGCATGGAGGCGCGCGGCCTCATCCGGCGCGCCCCCGACCCGGCCGATGGAAGGGGCTGCCTCCTCGTCCTCACCGAACACGGCCTGGACACTCTGGTGGACGCCGCCCCCGCGCACCTGGAATCGGTGCGCCGCCACTTCATCGACCGCCTCGCACCGGAAGACCTCACCACCCTGGAGCACATCGCCTGGAAGGTGGAGGCCCCAGACGAGGCACACCGGCCACCCCGTCCCTGAACCGGCGGCACGGCGGGTCGGGAACGCCGGCCGAGCCATCACCCCGACCGGCACCAAGATCATGACCGAGTGCGACTAGCGGCGGGTCAGTTCGCCGCCCAGCCGGGTGATCTGGTGGATGACCATGTTGCCGTGCCGGCTGCTGGTGATCAGCCCGGCGCGGTGCAGCACCTGGGCGTGTGCGCTGGCGGTCGACATGGAGGTGCCGGTCCGGCGGGCGAGTTCGCTGGTGGTGCAGGCGGCGGCGGCGATGCAGCGCAGGAGCCTGGCCCTGGTGGAGCCGAGCAGGTCGGGCAGTGCGCCGTCCGGGCCGCGGGCCAGGTCGCGGCGGGGCGCGGGGAAGATCAGGACGGGCGGCAGCGCGGGGTCGGCCAGCGCGACGGGTGTGTAGCGGCAGAAGTAGGACGGGACGAGGGTCAGGCCGCGGCCGCGTAACCGGATCTCGTACCGGCCGGCGGCGTAGTCGGCCTCAAGGACCGGGGGCCGCCAGCGGATGCGCGGCCCCAGGGCGTTGAGCGTCGCCTCCACGCCCTGGTCGGTGAGGACGCGGCCGAGCCTGGCGCGTTCGCGTCCCAGTGCCTGCTCCATCCGGGGACGGTGGGAGGCGAAGGCGGTCTGGCAGTAGCGGTCGGCCAGGCCGGCCAGGCCCGTCACGGCGCGCTGGTCACCGCGGGCGAGATCCTCAAGGGCGGCGGGCAGGGCGGCGTGCCGGCGCAGCTGACCGATCTCGTGGCGGACGCGGGAACGCGGGGTGTCCGCCAGCGCGTCGATGCCGCTCCGCAGTCCGGCCTGGGCTTGATGGGGAGTCAGGAAATCGGGGAAGTACGCCTTGATCGGCATCAGCGGCACCAGCGTTCGCCGTACCGCCTGAAGCAGGCCCGCCCCGGCCAGGTCCGCCCGCGCTCGGCGCCGCCAGTCGGCCAGGTCCTGACCTCCGCCGGGCCGTTGCAGAACGTGCAGGCTCATGGCCATCTCCCACAGATCGTCGACGCGCGAGGCGACGCGAACCCGGGCCAGATCCTCACCGGTGAACACAATTCTTAAGACTCCCCCGACCACCCTCACATGCTCCGCCATACCGATGGCAAAAGGAACAACCTGACGCCGGCGGGGGCCGCGACCTCGGTGTTCCGGCCTGGGCTGGAACACCATGACAGCCGAGCGCGGCCTGCTGTGAACTGACCCCGGACCAGTATCGCCCGACAGTTCTCGCCGGTGTGGCGGGGCGGGCCCCAGACAGGTCTAGGAAAGGACGACACATGCCGATGTCCGTCAACAAGAGAAGGGTCTGCGGCGCCGCCCTGGCCCTGGCCACGACCGCTGGGCTGCTCACCGCGACGCAGAGCCCCGCGTTGGCCAATGGCTTTTGGAACTTCTCCACGACCGGAGCTCAGGCGTCCGGCGACACCCAGCGCAGATCCGACGGCATCTTCTCGCCCGGGTGCGTCCGGGACACCTTGGCGGATGGCCACGCCGCCAAGCTGGAGTATGCGGTGCGTTGGATCGGTGACCCGGACCTTTACCTGGGCGCGGACGTCTCCGCCACCGGCGGGGTCTGGACGATCAAGTGCCTGGAGAACATCCCCACCTACGGCAATGTGAACAAGATCTACGCGCGGATCGGGGTCACTGAGAAGGGCAGCTGGGTGCACAAGACCGGCTGGAAAGTCATCTGGTCCCGTAGCAGCGGCGGCACCGGCTGACGGCCGAACTTCGACCGACGAGAACCGCGTGTTCAGGGCCGGGCCGGGCCGGCAGCGACCGGCTCGGTAAGCCCGTGATGATGTGGTCTGCGTCGGTTGACCTGCTGTTCCGGCTCCTACGGGCCGGATAATGGGACGGATGAACGGTAACGACTGGCTGGCCGACCGGTTCGCCGAACACCGGCCGCATCTGCGCTCAGTGGCCTACCGGATGCTCGGCTCGCTGAGCGAGGCCGATGACGCCCTGCAGGAGGCCTGGCTGCGCGCCAGCCGGGCCGATACCAGTGAAGTGCAGAACCTCGCGGGGTGGCTCACCACGGTGGTGGCGCGGGTGTGCCTGAACATGTTGCGCTCCCGTGAGCACCGCAGGGAGGAGCCACTGGACGTCCAGGCGGCCGAGCCGGTGCCGGCTTCCGCCTCGGTCGCGGGCCCCGAGCAGGAGGCGGTCATGGCCGACTCGGTCGGGGTCGCGCTGCTGGTGGTGCTGGACACTCTGACACCCGCCGAACGGCTCGCGTTCGTCCTGCACGACATGTTCGCGGTGCCGTTCGAGCAGATCGCCGCCATGCTGGACCGCTCGACGGACGCGACGCGGCAGCTGGCCAGCCGCGCGCGCCGCCGGGTCCGGGGGGCCCCGGCGCCCGGCGCGGATCTGGACCGGCAGCGCCGGATCGTCGAGGCGTTCCTGGCGGCCACCCGGAGCGGAGACTTCGAGGGGCTGGTCACCCTGCTCCACCCCGATGTGGTGCTCCGCGCCGACAAGGCCGTCATCCCCACCCCCGAGCCCGTCACGGTCTCCGGAGCCGAACCCGTGGCCAGGGGCGCGATGGCCGCCGTCCAGCGGGCCCGGTTCACCGGCACCGCCCTCATCGACGGGGCGGTGGGCCTGGCGATGGCCCCAGGCGGCCGCCTGCGCGTGGTGCTGGCCTTCACCATCGTGGACGGCCTCATCACCGCGATCGACGTCATCGCCGAACCCGACCGGCTCGACCGGGTCGACCTGGGCGTCCTCGACTGACGCCTGCCGGGAGCCCGGGCGGCGGACCCCCGTTCCGCCGCCCGGGCGAACGCTTCCTGTGGTCGTGACGCGCGTCACACAGACCTGGCCGTCACATCCGTCTCGCGCGCCGTGTCAGGGCAGTGACCGACCCTCCCGCCGGGCCCCCGCGGCCCCGGCACCACAGTAGGAGCGACACCCATGTCCACAGCCCACGTCATCGTCACGGTCCTGGCCGCCGCCTGGGTCGGCTTCTCGGCCTACTCACTCCTCACCCGCGCCTCCTGGGTCGTGGAGCCGCTGACCGAGTACGGCGTCCCCCGCTCGTGGTGGACCCCGCTCGGTGCGGCCAAGGCCGCGGGCGCGGTCGGCCTGCTGATCGGCCTGGCCGTCCCGGTGATCGGCCTCGCCGCCGGCATCGCCCTCGTGCTCTACTTCCTCGGCGCCGTCGTCACCATCGTCCGGGCCCGCTCCTTCTCCCACATCCCGTACCCGCTGCTCTACCTGGTGCCCGTCGCGGCCGCCATCGCCCTGGCAACGGCCGCCTGACATCGGGCACCCGTTCCCGCCGACCCGTCGGCGGGAAAGAGGGAGACGCCGCCGCACGCTCTGACGATCGGAGCGCGCGGCGGCGAGTCGTCATTTCGGGTCGAGCACGAACACCGGGATCTGCCTGTCGGTCTTCTCCTGGTACTCGGCGTAGGGCGGGTAGGCCGCGACGGCCCGCTCCCACCATGCGGCCCGCTCGGCGCCGTCGACCTCGCGCGCGACGTAGGTCTTCGTGACGGTCCCGTCCTGCAGCGAGAACTCGGGGTGCGCCTTGATGTTGTGATACCAGGTGGGATGCTCGGGAGCGCCGCCCTTGGACGCCACCACCGCGTAACTGCCGCCGTGCTCCACCCGCATCACCGGGGTGTAGCGCAGTTTGCCCGTCTTCGCACCGCGCAACGTCAGGAGCACGATCGGCGAGCCGAGGATGTCGATCCCCTCGGTGGTGCCCGTTTCAAGGATCTTCTTCGTCTGGTCCCGCACCCAGTCGGCCGGACTGAACTCAACGTCGTCTGACATGTCCACGACGAACGTCCCCCGAGCCGCTCCCATTCCCGCCCCGCTCAGGAGTCGCCGGCGGATTCGGCCATCCTTTCCACACCGCTCAGGAGCAGGTCGAGCCCGAAGGAGAAGTAGGCCTCCACGTCGGGTTCGTGTTCGAGCGTCCGCGCGTACTCCTCCAGGCGGGGGTACCGGCCGGCCGCCGCGGTCTCGAGCGCCAGGCGCTTGTCCCGCCGGAGGCCGGCCGTGTCGCCGCAGCCGCTCCCGGTGCCGGACGGCTGGGTCGCGATCAGGTTGACGACCCCGCCGAGCAGGTGGGTGGCGATCTGGAAACCTCGATCCACCGGGAACCCCGCCTCGCTCAGCAGCTCCAGGGCGACGTCGGTCGCGCGCAGGAAGTTCTCGGAGGCGTTCTTGTCCGTGGTCTGCGAGATCTCGGAGATCCACGGGTGCCGGCGAAACTCCGCGGTCAGCGCCTCGACCATGATCCGCAGGCGGCGCTGCCACGGCTCGGCCGGATCGATGTCAGCGGTGACCTGGCCGAACACCGCGTCGAGCATGCCGACGAGCAGCTGTTCCTTGTTCTTGAAGTGCCAGTACAGGGCCATCGGGGTGACGCCGAGCTCCTGGGCGAGCCGCCGGATGGTGACGGTGTCGAGCCCGTCGGCGTCGGCGAGCTTGAGCGCCCGGTCCAGCACGGCCGCTCTCGTGAGTTTCTCAGGGGCCACTTGACAACCCTACGCCGTACAAGCTCTCCTGTACAACGTAGATGTACGCCGTACAAGTACACCGTACAAGGACGAGGACCGCCCATGACCGACACACCCGGGTCCCGGCGCTGGACGGCGCTGGCCGCCGTCGCGCTCGCGACCTTCATGACCTATCTGGACAACAACGTCGTCAACGTCGCGCTGCCGTCGATCCAGCGCGACCTGGGGCTCACGATCTCCGGGCTGGAGTGGGTCGTCAGCGGCTACATCCTGGTGTTCGCCGGCCTGCTGCTGGTCGGCGGCCGGCTCGCGGACGTCTTCGGTTCCCGCCGCACGTTCTTCACCGGGCTCGGCATCTTCACGGTCGCGTCACTGGCCGCCGGCCTCGCCGGAAGCCAGGAGGCGCTGATCATCGCCCGCGCCGTCCAGGGGGTGGGCGCGGCGCTCCTGACCCCCGCCTCCCTGGCCCTGCTGCCGAAGCTCTTCCCCGACCGCCGGGAGCGCGCCACCGCGATCGGCATCTGGGGCGGCGTCGGCGCGCTCGCGCTGGCGGTCGGCCCGTACACCGGCGGCGTCCTCAGCGAGAACGCGGACTGGGGCTGGATCTTCCTGATCAACGTGCCGTTCGGGATCGTGACGGCGGTGGTCGCGCTGGTGAGCATCCGGACGGCGGACGCGACCGGCGGCTCGCTGCGCCGGCTGGACTTCGGCGGCCTGGCCGCTTCCTCCGCCGCGCTGTTCGCCCTCACCTTCGCCCTCATCGAGGGCGAGTCCCGCGGCTGGACCTCGGCGGTGATCCTCGGCACGTTCGGCCTCGCCGCCCTCGCGGCCCTGGCCTTCCTCCTCGTCGAGGCGCGCACCGCCCATCCGATGATCGACCTGTCGCTCTTCCGCGTGCGCGTCTTCAGCGGCGGCCTGGTCGCCATGGGCCTGTGGTCGTTCGGGACTTTCGGCATCTACTTCTTCACCGCCCTCTACCTGCAGAACTCCCTGGGCTTCAGCCCCACCGAGGCGGGTGCGGCGTTCGTCCCGATGGCGCTGTGCATGGCGGTGATGGCCGGCGCCCTGTCCGCGCGCGTCGCGGCGCGGTTCGGGGCCGCCGCCACCGTGGCCACGGGCCTCGGCCTCATGGCCGTCGCGATCGGCTTCATCTCCACGGTCGGCGCGGGCGACGGCTATCTCGACCTGCTCCCCTGGTTCCTGCTGTACGGCATCGGCGGCGGCCTGCTGATCCCGCTCACCGACATGGTCCTCGGCGCGCTGCCGACGAGCCGCTCGGGCATCGCCTCCGGCATGTTCAACGTCTCCCGCGAGATCTTCGGCCTGCTCGGGATCACGGTCCTCGGAGCCGTCCTCAACAGCCGGCAGTCCTCGCACGTGGAGCACGGCACGGCGGCACCGGCCGCCTTCCTCGACGCCTACCAGTTCACCCTGCTCATCGCCGCCGCGGCGACCGCGCTCGGTGTTCCGCTGAGCCTCTATGCCCTGCGCAGGGTACGTCCCACGGCCTCGTCGGCCCCGGTCACCGAGGAGGCCCTGGAGCCGGTCTCCTGAACGCACCCTTCATCGGGCGGCCGAGGGCACCGGCCGCCCGATGTCCGGACGTCTAGCCCTTTCGCAGCGCCGCGAAGAAGGTGCGCAGGTCGGCGGTCACCGCGTCGGGAACCTCCAGGGAGGCGAAGTGGCCCCCGGTGGGGAACTCGCTCCAGTGCACGATGTTGGTGTTGTCGCGTTCGGCGAGGGAGCGGATGGTCTGGAAGTCGTCGGCGAAGACCGCGACGCCGGTCGGCGCGGTGTTGATGGCCGGTTCGGCGCCGGAGTGCGCCTCGGCGTAGTGATAGCGGCCCGCGGTGGCCTGGGTGTTGGTGAGCCAGTACAGCGTGACCTGGGTGAGGATCTGGTCGCGGGTCACCAGGCTCGTGCCGTTGCCGAAGGAGTTGAACAGCTCGCTCCAGGCCAGCTGACCGACCGGCGAGTCCGCGATGCCGACCGCGACGGTCTGCGGCCGGGAGGCGTTGATCGCGTTGTAGCCGCCGACCGACTGGAACCACTGCATATGCTCCAGCGCCGCGTACTCCTTGGGCCCGAAGCCGGTGAACTCGGCCGGGTCGCCCGAGGGGAAGGAGAACAGCTGCAGCACGTGCATGCCGAGGTATCCGGGCGGCTTGAGCAGTCCCAGCTCCCTGGAGACCATGGTGCCGGCGTCGCTGCCGTGCGAGCCGTAGGTCTCGTAGCCGAGTCGGCGCATGAGGGCGTCGAAGGTGCGGGCGACCCGCGCCATCGTCCAGTCCCCGCCGGACAGCGGGGTGCTGAAGCCGAAGCCGGGGATCGAGGGGACGACCACGGAGAACGCGTCCTCGGCCCGCCCGCCGTGCGCGACGGGGTCGGTGAGCGGGCCGATCATGTCGAGGAAGTCCACGAACGAGCCGGGGTAGGTGTGGATGAGCAGCAGGGGGGTGGCGTCCGGCTCGGCGGAGGGCACGTGGACGAAGTGGACGTTCTGGCCGTCGATCTCGGTGAGGTAGTGCGGGAACTCGTTCATCCGCTCCTCCTGCCGCCGCCAGTCGAAGCCGTCGCGCCAGTAGTCGACAGTCTCGCGCAGGTAGCCGTTCGGCGTGCCGAGGTCCCAGTTGTCGACCGCGGCGGGACGGGGCAGCCGGGTGTTGGCCAGTCGCAGGGCGAGGTCGTCGAGCTCGGCCTGCGCGATCTCGACGCGGAAGGGGCGGATCTCGGAAGAAGCGGACTTCGTCGTTGTCATGCCCTCACGGTAGGACCCATATAGGAAGACTTCGTTCCTAATGATGCGGCATCATGCAGATCATGTTGGACACTTCGGCGAGGCTGCTCGCCCTGCTCTCGCTGCTGCAGTCGCGACCGTCCTGGCCGGGCTCCGAACTGGCCGAACGCCTCGGCGTGAGCAGCCGCACGATCCGCAACGACATCGCGCGGCTGCGCGAGCTCGGCTATCCCGTGGACGCCACGCGCGGCACGACCGGTTCCTACAGGCTCGGCGTCGGCACGAAGCTCCCCCCGCTGCTGCTGGACGACGAGGAGGCCGTCGCCATCGCGATCGGGCTGCGCGCCGGAACCGGCATCAGCGGCATCCACGACAGCAGTGCCCGTGCCCTGGCCAAACTGGAACAGGTGCTGCCGCACCGGCTGCGCCGCCAGGTGGCGGCGATCCACCAGTCCACCTCGCAGGGGCCGCAGAACACCGGTTCCAACGTCGAGGACCCCGAGGTCGACTCGGCTGTCCTGGCTCAGATCGCGACGGCCGTCCGCGACCACGAGTGGTTCCGCTTCGACTACACCACCGGGTCCGACGGCCAGGCGGGCGAGCTGCCCTCGGGCACGGCGGCGACGTCCGGGCACAAGCTCGTGGAGCCCTACCGGCTCGTCAGCTGGACGCGCCGCTGGTACCTGGTCGGGCGGGATCCGCAGGCCGGCACCTGGGCGACGTTCCGGGTCGACTGGATCGCCCCGCGCATGCCCACCCGCCGCGTGTTCACCCCGACCCCGCTGCCCGGGCTCGACTACACGAGCTTCGTCCTGCGCGACGTCGCCTCGACGGGCTGGAAGGTGCACGCCCGGATCACCGTGTTCGCCTCCGCTCAGGAGGTGGTGTCGCGGATCAATGCCGCCGTCGGCGTGGTCGAGTCGGTCAGCGACGAGCAGTGCGTGCTCGTGACGGGCGCCGACAGCCTGGAGACCATCGCGGTGTACATCGGCATGCTCGGACTCGACTTCGAGGTCTCGGGACCGCCCGGTCTCGTCGACCATCTCGCGGTCTTGGGCGAACGCTACCTGCGCTCCATCGGCCGGGCGAGCAGGAGTCGCGGCGGCGAAGGCGGCTGCGGTGATGCGAACCCGGCCCAGCGTCCGTGAACGATCCGCATTGGGACCCCCGGCAGCCCACGGGCTGTCCTAGTGGCGCGAGTTCGACATTGCCGTTTCAGGCCAGGGTCACTTCACCACAACGGCCTGGACGGTCTCGACCTCTTCGCCCGCCTTCATGGTGAGCGTCGTGCCGCCGGCGAGCGCCAGGCTCAGCGCCACCGCGGCCCAGCCGAGCGCAGGTCGCCATCGCGGCCTCCGGGCCGCCCTCGGCTCGGTCGCGGTGACGAAACCGCCGACCGCGATGCGCTTCCTGACGGCCACCCAGGACGCCGCCTCGTCGTCGTCCAGCCCGCACGCCAGGACGAAGGCGACCAGCAGTTCCTCGCGGGGCAGGCTCTTGCGGCCGAGCGCGGTGGACGCGGTGGAGTAGGGCAGCACTCGACCGGCTTCGGCGGCCCGACGCTCCAGTTGCCGGTAGCTGAGGCCCGACCAGGCCTTGAGCCGGCGCAGCGCGGCGATGAACTCGGCCTCGTCGGTGGCCACGTCCGGTGACGGTGGCGGTGCGGTCACGTTCTCACCCCGATGCTCGTCGATCGCCCCACTATGCCCCACGCTGAACAGGCCGTACAGCGTCTCGCACAAGCTCGAACGGCATGACCTCTTGATCAACGCGGCCCGCCGCGGACAGCCTCTGGCACATCCCCCGCGAGACACTGCTCTGGAGGTCGCATGCAACGGATCAATCCGCTCCCCTTCGCCATGGCGCTCACGACCGCGCTGACCCTGGCGGGCTGCGGCGGCGACGCCATGGGCGTGCCGAGGGCCGCCCGAAGCGCGGCGGAGCCCGTCGACCGTTCGATCGCCCGGTACCTCGACCGCACGCTGCCCGCGGGACCGGGCGGAACGGTGGTCGCCGCCCGTGGCGGCGAGCTCGCGCACTGCAAGGGCTTCGGCCTGGCGGACCGGACGGCCAGGACCCCGGCCACCTGCGACACCGTGTACGACGTCATGTCGATCACCAAGCAGTTCACGGCGGCCGCGATCATGAAGCTGGAGATGATGGGCAGGCTCCGGACGACCGACCGGATCAGCACGATCCTCGGCCCGGTGCCCGCCGACAAACGTGGCATCACCCTGCATCACCTGCTGACGCACACGGCCGGGCTGGCCGAAGGGCTCGGTGACGACTACGAGCCCGTCTCCCGCGACGCAATGCTGGACAAGGCACTGAAATCCAAGCTGCTCTCCCGCCCCGGCGCGGAATTCCACTATTCGAACACGGGATTCAGCGTGCTCGCCGCCATCGTCGAAAAGGTGTCAGGGACCAGCTACGAGCGGTTCCTGGCAACTCACTTGTTCGCGCCGGCGGGAATGACCCGGACGGGCTATGTGCTGCCGGAATTCTCCCGTGCACAGGTGGCCGTCGAGTACGACGAGAACGGCACGAGCCAGGGCCGTCCGTTCGACCACCCCTGGGCCGCCGACGGCCCGTACTGGTACCTGCGCGGCAACGGCGGCATGCTGTCCACCGGCCGTGACATGTTCAAGTGGCACCGCGCGCTGCTCGGCGACACGATTCTCAACGCCGCCGCCAAGGCCGGGATGTTCGAGCCCCACGCCCGGATCCCCGGTACCGAGGCCGCCTACGGATACGGCTGGGGCGTCCTGAAGACCAAGGATGGCCGGGTCGCCTGGCACAACGGCGGCAACGACTGGTCCTTCGCCAGCTACAGCCGAATCCTGCGCGACGGCACCATGGTCTATTGGGTCACCAACCAGGCCTCCCAAGCGGGGCGATGGAACCTTGAGGAACGCGAACTGGAGATGAACCAGGCCCTGGCCGACCGCGCCCGCGACAACGACTAGCCTCGCTCTCTCGTGAGGTCGGTTGGGTCGCGGCGCGGCCCAACCGCCGGAGGCACGCACCGTCACATCGGCGCCGTCCGGCCCCGACGCGACCTCACACCGCGGTCCGCCGACGGGATCGCCTTGGGGAGTTCATGGTCATTCGTTTTCCGAGAGTTGCTCGGCACACTGCGCACCCCGGGTTGTTTCCAGATCTCCAGCCTATTACCGTCCATGTCTGAACGATTACTCTATGTAACCTCATGTCAGAGGATCGGGGAGAGCCATGTCGATCAGGCAATTCATGGGCGGCGCCATGGTGGTGGGCACCGTCGCGGCCGGAACCTTCGGCGTCGCGGGGACGGCGTCCGCCGCGCCCTCGTCCGCCGCGCCCTCGTCCGCCGCCGTCACCGTCCACGGCGGGCACGGCAAGGGACATGGCGGGCATGGCGGGCACGGTAAGGCCACGGCGCCGGAGCGGGTCCTGTCCGACAGCGCCCTCGTCCGGGCCTCCAAGGCCCTGGTGCACTCGGCGCGCCGGCACGGCGACCAGCACGTGACGATGGTCATCATGGAACGCGCCGGCACCATCCGGCTCGTGGTCCGCCTTCGCAGGTCAGGCCCGCAGACCTACGAGTCCGCCAAGCGCAAGGCCTACACCGCCGTGGCCTTCGGCCAGCCCACCAGCGCCCTGACCGGAAACGAAACGATCAAACAGATCCCCGGCACCCTCGTCCTGCCCGGCGGCGTCCCCGTCAAGTACAAGGGCTTCCCCATCGCCGGTATCGGGGTCGGTGGCGCGCCCGACGGCAGAATCGACGAAGCCATCGCCAACGACGTCCTCGCCGCCATCGGCCGCTGACCACGCCTTCCCAACCGGGGCGGCCTTCCGCCCCGGTTCGACCGCTCATCCCGACACACCGAAGCAATTCGCTCCGAACGTGTTCCGGAGAAGGCGGAAAACGAGATCTGCCCACAACTGTGAATAGTTCTCTCGCGCCAGTCACCGCGCCAACGGAAATAGCGGGAACAGAGCGGCGGGCTGACAACCGGCACCGTTCCCTGTAGTCTGGAAATCGAGCGCGGGAGGGCGCCACCGGGTCCGCGGGCAGGACAGAGTCCACCTCCATCTCTCCACGCAAGGCCACGACGATGACGATCTCTTCGGCCCCGTATGCGGACCACGGGGTGACGAGGGAGACGTCATGCGCGATCTGCCGGCCCGTCCTGACCTGGACCAACTCCGCCACCAGGCCAAGAGGCTCCTGCGGGACGCCCGGCAAGGCGACTGCGAAGCCACGGCGCGGATCCACACCGTCTCGCACCAGACCATCCTGGCCTCCGCCCAGCTCGCGCTCGCCCGTGAACACGGTTTCACCAGCTGGACGAAAATGAAGCTGGAAGTCGAGCGCCGGGACGTGCTCAACAGCCGGGATCTGTCCCGGCTGAC